>DASXRJ010000145.1:0-8122 GCA_036506675.1 Nocardioides sp. | reverse complement strand
CGTACCTCATCGTCGTCGTGATCGCCGCGATCGTGATGCCGCGCGTCGACGAGACCGGGTCCTTCCCGGCCGGCACGCTGTGGTCGTTCCGGATCGGCTCGCTTCTCACGCTGACCTCGCTGTGGGCGACCATCGGCGTCGTACTCACCGGGCTGGTCGGCCGCCTCCACCGCGACGCGACCGCCGAGGCGGCTCGCCGCGAGCTCGCCGCATCCCTCTGATCGCCCGGCCCGACTCCGCCGCCCCGACTCCGCCACCTCCGCAACTGGTGATCCAGGCATGAGCCGCGCGGCCGGGTTGGCGCTCGGGTACGCCGCGGACCGGCTCCTCGGCGACCCGTCGCAGCACCACCCGGTCGCCGGTTTCGGCCGCCTCGCCGCGGCCCTCGAACGCCGCGTGTACGCCGCCAGCAGGACACGGGGGGCGGCGTACGCGTTGGTGCTGGTGGGGTCGACGACGCTTCTCGGGGTCGCCCTCGAGCGCTCCACTCGCGGCCGTCCGCTGACGCACACTCTGGTCACCGCGGCGGCCACCTGGACCGTGCTCGGCGGCCGGTCGCTGGCTCGAGAGGCCGAGATCCTGCACGCTCAGCTGGCCGCCGGCGACCTGCCCGCCGCCCGGATCCAGCTGACCCATCTGGTCGGCCGCGACACCAGCGACCTGGACGCCGCCGAGATCGCCCGGGCGGCCGTGGAGTCCCTGGCCGAGAACACCTCCGACGCGGTCGTCGCGCCGCTCGTGTGGGGCGCCGTCGGCGGCGTACCCGGCCTGCTCGGCTACCGCGCCGCCAACACCCTCGACGCGATGGTCGGGCATCGCAGCGACCGCTACGAACGCTTCGGCTGGGCCTCGGCCCGGCTCGACGACGTACTCAACCTGCCCGGCTCGCGGCTCAGCGCCCTGCTCGCGGCGGCCTTCGCACCGGCCGCCGGGGGCTCGCCCCGCGACGCCTGCGCCGCCTGGCGCCGCGACGCCCACCGCCACCCCAGCCCGAACGCCGGCCCGGTCGAGGCCTCCTTCGCGGGAGCGCTCGGGGTGCGACTCGGTGGCACCAACGTGTACGGCGACGGCGACTCGCGCCGGGTCGAGCACCGCGCGGAGATGGGCGACGGGCCCGCCCCCGCGCCGGCCGACCTGGACCGGGCCCGCCGGCTCGCCGACCTGGTCGGCCTGGCCGCGGCCGGCACCTCTGTCGCGGTGGCGCTGCTCCGCCGCCGGCGTTCGGGGCCCGCACGCCGGGCCGGACGCCGGGCCGGACGCCGGCGCGCCTGACCCTCGGGAACCAATCTGCAAAGCAGTCGGCCTATGGTTCCACCTGGCTCCATAGGCCGAGCGTCGGCAAGCACCTACTCCAGCGACCTCGCTCAGCCCCAGCGGACCCGCGCCGGGCCCAACCCCGAGCCACACCCGAGGCCGCACCAAGCAAACCCGAGCCTCGCCGGGACCGACCCGCGATCACAGCCGGGCGAGCCACGCGTCGGCGGCGGCCGGCTCGCTGACCATGGGCACGGCCCCGGACACCAGCGCCGGGTGCGTCGTACGCCGGACCACGACGACCGGGATCCCCAGCTCGTCGGCGGCCGCCAGCTTGGGCCAGGTGAAGGAACCGCCGGAGTCCTTGGTGACCAGCACGTCGGCCCGGTGTTCGCGCAGCAGCGCCAGCTCGTCGTCGAGGCGATAGGGCCCGCGGCTGCGCAGCAGCGTCCACGCGTCGGGGAGTACGACGTCCGGCGCGTCGACGACCCGCACCAGGGCGGCCGTGTCGGCCAGCGGGCCGGTGAATCGGCCCAGGGACTGCCGGCCGACCGTCAGGAAGGGACGGGCGCCGAGCTCACGGGTGAGAGAAGCCGCAGCATCGTGGCCGTCGACCCAGTGCCAACCGTCGGCCCCGGGCGCGTCGCTCCAGCCGGGGCGCTCCAGCCGCAGAAGCGGCAGGCCCGAGGCGGCGCAGGCCGCGATGGCGTTGGCGGTCATCCCCTCGGAGAACGGATGCGTCGCATCGACGACGGCGTCCACCGCCTCCGCGCTCAGCCACTCGCGCAACCCCTCGACCCCGCCGAAACCGCCGATCCGGACCTCGCCCACCGGCAGCCGGGGCTCGGCCACGCGGCCGGCCAGCGAGGAGATCACCGGCACGCCGCGGTCGACCAGCAGGGCGGCCAGGGCGCGGGCCTCCGCCGTACCGCCCAACAACAGCACCTTCACCGCGACGCTCCCGGCGGCAGCGCGGGCAGCCCGGCCGGCGCGCCGTGGGTGACCAGGTCGAGCAGCGCGTCGACGTCGAGGTGCGTCTCGACCAGGTCGGCGAGGAGCTCGAGCCGGGCCTCGCGGGCCGCGGGGAAGCTGACCGTCGACGGCGTCCACGCGCGCCCCGCGATCGCGGCCACCTCGGCCAGGAACACCCGCCGGAACTCGTCGCCCTCCAGGCTCCCGTGCCACATCGTCCCGAAGACCTGTCCGTCGCGCGCGCCGCCCAGGAACTCCTCGACGCCCGTCTCGCGGGTGATCCGGCCGTGGTGGATCTCGTAGCCGGACGTCTCCGCGCCCAGCGCCGCGCCGGTCGGCAGCCGCAGCACCTTGGCGGCGCCGAAGTCGGTACGGCAGCCGAGCAGCCCCAGCCCGTCGACCGCGACCCCGGCCGCGCCCTCGACGCCGTCGGGGTCGGCCACGGTCCGGCCGAGCATCTGGAACCCACCACAGATGCCGAGCACCGGCTGCCCGGCCGCGGCGTGGTCGGCGATCGCCCGGTCGAGGCCGCGGTCGCGCAGCCAGGCCAGGTCGGAGATGGTCGCGCGGGTGCCGGGGAGTACGACGAGGTCCGCGTCGCCGATCGCCCGCGGGTCGCTGACGAATACGACGTCGAGGTCCGGCTCGAGCCCGAGCGCGTCGACGTCGGTGAAGTTGCTGATCCGCGGCAGCCGGACCACCGCGACCTTGAGAGTGCCCGTGCGCGCGTGTGCGCTGCGCCGGCCGGCCAGGTCGAGGGCGTCCTCGGAGTCGAGCCAGAGGTCGGGCCGCCACGGGAGGACGCCGTACACGGGGCGGCCCGTGAGCCGTTCGAGCTCCTCGAGGCCGGGGGCGAGCAGCGTCTCGTCGCCGCGGAACTTGTTGACCACGAACCCCGCGATCAGCGCCTGGTCGGCGGCCTCGACGAGCGCGACGGTGCCGTACATCGCCGCGAACACCCCACCCCGGTCGATGTCGCCGACGACCACCACCGGCATCCCGGCGTGCCGGGCCAGACCCAGGTTGACGTAGTCGCTGCGCCGCAGGTTGATCTCGGCCGGACTGCCGGCGCCCTCGGCCACGACGACGTCGTACCGACTCGCGAGATCGTCATACGCGTCGTACGCCGCCCGCGCCAGATGTCGCCGCCCGTCCACGAAGTCCAGCGCGTCGACCTCACCGGCCGGCTGCCCCATCACCACGACGTGGCTGCGCCGGTCGCCGCCGGGCTTGAGCAGCACCGGGTTCATCGCCGCCTCCGGTTCGGCCCGCGCCGCCAGCGCCTGGACCCACTGCGCCCGCCCGATCTCGGCTCCGTCGGAGCAGACCATCGAGTTGTTGGACATGTTCTGCGCCTTGTACGGCGCCACCTTCAGCCCCCGCCGCGCAAACGCCCGACACAACCCCGTCGTCACGACACTCTTCCCGGCGTCGGAGGTGGTCCCTGCCACCAGGAGCGCGCCGGTCATGCCTCAGACCCTAAGCGAGCATCGATCAGGCCCGCACTGCGGGCGGCTCTGTCCACGACCCAGCTACGGACGCTTGAAGACTCCGTGTTCTCCCAATCGTCGCCATCGGTACCTCAGATTGCCCTCGACCGTCACCAGCTCGAAGATCGCACGACCGTCGGGGCTGGCGAACGACCACATCATCTCGAGTGCGCCGGCGGCGTTGCGGTGCCGCGTGTCGTAAATAGTTGAAGGTTCGGATCTGAAATCATCGGGGCATGGCGAATAGGCACTGACCGTGACGAGCAGCTCAACCGTGCTCAGCTCCGGAGAGCCACCATCGCGCACACAGGGACGGAATACCGGAAAGCTCGTGATGGCCGAAGCGTTCTTGCTTTTCCAGTGACTGTAGTCGAAATGACGTGTTGCACTCAGAGCCGTCGCAGTTGCGCAGCCGCCGCAGCTCTGCGGCGAGCTGATCGCGGGTACTCGTTCGTCCCCTTATCGAGTTCAGCTGGTTCGGATCGTTTCGTAAGTCGTAGAACTCGTATGCCCCATTGATGTAACGGATATACACGTAGCGTTGCGTTCTGATGGCGGTGAAGAACCGCGATCCCCGGGGTGATCTGCCGAGTCTCAACTCGCTGCCGAGGACGTTGCCTCCCTCGAACAGCATTGGCCGGTGGAGGTACCTGCCCGGATCGCGTGCGATCGAGAGCAGCGACACACCGTCCTGGGTGCGACCGGCGTAGGCGCCACTCGCCTCGAGGATGGTCGCGGTGATGTCGTGCAGCCCGACCAGAACCCGGCTCGTTCCGATGGGGACTCCAGGGCCGCGCATCATGAGCGGAACCTTGGTCACCTGCTCGTAGGGCACCGCCTTGCCGCCTGGGATGTTGTGCTCGCCAAGGGCATATCCGTTGTCAGAGGTGAAGATGATAAGCGTCCTGCTCAGCAGCCCTTGGCTTGCCAGCCGCCCGATCGTGCGGTCGATCGCCCGGTCGACACCCATGAGCGCGCGTGCTCGGAGCACCCGGTTCTCTTCGACGCGCCGCCAGGTCGTGGTTGACAGGGGGCTCAGACGCCGCTGCAGGAAGGCCGGCTTATCGCTCAGGTCGTGCTCCTTGACGAGCACCGAACGGCCAACGTGGCGTGTGGCATCGACCCGCATGGGCTGAGGAAGTTGCCACCCAACCCCCGGATCCCACGCGGCATGTGGCGCCAGGTACGACGACCACAGGAAGAACGGCTTGCCGCCTGAGTTGTTCATCAGCTGCCTGGAAAGCTTCGTCACGTTGCGGGTGTTGTGCCCTCTGGTCTCAACGAGGCGGCCGTTGACATTCCAGGTCTGGTCGAAATAGTCGTACGCCTGCAGCCCGGGCAGGCCCCGCCATTGCGTCCATCCCGGTGGAACCTGACGGGCGTTCTTTTCGCCGTACCGGTTCAGGAACTTGCCGACGAATGCCGTCATGTAGCCTCGCCTCCGCATCCAGATGCCGAGCGTGTTTGCCGGATGGCTATGGTTCATGAAGTAGTAGAAGCCGCCGTGCTCGGAAGCGTCGTTCCCCAGGACATGGTGGTTGTGTGCGTACATGCCCGTAACCATCGAGGCGCGGGCCGGACAGCACAGCGGAAATGTCGAGAACGCGCTGTCCCAAACGAACCCCCTGGCGCCGATGACCGCGCGGACGCGCGGCATGTAGCGCAGTTCGTCAGCCCGCATGTCGTCAACCGTGATGAGCCAGATGTTTGGCTCTCGTGGATCTGCGAACTGGGTGCTCGTAACCGGATGGGGGCTGGTTGTTGGTCCTGCGTGATCGAGCCGGCTGTGTAGAGGGTGGGCGCTGGGGGCGTCAACCGGCCCCGCCGGTGCGCCGACCAGGCACAGCCCCGGCAGAACCAGGAGGGCGGTCACTGCCGCCACCGGGCCCCTCATGTTCGCCGCGTTGGTCGATGCCGAACCGCGGCCGGGCCGAACGGATGTGCACCGAGCGCGCGCGTCTCGAATGTGCTGAACACTCCTCCCCCTCGCGCTCCCGAGAGAGTTGATCAAAACGGTAAGGAGCGGGGGGCGCGCCGCGGCCGGGATCGCCAGAAAATGAACAAAGGAGGCTATGCGCGTCCGCAGTTGGGTCAGGCGGCGGCTCGCGAAGGGATCAGGCTCACCCTAGGCCCAAGGTTCGTCCTTGCGCATGGTGATCCCTCATTCAGGCTCGCCGAGATTTCTCGCTAGGCGGCGCCCTTTGCGGGCGGGGAGCAGATCGGCGAGGGGATGTACGTGATCGAGGGCCACGTCGACGGGCGTGCCCGACCTCACACCCGCGGGACGTCGTACAGGAGCTCGGGGTCCATGCGGCGCCACACCCGCGGCAACCCGTGGATGTCGACCCGGTCGCGCACCTGGGGCGAAAACTCGAGCACGAAGCCGTTTGCGAGCAGCAGCTGGTCGATCGGCAGCATGTTCGGGTGGTGGTGGAGGGTGTGGTCGCGCACGTAGATCGAGCCACCCGGCTTCACCACCCGGGAGAACTCCTCGAGCACGTGCAGAACCAGCTGTCGCGGCAGCTCCTTGAGCACCTGCACACAGCAGACCAGGTCGACGGAGTTGTCCGGCACCAGGTCGAGCCGCCACGTCGGCAGGTGTACGACGTCGTGGTCGTCCTGCAGTTCCGCGACGTCGACGTCCTGGCCCTCGATCCGGTGCTCGAGGTAGTCGGCAACCTGCAGCCCGAGGCCGCTGTAGTAGGCCCGCTGGGTGAGGTACGACGACGGGATGCCGTCGACCGCGATCATCGTCTCGGTGACTCGGTCATGAGGGCGCATCGCAAGGTTGGCCATCCGACCATGACCGGCACCGAAGTCGAGGATCACCCGCGGACGGTGCCGGTCGGGCACCGGATAGAAGCGCTGAAGCAGGTAGTCCTGAGCGTTGTAGAGCCCGACCGCCTCGATGTCGAGACCACCGGGCTTCAGGTCGAACGCCTCCAGACAGGCCAGGTCGCGTTTCACGCTCTCCATGACGAGGTCCTTGTGGTCGCCCACGAACCAGTCCCGGTAGGGGAACTTGTCGATCCAGTTGAAGAACTTCAGCAGGTGTTCCGGGCCGGTGTAGTCGAAGAAGCTCATCTCCTGGATATGCGGCCGATCGCGGATGTGTTCCACGAACAGCCACCGGTCGAGGAAGTCGTCAGTCAGATGCTCGTCGCGATCCAGCTTGGCGACATCCGCGAAGAGTTGGTTGCCGGCTTCGGCACCGAGTTCCATGGGGTTCTCCTACGTCAGAGCCCCCTCCCCATTTGCAGAGTCGCATTCTAGGCAGGCTCTGGTGGTCGCAGCCCACCGCGTCGCCCGAGAAGCTCATCAGAGGGCAGCGACCTGGGTCGGTGGGAGCGGGGAGCCGCTGTAGGTCACCCGCCGGCGTGACCCCGTGGCCTGCGGATCGTTTTCGAGCCGTAGGACCCCCATGACCAAAGGACGCACCCATGTCTGCAGCCCGCACCCTGCTGCGCTCGCGAATCGCCTGGACCGCCGCCGCCGCCACCCTGGTCGCCGGTTTCCTGGTGGCCGAGAGCGGCTCCACCACCGCCTCCACCCCGTCGTCGGGAAGCATCTCCGACACGGCGACCTCCACGAGCTGGGGAGGCGGACCGTTCCTGGTGGCCAACACCACCGGCACCGCACTCGACACCCCGGACTGCACGCTGCCGGAGTCCTGTGACGACTTCACACTCAACGTCAACACCCCCGCCGGCTACGGCGACAACCACCAGCTGGTGATCAAGGTCAGCTGGCCGACCACCGCGGCCGACTTCGACGTCTACGTCCTCGACAGCGCCGGCAACTCCGTCGGTACGGCGGCCTCCAGCGCCGACCCCGAGCAGGTCATCCTGCCGCCGACCACCGGCACCTACACAGTGCGCGTGGTGCCGTTCGCGCCACTCGGCGACAGCTACTCCGCCAGCGCCACCCTGACCTCCGTGGCGGCCCCGCCGCCGGCCGGCACCGCCACTCCTCCGGGCTTCACCAACTACCCCGCCCCCAGCAGCTTCGGCGACTCCAACGACGCCGGTGAGCCGTCGATCGGCGCCAACTGGAAGAGCGGCGCCACGATGTACCAGGCCGGTCTCTCCACGTTCAAGGCCACCTTCGACGACTCGGTCTCGCCCGCCAAGGCCACCTGGGCCGAAGTCTCGGCCAGCCTGACCACCGGCTGCCCGCAGGGCTCGACCACCAGCCTCGACCCGATCATGTGGACCGACCACGAGACCGGCCGCACACTCGAGTCGCAGCTGTCCGGCTTCGACTCGCTGAGCTGCACCACCGACGACGACGGAACCTCCTGGCTGCCCTCGCAGGGTGGCGGCATCCCAGCGGCGTCGACCACCAGACCGTCGGCGGTGGCCCCTACTCGCCCGACGGGGTAGGCCCGCTCCCGACCTCGACGTACC
>DASXRJ010000144.1:0-16688 GCA_036506675.1 Nocardioides sp. | reverse complement strand
GACGTGAAGCGCCTATCGACCGATCCCGACACACCGACCTCAGGAGCCTGAGATGACCATCACCGCACCAGCCGCCGCCACGGCCCACGCCGCCGGCGCAACCACCGATCCGATGCGGAACCACTCCCGGGCGGCGGGCATCTTCTACCTGCTCACCTTCGTGTCCTCGATCCCCGCGCTGATCCTCATCGGGCCGGTGCTGCACAACGCGGACTACGTCACCGGCGCGGGACAGGACACCCGGGTGCTGTGGGGCTGCCTCCTCGACGCGGTGAACGCCCTGACCGCGGTCGGCAGCGCGGTCGCGCTCTACCCGGTGGTGAAACGGCAGAACGGCTCGATGGCCCTCGGTTTCGTCACCTCCCGCATGCTGGAGGCGGCCGTGATCATGATCGGCGTGGTGAGCCTGCTTGCTGTCGTCACGATGCGCCAGGACTTCGCGGGCTCCACCGGCGGCGACGCCGCCTCCGTCACGACGATCGCCAGCGCCCTGGTCGACGTCCGGAACTGGACCTTCCTGCTCGGCCCCGGCCTGATGCCCGCCATCAACGCCGTACTGCTCGGGACCCTGCTGTACCGTGCGCGGTTGGTGCCCCGGATCATCCCGACAGTCGGCCTGATCGGCGCCCCGATGCTCCTGACCGCCATGCTCGCGACGTACTTCGGCGTCATCGACCAGGTCTCGCCGGTCTCGGGATTCCTGACCCTGCCGGTCGCGGCGTGGGAGCTCTCCGTCGGCCTGTGGATGACGTTCAAGGGGTTCCGGCCCTCACCGGTCCTGCCCACGGTCGTCCCCGCCGACACCGAGGCGCACCCGGCAGGCTGAGCCCTCGGCCGAGGTCGCGACCGATGCCGACCCACCGGGAGCCATTGGTCCCTTGCGCCGCACAGCAGCCGCTCACAGGCTCGACTTATGACACGCGCACGCAAGATCGCATGTGCGGCGGGACTAGCCGCTGCCGGGTATGCAGGCTGCGTGCGCCCTCGGCTTCTGCACTGGGGTGCAACCCATGAAGAGGTCTCCGGTTCGTACCCTGGCGCCGGCCTGGTCCCCAACGGTAAGCGGGGGGCGACCATGGCGGTCACGATTGAGGCGCCGCCGAACCAGGTCTGGCCGTGGCTGGTCCAGCTGGGTGGGGACCGCGGTGGTTGGTACTCCTGGGACCGTCTCGACAACGCTGGTCGCCCAAGTGCTCGCGAGGTCCACTCCGAATGGCAGGGCCTCGCCGTGGGCGACCACGTGAAGTACTGGACGCGTCGCCATGGTCCCGTCGATGCCTGGGAAGTCGCCGTACTCGAGCCGAATCGGTTTCTGGGCCTGCATGGACTGAGCGATCTGCGGGGCCGCGCCCTTGACCCGGACCAGCCACGACCATCGGCGTACACCGAAGGCCTGTGGGGCTTCCAGCTGAGCGAACTGCCGGGCGGGCGCACCCGTCTCGTGATCGGGGGTTACGAAGTGTTCCGACCCCGATGGCTCGGACGTTTCTTCTCCTTCTGGATCTCCCCCACGGTCGTCTGGGTCATGCAGGCGCGGATGCTGGCGGTCCTCAAGCGCAACATCGAACGAGCGCCCCGCGCGACGGCCCCCGAGGCGTAGCACCTCAACCGGCCGTCGGCTACACCGAACGGTCGCTGAACGGTACGGCGCTGCCGTCGCCACGTCAGCGGGCCCGGCGACGCAGCACGAGATAGGCAGCCACGGCCAGCATGGCTCCGATCGCCGCGAGGAGCGTCCAGTAGAAGCCGTACGACGCGTGGCCGAGGTCCGCGTACGGCGAGTCGCCACCCACGAGGCGGGTGACCTCGAGGTGTCGGGCGATCGCCTCGAAGGCCCAGCGGTCGGGCATCGCCGCCGCGATGGTCGCGCCGGCCGACGTCATCACCGGCACCGGGACCATGGCGCCCGAGAAGAGCACCGCCGGGAAGCACAGCATGGGAAGGGCCAGCGCGGCCTGCGCGACGGACGTCACGGTCGCAGAGGCAAGGAGCCCGAGGAACAGGGCCACGACGGCGTTGACTCCCAAGGTGACGAACAAGGACAGCCAGGTGCGCCCACCGAGGTCCGGAAGCCGGTCGAGGACGCGCAGCACCCCGAGCATGACTGCGTTCACGGCCAGCAGCACCGGCGCCAGCAGGGCCACCTTCGAGGCAAGGTACGCGGCATCGCTCACGCCGGACTGGTGCTCGCGGCGCAGGACCGGCACCTCGGTGCAGACCTGGAGCAGGCCGTAGGTCAGCCCGAAGAAGAACCCGGCGAAGGCCAGCCAGTAGGCCTCCATCACCGCGCCCGTGGGATCGGCTCCCGGGCTGAGGGCACCGGGCTGGAAGAGGATGGCGAACATGGCGATCACGGCGGCAGGCGAGCCGAGCAGGATGCCCAACGTCAACCGGTTGCGCAGCACGATGTCGGCAGCCCGGTGGGTCAACACGGCGAACTGTCGCAGCGTCGACGGGCGCGGCCGCCGGGCGTCGGAGGCGGTACGTCGTGCCGGCCGCCGCCTGACAAGGGGGCCGGTCAGCGCATTGCTCGGCGTCGCCGCGCCGCCCTCGGTGCCCGCACTGCGCACGGCGGGGTCGCCGAGCCGGTCGTAGAGGTCGGTGAGGGTGTCCACGCCCAGCTGGGAGGCCGCCAGACGAGGCGGGCCGTCGTATGCAAGCCGGCCACCCGGGGCCAGGACCACGAGGCGGTCGCAGGTCTCAACGTCCGCCACCGCGTGGGTGGTGAACGCGATCCCGGCGCCCCGGTCGGCCAGCTCCCGCAGCGTCGCGACGAGCGAGCGCGACGTAGCCGGGTCCAGGCCGGAGGTCGGCTCGTCCAGCAGGCACAGGCTCGGTCGGGCCAGGAGCTCGACCGCGATGCTCGCCCGCTTGCGCTGACCGCCGCTGAGAGACCCGACCGGGACCGCGGCCCGGTCGGCCAGGTCCAGCTCGTGCAAGACGTCGTGGACCGCCGCGGCGACCCGCTGCTTGCTGCCCGCGAGCCGGAGCCCGGCGGCGTGCCGCAACGTCCGCTCCAGCGGCAGGTCCGGGTGCAGGATGTCGTCCTGCGGCACCAGCCCGACCGCGCCGTACGGCGAGCCGCTCGGTCCACCTGGGACCACGAGGTCGACCGACCCGGACGCGATCCTGGTCAGGCCGGCCAGGGATGCCAGCAGGGTGCTCTTGCCCGCTCCGCTGGCGCCGACCACGGCGACGAGCTCGCCGGGAGCCAGGCTCAGGCTGACGTCGTCGAGCAGCCGCCGGCCCCCACGCAGGACGACGACGGCGTCGGCCACCAGCGTCGGAAGGTCGGCGGCGAAGGCGCGGTCGCGGGTGGGCTCTGGGGCAATGGTGTGGTGTGTAGTAGTCATGCGCCCAGGGTCTGGGCGACGCCTTCCCGACACCTTCCCACCAGTTCCCGCGCCCTTCCCTGACCCTGCCGCCAGCCAGGCGGTCGACGTGGAGCGGCTGGTCAGCCGGCCGAGGCAGCGGCCAGGCACCGGGCGGCGTCCCCGGCGTGACCGACGGCTGAGTAGGCGTCGGCCGCCTCCCTGCTCAGCCGGCGGGAGCGCTCGGCATCGCCCTCCGCGAGCGCAACCGTGGCCTGCGCCTCGAGGACGGCGGCGTGCCACGAGCTCTCGCCCCACATCGACACCGAACGCGCGGCCATCGCCAGGAAGCGGTGGGCATCCGCGATGTCACCCACGCGGGCGCAGGCGTTCGCCGCGGGGACCGCGAGCATCACGGTGCAGAACTGACACTGGTCGGGCTCGCCCAGGGTGCTCTCCGCGCGGTCGACCATGATCCGCGCCGACTCCGGGTCGGGCGCCGACACGATCAGCGTCCCGAAGATGCGTTGCAGCAGGTGCATGCCGACGGTGGACCAGCGCGCGAGCAGCAGCGCCTCGTCGAGGAGCCGCCTGGCCTCCTCGCTCCGGCCCTGGGCCAGGCGCACCTCGGCCAGCCGCTGCATGCTGTGGGCCTGACCCCCGACCGCGTCGATGTCGGCGTGCAGCGCGACGGCCTCCATGAGCTCCGCCTCCGCCCGGGGCACGTCGCCCATCATGAGAGCCGCCTCCCCGATCAGGGCGGTGGCGAAGGCCACCCCCCGCAGTGCGCCGGTCTGGCTGGCGCGCAGCCGCAGCTGTTCGGACTCGGCGATGATCTCCGCATAGGGCTCGCGGCCGTAGAGCAGGTTCTCCGCCACGCACAGGTGGGCGTCGAAGAGGGCGCCGGCCAGGCGCTCGTGTCCCTGCGTACGTCGCAGCTCGGCGCGGAAGCTCGCGAACCACTCCCCTCGCTGGTGAGCCAGCAACCCCTGCAGGCCCACCAGGTCGACCAGGTGCCACGGGTCGTCGACCCCGCGCAGCCGGTCGCGGGCTTCGGTCGCCACCTTCAAGGCCGTCTCCATGTCGCCGGTGAAGAAGGCCAGGTTGCCCTGGGCGAGGAGCAGGGACGCATCGGCCTCATCGTCCTGGAGGTCCAGCCCCGCCAGGGCCGAGCGCGCGGTCGCCAGGTCTCCCCCGACCGCGGCCGCCCGGGCCAGGCGTGCGCGGACCAGTCGGTGCAGGGTCCCGGTCGTGACCTGCGCGGCCTCGGTGTACGCCGGTACGGTGCCCGGGTCGCCCAGAGCCATCAGCAGGTCACCCCGGCGCGCCAGCAGGACCGGCAGGTGGTCCGGACCGGCGTACCGGCGTACGCCGTCGACCAGGGCGAGCGCGTCGCGGTAGGCACCCAGTGCGCCGGCGATCTCCACGGCCCGGACGACGTACGGCACCGCCCGCGAGGCAAGGCCGGCCGCGAGGTAGTGGTGGGCCACCCGGCTCGGGGGCCGCTCCAGTCCGGCCAGCGCCTCCGCCACTCGTTGGTGTCCGCGTGATCGCTGATGAGGCGGCAGCTGCTCCACCAGGCCCTCCCGCACCAGAGGATGCCGGAAGCGGAACCCTCCCTCGGCGGGCTCGACCACCAGGGCCGACAACGCCAGCTCCAGCTGGCCGTAGGTCTCGTCCTCCGAGTCGTCGGTGACGGCCAGGAGCTCGTCGGTGCTGAAGGTCAGACCCAGCAGCGCGACCCGTTGGAAGGTCCGCAGCGCCGCGGGCGGCAGGATGGCCGACACCCCACCCGAGCCGTTCACCCGAGCTCGCGCCATCTCGATCATGGGGAACGGCAGGCCCGCTCCCGCCTGCGCGATCTCCTCGGCTGCGGCCGGATCCAGCTGGGGGAACCTGTCCGCAAGCAGGCGCTGCGACGCCCCGGTGGTGAGCGGCCCCAGCTCGACGAGATATCCGCCACCGCGCGACACCATGCCCGCGGTGATGTCCTGGACCCGGGCGGGAGCCGGGTCCCGGTGGGCCAGCACCAGCACGACCCGTTCGTCGACGGCGCAGCGGGATAGGTAGTGCAGCAGGCGCAGCGACGCCTCGTCGGCGTCGTGGACGTCATCGACCATGAGCAGCAGCCCGGGTCCGGCGGCCGCCACGCGCATCAGCTCCGCCGCGGCGACGAACAGCCGCTGGTGGTTGTTCTCACCGGTCCAGCCCAGGTCCCGTCCCGTCAGGGCCCGCTCGATCTCGGCCCGGAAGTCGTCAGCCAGGCCGTCCAGGAGAGCCGGATGACGACGACACAGCGCGCTGAGGGCTTCCAGCACCGGCGAGTAGGGCCACGGGCCCTCCACCGAAGACGCGCCTCCCCGCGCAACCTTCCAGCCCTGCCGCCCGGCCAGCGCCTCAGCCAGGTCCAGGACCGCCGACTTGCCCACCCCGGCGGGGCCCGCGACCAGTACCGTGACGCCCCGACCGGCTCCCGCCTCATCGAGGACCGCGCGGATCCGGTCCCCCACGCCCCGCCGTCCGAAGAGCCGGACGGCCGGCGCGCCGTCCGCGGACGCAGCGGGCGACGGCGGTTCCCTGCGCACCGCGGTGCCTTGCTCGAGCTCTGCGCGCAGGCGAACGGCCTCCGCGCCCGGCGAGGCACCCAGCTCCCGGTGCAAGGCGTGCTCGAGCCGTTCGAGCTGGACCAGGGCCCCGCGGCGGTCACCGGCGGCGGCGCGGGCGCGGGCCAAGGCAAGGTGCGCGGCTTCGTCGGCGGGCTCGTCGGCCAGTACGTCGTCCCACCTGCCGAGCAGCCGCAGGAGGTCCAGGTGCAGCCGGCGGGCAGACCGGCGAGGCTCGTCGGTCCACGGCTCGTACGGGTCATGCGGCAGCAGCGGGCCGGCGTACCACCGCAACGCCTCGGCCGCGAGCGCCTTGTCGTCGGTCTGCAGGGCCTGGGTGGCGGCTCGGGTGAACTCGCGGACGTCGATCTCGACGTCGTCCCGACGCGGGAACAGGGACACCAGCTCATGGCGCAGCACGACGGCGTCGGGGTCATCGAGTGCGCGTCGGGCATAGTGGGCCGCCTTGTGCAACCGAGGCCCGGCCGCGTCCCACGACAACCCGGGCCACAACGCGTCGATCACCTGCTCGCGGTGCATCCGGCGGTCGCGAGTGAGGGCGAGGAGCTGCACCAGCTGCGCGGCCTGTCGGCGTGCCCAGGCGTCCGCCGCTACGGGCACATCGTCGCGGGCGACCCCGAAACCGCCTAGGAGCTGCACCTGAACTCTCATCGCGGCACCCTCCCGGTTGCCCGCTGATCCCTCGCGCCGTGTCCTCGACGCTACCAACGCCGGCACGCCGCTGTCAGGCAGACTCAACTCACGCAGCACCCCGACCTCACACCCGGTCCGGACGAGGTTGCTGACGAGCGGACAGGTGGTCCATCTCGTCACTCATCGCGGCGCTGACTCGGCGCAGCAGCGTTCGGATCCGGTCTCCGTCCCAGTCGTAGCGACAGACCGACTCCGTGACCTCGACGAGAGCGTGCGACAGCCGGTCGCGCGTGTCCTGGTAGTGCGCCAGTGCGACCCCGGGCGAGGCACCGACGCGGTCCGCAAGCACGGCATCCGCCAACAGCTCCGCGTCACGGAGCGCATCGGTGATCCCGTGCGTCGTGATCGGGTCCTTGAAGTAGCCGGCATCGCCCACGAGCGCCCAGCCCGGGCCGAACGAGCGGCGTACATAGCCGGGCACTCCTCGCCAGCCGCGAAGCCGCCCGGCCGCACCACCCGCTCGTACGACGTCGGACATCGGCGCAGGGGCCGCATCGAGCAGCTTCCCGAAGGCTGCTTCAGCACCCTCTCGTCGAAGTGCCTTCATCCGGCGAGGGGTGGTCGAGACGAAGACGCACGTCTCATCGTCATTGGTCGGGATGAAGCCCGCTGCCGCTCCGTCGCCGTACCCCCAGACGTAGCCCTCGCTCGGAACCCCCGCGACGTAGCGGTAGAGGAGCGCGCCGGCCGTCCGGCCCCGGCTCACGAACGCGGCCCCGACCTCATGAGCAACCAGGGATCCGACGCCGTCCGCACCGATCGTGAGTCCTGCCCGCACCGGGATCTCGCGGCCGTTGCGGCCCGGGACCCGGACACCCAGGACGCGGCTATCGTCATCACGCAGCAACCCGACCACCGGCGTCTCGTGCAGCACGTCGGCACCCGAAGCAGCGGCCGCTTCGACGAGCACCCGGTCGAGCAGGTGGCGTCTCGGCGCGTAGAGCGCGTCCACGCCCGGGGTCGATCGCAGTGACACGTGGGCGCTGCCGCCGTCCCCGTAGTGGAAGACGGTGCTGCGGATCGCCGGGGTCCCGGCCGCGAGCACCTCGGGGAGCACCCCCCAGCGGGACAGCTGGAGTACGCCGGCGCGCATGAGCGCATGCGTCGAGACGGTGTCGGACCCCGCCCGGGAGCGTTCCAGCACCGCCACCCGGAGGCCGGCACGGGCCAGGAGCAGGGCGGTCGACGCGCCGGCCACGCGGCCGCCGACGATGACCACGTCGTAGTCGTTCATGCGGTCCCCTCCGCGAGCGTGTCGAGACGGCCGCTGCGAGCGGCCGACCCCTCGTTCGTCAGGTGCGCCACGATGCGGTGGGCGTCGTGGCGCGCTCCGTCGATGAATCCGGAGTCGCGACGGTGCTGGAAGCGCTGGCCGATCACGTACACACCGGGGGCGTCGGTCACGCCGCGGCGCTGACGGATGCTCCCGTCGGGGGCGGTGATGCCCAGATCGATCCAGGAATGGTCCGGCCGGAACCCGGTGGCGAGCACGACGGTCCGGATCCCCTGCGCCTGGAGGTCGATCCGCGAAGGTGCGGCCGGCGTCAGTACGTCGACAGGGCGCACCGGGGCCAGCACCTCGCGGGCCAGACCGGCGCGATCGACGTACCGGTCGATCGAGTCGAGGACGCCGTGCATCCGCCGGTCGGCGTCGGCCGTGAGAGCTGCGAGCTCGCCGCCGAACCTCGCGGTTCCGCCGTCCAGGCTCTCCAGCCGACCGGTCAGGCGGACGCCACGTCGCTGCAGCGCGGCCAGGTCGACATCGCTCTCGACGCCGTCACCCGTGGTGCGCCCGATGAGCTGCATCGATTGCTCGCGTCGAGCCGCCGCAGCATCGGGCATCTCGTCGATCGTGCGGGCGAGCCTGCCGGTGGCCTCCAGCCACCAGAAGATGTCCATGCCGCGGTAGCGACGGGGCATCCGGGTATGCCTCCCCACCGCGAGTACGACGTCGCGGCCCGACCGTGCGAGCTCGTCGGCGATCTGCACGCCCGATGCCGAGGCACCGACGACGAGCACTCCCCCGTCGTCCAGGCGGTCGGGATTCCGATATCGGTTGCTCGTGACCAAGGGGAGGTCTGCTCGATCGACAGCGGGCGGGACGCAGGGCGTGCCATGGGGGCCGGTGGCCACCACGACCGAGTGCGCACGCCACGTGCCGTGGTCGGTGTGCACGTCGTAGGTGCCGTCCGGTCCGGTGGTGAGCCTCTCCACCGTCGTCCCGGT
Organism: Nocardioides sp.; assembly: GCA_036506675.1. Taxonomy (GTDB): domain Bacteria; phylum Actinomycetota; class Actinomycetes; order Propionibacteriales; family Nocardioidaceae; genus Nocardioides. Next base: position 7,834 of record DASXRJ010000144.1, on the reverse strand, counting down.
CAGGACGGGTGCGCCGAACGACTCGGCGTACCGCATCAGGTGGTGGACGAAGCCAGTGGCCCGCATGAAGACATCCGGGTCAGCGGGGTCCCACCCGGGCAGCCGGGTCATCCATGCCGGAGTGAGGAGGCGAAGGGAGTCCCAACGCTCGGTGCGCCAGCGCTCCCCGACCCGCCCGCGGTCGAGTACGACGTGCTCGCGTCCGTCGAGCGTGAGCAACCGGCTCACGGCCAGGCCGGCGTGACCGGCGCCGATCACGACGGTGTCGATGCTGTGCAGGGCAGTCATGGCATGTCCTCTCGGGCCCGGACCGGCGACGTGGAGGTCCGGCTGTCAGCCGGTGACCACCTCGATGGCGACGGGCGTGGGCTGGGTCAGGGCGTCGTACACGGCAGACCTGCGCCGGGACTGCTCGACGATGCCGCGCAGCGTCGCGTCATCGGCGTCGCCCTCGACGTGGAGGGTCACCTTGATCTGCTGGTAACCGTTCCGGACGCTGCCGTCGGACAGCCCGAGGATGCCGAGGAGGTCGATGTCGCCCTCGACGGTCGAACTGACCTTGCTCAGCCGGACTCCGCGAACGGCGGCGACGTTCGCGATCCCCGCCGTCAGGCAGGAGGCGATGGCGTGGAGGAGGTACTCCACCGGCGTCGGTGCCTCGTCCTGCCCGACCAGAACGGCGGGGTGGTCGGAATCCACGGTGGTGACGCTCTTGTGCTCCAGCTCCTGCATCGCGCCGTGGAAGCCGGAGAAGCTCGACCGGCTGTGGGTCCCGTCGACCCAGGTGTTGGCGGCGCGGAACTGGAACTTGGCGATCTCCGGCTGACCCTTGACGGCGTCCAGAGTCGCGAAGAGCGTCGCGGTGTCCACCCCGTTGGTACGAGGGTTCTCGGTGGTGATGCTCATGCGCTTTCCCTTCTGGTGGTGTCGCCGGGCTTTCCGGCGGCTTCCTGTTGGAAGCATCGGGAGCGCACCTTCCCTGCGCCTTCCTTCGACCTGCCGCGTGCCACAGAGCGCGGGAAGAGCGGTGGAAGGTGCCCGCTCCACCGTGGTCGCATCCATCCAGCCGACGAGTTGCCGGCACCACGAAAGAAACGGAGATCGACCATGACCGAAATGGGACCGCTCATCGCGAGGGCTCGCCTCGACGAGATCGAGCGCAGCGCGATGCGGCGAGCAGAACGGCCGCGGATGCCGCACAGCACGCGACGGACCCGATGGCGCTGGGTCGTCCGGGTCGTTGCGCTACTCGGTGCCCGCGAGCGCGCAAGCGTTCATCGCGGTGGCACCGGCCCTCTTCACAGCGAACAACCGGCGCTCGACCATCACCTGGAGGCCGCCGACCGGCTTCCTTCAGTGAGGGCGGGATCCGTCGCCGTGCCACTGGAGAGGGCCAAGGCAACGGCGTCGTCGAGGGACAGACTCGCACCTTCGGACCGCAGCCCGGTGAACTCGTCATCACCGAGCTCGTGGCGCAGGCCGGCCACGGCTCGGTCGTACTCCGGCACGTCACAGGGATGACGCTCCATCCCCGCCAGTGACAACGCGTGGTCAGCGGCTCCGATCAGGCGTGCACTGAGCTCCGGGTGCCCGAGCCCGAGCTCTGCCCCAGCCAGCTGGGCCAACGTCCAACCTGCCATCAGCCGCCGGCCGTGCGACCAGCCCAAGCGCACCGCCTCCCGACTGAGTTGACGGGCCTCCTGATAGTCGCCCCGATGCCCGGCCAGGAAGCTGAGGTTGCCCAGGAAGATGGCCAGGTGCTCGTCGTCATGCGCGGCGGCCGCCAGCGAGCGGCCTTCCTCGTACGCCGCCAGGGCCAGGTCGTCGTCCCCATGGACTCGGGCCAGCTCGCCCTTCATGTTGAGCGTCCGCCAGATGAGCCCCTCGTGCCGTGCCGCTCGGGCGAGCTCGATGGCTTCGTCGCAGAGCGCCAGCGCCGCGTCGTAGCTCTCGGCCTCGCCGACGTAGGTGACGGCGGCCAACGCCGTCGTGTAGGCGAGGTAACGGTCATGGCCGAGCGCGCGGAGCTCCTCGATGGCGCGCTGCCAGTGCTCGCGCGCCACCGACTGGTCCCGCGGCCACTCGACGATCCCAGCCGCGAGGTCGAGTCGCGCGACAAGGAAGTCGTCGAGCTCATCCCGGTGGGCGAGTGAGGCCGTGACCCAGGTCCGACCCTCGGCATGGTCGCCTTCGCGATGCCAGTACTCACCGAGGCCGGCCGCCAGTCGCGCCGCCAGCCCCACGTCGTCGCGACGTTCGGCCCACGCATGCGCCCCACGGATCTCCGGAAGGCGCTCGACCACGAGGTCGAGGCGCGGGCCTTCCACCCAGCACCGCGCCTCGATGTCGTCGAGGAGGGCCGCCAGGTACGCCGCATGCCGGTCCCGCACCCGGATCTCGTCCTCGCCCGTGAGGAGCTCGACGGCTCGCTCGCGCATGACTTCGAGCATCCCGAAGAGAGGTTCCCCGTGCGGACCGGCTGTGCGGCGGACCAGACTCTGGTCCGAAAGCCGGGTCAGTGCGCCAACCACGTCACCGCCTGGGTCGGCGCAGACCGCTTCGATGACCGGCAGCGGGACCGGCCCGCTGAACACACCGAGCCGGACGAACAGCGTCCGTTCCGCCCGGGCCAGCTGCTGAAGGCTCCAGTCAATGGTTGCGGGGATGGTCTGTTGCCGCGGCGGGAGGTCCCGGGCGGCTCCGGTCGGCGATCCCAGGCGGGCGCGAAGGTGAGAGCGAAGCAGCGGAGGCGGGAGCGTGCGCACATGGCCCGCGGCCAGCTCGATGGCGAGGGGAAGCCCGTCAACCAGACGGCAGATCGTCTCGACGTCATCGAGATGAGCCGAGAGCTCGAAGCGCGGATCCACGGCGGTCGCGGCCTGGGTGAACATCGCGACCGCATCGCCGGGACGCGGAGGCTGTCCGCCCGGTTGAGGTCGTTGTTCCAATGAGAGGGGCGCGACGTCGAGAATGTGCTCGCCGGTGATCCGCAGGCGCGCGCGGCTGGTGTTCAAGACCGCGATGTCCGGAGAGCGTCGGGCGATGCGACCGACGATGGCCGCGGCGTCGGCGACGTGCTCGAAGTTGTCCAGGACGAGGAGCATCGACCGCCCACCCAGCGCCTCCTCGAGCGCCCTCTCCGCGCTGCCTTCGGGCGCGACGCCGATGCCCAGACGGCGGGCGATCAGACCCGGCACCGCTGCCGCATCCGAGGCGGCGGTCAGGTCGACATAGCAGGCCGCAGCATCGGTCGTCTCGCTCCACGTGAGCGCTACCTCGGTCGCCAGTCTGGTCTTTCCGACCCCGCCCGGCCCCAACAGCGTCACGATCTGGTTGCCCTCCAGCAGGTCGAGCACGTCAGCGACGTCCCGGTCCCGGCCGATGGTGACCGTGGCCGGCCTCGGAACCGGCGCCCGGCGAGCGGCCTGAACCTCCCATCGCGGGCCGCCGAACGGGAGGTCCAGCGCCTGGTCGCGCAGGGCGGTGGCGGCCTCACTCGGCCCGGTCGCGAGCTCCCGTCGCATCACGTCTTCCATGCGGTCGAGCTGAGCGAGCGCTGCCCGCCGGTCGCCTTCCACCAGGTGTGCGTTGACCAGCTGCAGATGAGCATCCTCATCGAGCGGATCGGCCTCGAGCACCTGCTCCCACCGCCCGAGGACGCGAAGCAGCTCGAGGTAGCGCAGCCGCCGTACCTCTCGGGGCCCGTCGGCCCACGGCTCGTAGAGGTCGCCCGGAAGGAGGTCGCCGGGGTAGGCCCGGACCGCTTCGGCCGCCCGATCGGACTCGCCGGAGCGCGCCGCGGCCGCAGCGTGGTCGAACGCCTCGACGTCGACCGTCAGCTCCGCGTGCGGGAACAACGACACCCCGTCTGCCTCGAGTACGACGCTGGTCGGGGACCCGAGTGTGGAGCGGGCGTAGTGAGCCGCCTTGTACAGCCTGGGGGCACTCTGCTCAACAAGGAGATCCGGCCACAAGGCATCGAGCACCTGGTCCCGGAGCATCCTGTGCCCGCGCGCCAGGCTCAGCAGCTTCACCAGCGCCGCCGCATCCCGCCGACGCCACGACTCGGGCGGGATCGTGCGGCCGTCGACAACGACCTCGAACCCTCCCAGCAACCGGATCTCAGCGCGCATGACCCACCCTCACCTCACCCCCGGGACATTCTAGGCGCCGTCCTGGCTGAGCCGTGGTGGACGACTCGGACCACACCTGGTGTGACCACGCACAAACGGCCGACGCGGCTACAGGTCGCCGAGGCTGGTGTTGGCTCCGCACATCACAACGACTACTCGTTCATCGGCCCCAGGGACGTAGGCGCCGGATGTCAGCGCCGCGAATGCTGTCGCAGCGCCATGCTCGACGACGATCCGGTACTGGTCCCAGAGAATCCGCCGAGCCACGACGATGTCCCGATCGGTGACCAGCAGGGACCGCACCTGAGTGCGGGAAGCCACCTCGTAGGCAATGTCTCCGAGACGTCGAGCGCCCAGGGAGTCAACCGCGACTCCCGAGACACTCACGTCCACCGGGCCGCCTTCGGCAAGGGCAGTGCGGAGCGTGGGGATGGTGACAGGCTCCACCCCCACCACTCGGGCCGACCCCTCGACGGCGGCGGCGACACCGGCCATCAGCCCGCCTCCCCCGACAGCGACGATGACGGTGTCCACGTCGGCGTCAAGCTGGTCAAGGAGCTCGAGTCCGAGCGTTCCCGCTCCAGCCGCGATCTCGGGCTGGTCGTAGGCGTGGCAGTACACGGCCCCGCTGCGACCGGCGTACTCGATGGCGGCCTCGTAGGCGGCGGCGTACTCGGCTCCGTGAAGCACCACCTCTGCGCCGAAGCTGCGCAGCTTCTCAACCTTCACCGAAGGGGCTGCGGTCGGCACGAACACGGTCGCGGCTACGCCCAGGGCCCGTGCGGCGAAAGCGTTGGCGAGCCCAGCGTTGCCTCCCGAGGCCACGACGATCCCGACGGCTGGATCGAGGATGCCCTGCTCAGCGGCGCTGAGGATCCGGTTGAAAGCCCCCCGTGGCTTGAACGTGCCCGTGTGCTGGAGGTACTCGAGCTTGAGCCACGTGGGCCCGGCGAAGGTGCCGCGGTCGACCTCGGCGAGCGGCGTACGACGGACGCGGCCGCTGATCCTGACCCGAGCCGCTTCGACGTCGCTGCGCTCGATCATCGAAGTGCTTCCCCTTCCCGGACCTGCTTGGATCACAGCGAGTCTAGTGATCGCGTGAACAGCAGCCAGATCCCGTGCCGCGGTTTCCGATCGCTCCCACCGCGATCCGGCGGCCCCTCCGGAGGACGCGGCTGGTGCTCCAGGGGTCACACTGTCGTCATGCAGTTCGCACATCGCATCGCGACGACCGACGACATGGTGATGCTCGAGGCCGTCATGGATGCGGCGATCAGTGAGCTGCAGCAGGGGTTTCTCTCACCCGAGGAGATCGAGTCCAGCCGCGCGATCATGGGCATTGACACCCAGCTGATCAAGGACGGGACCTACTACGTGGTGCTCGACGGCGAGACAGTCGCCGGATGCGGTGGGTGGAGCCGCAGAGCCACGTTGTACGGCGGCGACCACACCCCGGGGCGCGACCCGGAGCTCCTCGATCCGACCGTCGACGCGGCGAGAGTGCGTGCCATGTACACCAACCCCGCCTATGCACGCCGTGGCGTGGGACGGTTGATCCTGTCGCTGTGCCAGGAGGCCGCCAAGGACGAGGGATTCACGCGCCTCGAGCTCATGGGGACGATGGCCGGCGAACCGCTCTACACGAAGTATGGCTTCGTGCCGGTCGAGCGACTCACCGATGACCGCGGAGGCGTCGCGGTCCCGCTGGTGAAGATGGTCAAACCTGTCGAGTAGCCACCGTGGCCCCGCGCGCGAGCGACTGCGGCTCCGGCTAGGTGCCGTAGACGGGCTCGGGGACGGCGCCGTCGGCGGCCAGGGCTCGGAGGGCGGTGCCGACATCGGCCGCGTCCCAGCGGCGACCGAGGTCCCGGGTCGGGCCGTGGGCCCAGCCCTGCTCGAGACAGATCCGGCCGCCCTCGATCTCGATCACGTGGCCGGTGAGGTCGCAGTCCGCGGAGGCGAGCCAGGCCACGATCGGCGAGTTGTTGGCGGGGTCCATGGCGTCGAAGCCGCCGTCGCTCTGTCCATCAGCCGGGGCGGCCATCATCTCTGGGAAGGCGCCCTCGGTCATCCGGGTCCGAGCGACGGGCGCGATCGCGTTGACGCGGACGCCGTAGCGGCCCAGCTCGGCGGCGGCAACCAGGGTCAGGCCGGCGATGCCCGCCTTGGCCGCGGAGTAGGTCGCCTGGCCGATCGAGCCCTGCAGCCCCGCACCCGAGGATGTGTTGACGACCCGGGCGACGCGCGGCCGGCCCTCCTTCGCCTCGGTGCGCCAGTACGCCGACGCGTGCCGCAGCGGCGCGAAATGCCCCTTCAGGTGCACCCGGATCACCGCGTTCCACTCCTCCTCGGAGGTGTTGACGAGCATCCGGTCGCGGACGAACCCGGCGTTGTTGACCAGGATGTCGAGACCGCCGTACGTGTCGATCGCCTGGCGCACCATCGCCTCCGCCTGCGCGAAGTCGGCGACGTCCGCGCCGTTGGCGACCGCCTCGCCACCGAGCGCCCGGATCTCCGCGACGACGTCGTCAGCGGGCGACTCGCCGGTCCCCTCGCCCGACAGCGAGACGCCGAAGTCGTTGACCACGACCTTCGCGCCCTGCCGGGCCAGTTCCAGCGCGTGCGCGCGGCCGATGCCGCGGCCCGCGCCGGTGACGATGGCGACGCGTCCGTCGAGGATTCCCATTCAGTTCTCCCTGTGCTCGCGAGCGATGGTGAGGAACGGCGGGATCTCTCCCCCGCCGTGGCAGGCGACGGTCGCCCCGGTGACGTACGACGCGAGGTCGCTCGCCAGGAACAGCGCGACCCGGCCGATCTCGAGCGGGTCGGCCATCCGCCCCAGCCCGATGGTCTGCTCGATGGCGGCCACGGTCCGGTCGCCGCCGTAGTGGTCGTCGGTGTGCTCGGTCCGGCACAGCCCCACGTCGATGGCGTTGAGCCGCACCCGCGGCGCCCACTCCTGGGCCAGCGAGCGGGTCAGCGAGTCGACGCCGGCCTTCGCGGCGCCGTACACGGCGGTGCCGGGGCTCGGCCGGGCGGCGCTGATCGAGGAGATGTTGACGATCGCACCGCCGGTCTCCTGACCCTGCATGACCCGGTTGGCGGCCTGTGCGACCAGCAGGGTGCCGGTCAGGTTGAGCCCGATGATCTTCTCGAAGAACCGCGGACTCGCCTCCGCCGTCTCCGAGTACGGCGCTCCCCCGGCGTTGTTGACGACCGCGTCGAGCCGCCCATGGGTCGCGACGACGGCGTCGACCATCGCCTGCACCGACTCGGGTTCGCGGACGTCGCAGCGCAGGTGCGTCGTACCCGCCAATGGCCAAGGCACCTCCGAGCGGGCACAGGTGACCACGCGCGCGCCGGCGTCGAGGAAGACCCGGGTGATGCCCAGGCCGATGCCTTGGGTCCCTCCGGTCACGAGCACGACGCGACCCGACAGGTCGATGGTGACGGCCACTGCAGCTCCTTCCGGTGACGGCTGACCAAGCAACTGTTAGGGTACCAAGCAACTGTTAGGTTGGTAACCGAAGGGCGGCCGATGGGCATCTCCTCCAAGCTCGGCGACACCGGGATCCGCGTGGTCACGATGGACTTCCCGCCGGTCAACGCACTCCCCGTCCGGGGCTGGTACGACGTGGCGGCGGCCCTCGACGAGGCGAGCCGCGACCCGGCCACCCATGTCGTCGTAATCCGTGCGGAGG
>DASXRJ010000143.1:0-7207 GCA_036506675.1 Nocardioides sp. | reverse complement strand
GGCCGGCTGCCGGCCGGGCCGGAGTGGGCCCAGGTCCTCGACATCAACGCCGTGCAGGCGCTGCTGGCGCGCGCCAACGACCTCTGGCACGACGAGCTGTTCGCGGCGGCGAACCACGCCAACTTCGAGGCGGTCAAGCAGCGGTTCCTGGAGACCATGCAGTACGAGTCGCAGCTCGCCGCCGTCCTCGTCTTCCACGCCGAGGGCCAGGCCGACTTCAACCCCGACGCGCTGGCCAACCTGTTCGGGGTGTACACCGCGCCGAGCCTCGACGAGCTGCTGCGCCCCACCGATCCGCTCGAGTCGATCGATCCGCGCCAGACGGGTGGGGCGCTCTCCCCCGTCGGGATCGTGAACCTGTTCCGGCAGTGGTTCTTCGATCTGGGCACCTTCCTCGGGGAGCCGGTCGAGCACGTATGGCTCGCGCCGGGCACCACGATCGAGCTGGTCGAGATCTCGACCCGGCGCCAACTCGTCGAGCAGCAGAGCGAGACGCTGATCGAGCAGGCCAGCCGCGCCGAGCACGGCGAGACCTCCCGCGAGGAGCTCTCCGACGCGGTGAAGGACGAGAACTCCACCAACACCAAGTTCGGCATCACCACGACCAACAACGTGACCCTTGGCGTCTACCAGGGCACCGTCACGGCGAACTTCGGGGTGGAGTCCACGCGGCGGTCGTCCCGCGAGCACACGCACCGCTCCACTCACGAGCAGTCCGAGAAGCTGGCCACCGAGATCCGCAAGAGCGCCAAGTCGCTCTTCCGGACCGTCACCGAGACGACGGACACGCGGAGCAAGCGGTACGTCCTCCAGAACACCTCCGCGGACCTCGTCAACTACGAACTCCGCCGCAAGATGCGCCGGGTCGGCGTGCAGCTCCAGGATGTTGGGGAGCGCCTGTGCTGGCAGGTCTTCGTCGACGACCCGGGCAGCGCACTCGGGCTGAGCGAGCTGGTGCACTTCGCGCCGTCGCCCGACCTGTCCAGCATCAAGGTGCCCGACGATCCGCCCGTGCCGGGGCCGATCACGAAGCGCGTGGTGTTGCCGCTGCCGTTCAAGCCGATCCTCGACTACACGAACAAGCAGTCCAGGTACGACTACGAGGGGCTGGCCAAGGAGGGCCACATCGCCCACGTCTGGGGCGACAACGACGACGCGAACAGCCAGATCATCGTGGAGTTCCGCGGATTCAAGTTCGACCCGCCGCCGAACTACGTGCTCAGCAACGACCTGCGGATCGTCGGCGCCCAGGGCGGCAAGCTGGCCGTGCACCGCAGCGTCGAGAACCTCAAGCCGGACGGCTCGTTCGACCTGATCATGCAGTCGCTCCACTTCGGCGGCGAGACGCAGATCAACCTCGAGGTCGAGCTGGTGTTCACCCCGACCCCAGCCGCCTTCGACGCCGTGCAGAAGAAGTACCAGGCGGCGCAGGCGAAGTACGACGCGGAGCGGGAGCAGAAGCTGCGCGAGGCCTACATGGATGCTGTGCGGAAGCGGATCGACGCCGCCGCGGCCATCAAGCGCCGGCTCTCGTGGGACCTCCGCGAAGAGGAGCGCACGGTGGTCTACCGCAAGCTGATCGAGCGGCTGATGCTGGACACCTGGAAGCTGCCGCCCGGCCCCGAGCGGGCTCGGGTCGGCCACCTGCGCAGCGAGCTGATCCGGTCGATCTTCGACGTGGACGAGATGATGTACTTCGTCGCCCCGGAGTGGTGGATGCCCCGGCAGCACCAGGCCGCCCTGCAGGTCAGCCCGGACGCGGGGCGCCACCTCACCGACACCGACGTCGTCGAGTGGCGGGGATCGAACGAGAAGCGGCCGGACAACTACCAGATCACCGAGACCTCGACCCCCGCCCGGCTGGGCAGCTCGCTCGGCTGGCTCATGGAGCTGGACGGCGACAACCTGCGCAACGCGTTCCTCAACGCGCCGTGGGTCAAGGCGGTGATTCCGGTCCGGGGCGGCAAGGAGCGCGAGGCGCTCAACTGGCTCAAGGCGCTCGAGGGTCACGAGGGCGACGGCTGGGACCTCCCCTACCTGGGGAGCGACAAGCCAGAGTTCATCGGCAAGACGGTCGGCGAGGTGCTCCAGCTCATCGCGGATGAGCTGGAGGCGACTCACCGCGCCTCGGGTGGCACGCTGGCGTCGGACACCGTGTTCGAACACGGGTTCTCGCCGCTCGCCAACGGGTTCGAGCCGGGCGCTCCCGCCGGTTCCCCGTTCAGCCAGTGGCTGACGATCCTCCCGACGGACCAGATCGTCGCCCAGACCTACCAGCCCTCGACCATCGAAAAGCCGTAGCCCGATGCGGCGTGCGGACGGACCCCACCGGGCCGGCGGGATGAGCGATGGCTGACGCGGCACGGGAGCGCGCGATCAGCACCTGGTTCCAGGAGCATCCACGGCGCGGACCGGCCCGCCCGGTCCATCTCGGCAACGAGGTCGCGGCCTACATCGACTACGACCGGTACTACAGCGCCGCGGCGGCCGCGGTGGAGGCGGCCGGCTCGGGCGCGGTCGTGTTCGTCGCCGGCCACGAGCTGGTCGTGGACACCCCGGTCACGGTGGCCGGTCGCGAGGATCGCTTCGGCGACGTGCTGGCGCGGGCAGGCGCTCGCGGCGCCGAGGTGCGGCTGCTTCTCTCCGGGCACCTGGGGAATGTGAACGGCCCGGCCGTGGCGTGGTTCAAGGGTCGGCCAGGGTGCGTGGCGCTGCTCGACGACCGGCTGCGCCTGCCCGGGACATTCCACCAGAAGGCGGTGGTCACGCTCGGCAGCGATCGCGCGGTGGCCTTCGTGGGCGGAATGGACATCGCCACCAGCCGGCTCGCCCGGCCGCAGCTCGGCGAGGGGCCGTGGCACGACGTCCAGGTCAAGGTCATCGGGGGCGCGGCGTACGACGTCTTCGACACCTTCTTCACCCGGTGGAACTCGCACCTGGACGGCCGGCGCCAGCCGATCGCGGCACGGCTCCGGCAGCGGGACGACCGCCGGCCGCTCCGTGCGGTCCAGGTGGTGCGGACCTACGGCAACCCCACGACGGGAACGACGCTGCTGGCGCTCGACCCGCGCCGGCAGCGCAGCGACTTCGCCGACGTCATGGACCAGGTGCGCCACCCGCCGTTCGCGTTCGCGCCGCAGGGTGAGAGCGGCATTCACGACGCGCTCGTCCAGGCGATCCGGGCGACCCGGGAGACCATCTACGTGGAGGAGCAGTACCTCGTCGCGTCGGCGCCGATCGGTGGACGATCGGAGCTCCTCGACGCGCTCGCCGAGACGGTCGCCCGGCCGACCTTCAAGCACCTGCTGATCCTCACCTGCGGTGTCGGCACCGTGCAGCGCGAGCTGTACCAGACCAACAGCCACCGGCGCGCGCTGTGGCAGAAGATCGCGGCCGCCCACCCCGATCGGGTGTCGGCGTGGACCTACAAGGACGGCCAGGATCGCTGTTACTGGGTCCATTCCAAGGCGTGGCTCTTCGACGACACCCACGCCATCATCGGGTCGGCCAACTTCAACCGCCGGGGGCTCACCCACGACGGCGAGCTGGCTGTGGCCGTCATGGACGCCGAGCCCGGCGGGACCTGGGTCCGTGACCTGCGGGTGGCGCTGTGGCTCAAGCACCTGCCGACCCACACGCGGCCCGTGCGCGCGGACGACGTCCGGGACTTCGAGACCGGCCGGAAGTTGTGGGTGGAGAACGACGACACGCTGCTGCGCCGGCTGGACCTCGTTGCCGGGGACCCCGCCCAGCCGGACGGCCTGGTGGTCTGCGACGGCAAGCCTCCGGACGGCCGGTGGGGACGGCTGAAGCGCACGATCGTGTGCGACCTCGGCCCGTCGATCGGCGGGAAGTCCACCAGGACTCCCGAGGGCCAATGGGACCTCGCCATCGACCCGGACGGCACCTGACCGCACCGGCTCGGCTGCGCCTGGGCGCGGCGCCGCCGGCCTGGGCCGGGGTTGCCGGCTCTTCGGTGCCGTCCATTGTGGAATAGTCGGGGAACGCGTTGCCTCCTCCGCGAGGAGGCAACACTTTCCCCGACCAGAGAGCTGGCTACGACAGCCGCGTGGGCATCAAGATCGACCAGGTGCGCTCGTCGTCGAGGGCTCGCACGGCCAGGGGTGTGATGGGTCCGTCGAGTTCGAGTATCAGCTGGTCACGGGCGCTGGCGGCAAGGGCTTCGAGTAGGAACTCCCGGTCCACGCCGACCCGGAGCTGCCCATGGGACTCGGCGGAGTCCGGCGATGCCACGGCCAACCGTCCCTCGGCGTCGAGGGTCAGGACGATGACCTCGCATGCCGCGCCGTCCTGTTCCCGCACCACGCGGCGGGCTGGCCCGGCGGTCACGGCGTGCTGGAACGCCGAGACGTCGATCGTCACGCGGTGCGCACCCCGCTCGTGCAGCAGCCGGCGGTAGTCGGGGAACTCGTGGTCCAGACGCTGACCACGTACCTGCCACCCCGGAGCCTGCAGGTGGATGTCGGCGATGTCGAGGACGAGTGCCACATCGTCCCCGGCGTTCAGCGATGCTCGCGCCTCGTCGACGAGCTCGGCTGGGGCGATCATGCTCGTCCGAGGGCCGGTGACGCTGCGGGCCCGGGTCTCGGCGACGGCCAGCCGGTAACGGTCGGTGGCGACCAGGCGCAGCAAGGTGGGTTCGACCTCGATCAGTACACCGCCGAGGACAGGCAGGTCGGGATCGGTTCCTACGGCGAATCGAACGGCGTCTATTGCGGTGGCGAGGTCTGCGCCGGTCAGCGTCAGGCGGGTGGGCGCCGCAGGCACGGTCATGGTGTTCTCCTCGTGATCGATCAGGGCGTGGATCCGGGAGAGTTCACGGCGGGCATCGACCAGACCGTCCTCGAGGCGACGCAGGTGTGCGTCCAGCACCTGGCGTACGGCCGTGCGGTCACCCCGGCATGCGAGGACCAGGGCGATTTCCGGTACCGGCATCCCGACCCGGCGCAGACCGGCCACCAGCCGCGCGGGCTGGATCTGGTCCTGGCTGTACCAGCGATAACCGGTCTCCGGGTCGACGAACGCCGGCACCAGAACCCCGGCCCGGTCGTAGAACCGCAACGCACTCACGGTCAGGCCGCTCGTCCTCGCCATCTCGCCGATGCTGCGCATGTCACTCTCCACGTCGACGACCCTGGAGCCTCAACCAAGTCGAGGGTCAACCCCGCTGACACCTTGTGGGTCCGTGCGGAGCGTAGCCCGGCCGTGGCTCAGCTCGGCTCCAGAATCCGTCCATTGTGGAACAGTCGGGGAAGGTGTTGCCTCCTCCGCGAGGAGAGAGCACCTTCCCCGACACAAGCTGGCGCCGCCACCGGTTGGGGCGCCGCCGCCGGTGGCGGCTCGGCGCCGGTTACGCCGGGCTGCCCCAGACGGTGGCGGTCGGCGCCTCGGCCGTGAGCCGGACGGCCAGCCCGTGCACGGCCACGAACGAGGGCTGCGGCAGCCGGTTCCGGCCGAGGAAGAACGCCCGGTTCACGTCCGTCACTGTGACCGCCGCCTGGTTGTCGGCCGTGACCGGCACCCGGGAGATGGCGATCCCGACGACGTCCGCGGGGCCTTTGCCGGCCGGCAGCTCCACAGTGGTCGCGGCCGGGTCGTCGCGGGCGATGGACCAGGACGGGCGGCCGTGGTCCGACCGGTAGACCGTCGCGTCGCCCCGCAACCGGACCAGCACGGCCACCCCAGGGGCGCCACCCGGCGCGGGTGGCGCCGCGGTGTCCTTGTCGACTTCGAGGTAGAGGTACGTGCGCTGGTCGCCGACCTCCGGCGTGGCCGGGTCTGAGGGGTTCTCGATCTTGCCCTCCCGCTCCAGTTCCTCGGCCATCACCGGGTACGTCCACGGGTTCGTGTCCATCAGGCACTCGCGGGCGCGCCGCTCCGGACGGACCTGGTCGGCGGCCAGGAAGAACCGCATCGGTCCGTCGCCGTGGTCGCAGACGGTGTTGTTGACCGTGCAGGTCTGGAGGAGCGGGTGGTCGCCCTCGTAACGCCCGGCGAACGGGAGCGTCTGGTGGCCAGGACCATGGAAGTACGCCTGACCGGGGACGCGGTCACCGCTCGCGGTCACGTCGACCGCGTACACCCATTCGATGTCGGTCGTCCGCCCCCAGCGGGCCATCAGGGCCGGGCTGTCGGTGCCGCCGTCCTCGTTGCTCCAGATGATCGAGTAGACGATCCGGCGCAGGCCTGGCGTGGGCAGCGCCTGGATCTCGTGCCAGGCCAGCAGCGGCGTGTCGTTGACCGCGTTCTGGAAGACCGTGCCGTGTTCCGGGAGGACCCGACCGAACAGTACCGGCGCGTGCCGGCGCGCGAGGTGGGCGTCGGTCCTCCCCGGTGCCGCGACGCTCAGTCGCAGGTTCCGGAGCTGGACGCGGCTCGCGCCCGCCGGGCTGCGGTCCGCCGCGAACCGCAGGGTGAGCCGGTGCACGCCGCCGGCGAGGTGGCCGAGCGCCAGCGAGCGGGGCGTCCGGCGGGCGCTGGTGACGACGAGATCGGTGGCGTACCGGCCGTCCACGTCCACCGAGACGACGGCCGACTCGCGGCCGGTCGCGGCCCAGGAGACGCCGGGCGCGTCCGCGATCAGGTCGAACGCGGCCTCGCCGGCCCGACGCACGGGCACGAGCACCGTGACCGGCGGCTGATCCCGGCGGACGACGATCGTGCCCGCGCCGACCGGACGGGCGCCACCCGGGCCGACCAGCGCGAGGTTCGCCACGGTCAGGTCGCCGGGGGGCGCCGCGGCGGTAAGCCCGGCGGAACGCCCGGCCCCGCCCGGAGCCGCCGAGGCCGGCGCGACGGGCAGCAACGAGAGCAGGACGGCGGCGCAACCACCGGCCGCGACAACGGACAGGGACCACTGCGGGAGGCGTCGCACGTTCTTTCCCCTTCCTCATGGTTCATCCGGTTATGGGGGATCCTGAGGAAGGGAGATGAACGCCGCACAGCCCGCCACGCGACACCTCGGCGAACTTCGGAACCGAAACCCGCCGCTGCCCCGGGGCCGCCGCCCGCTACGGCAGGCGGACCTCGACCGGGGTGGAGTCGTGCAGCGCGGTGCTCACCGTGCAGTGCCGCTCGTGCACCCGCAGCGCGACGTCATGGAAGACGCGGGCTGCGTCGTCGTCGCCGGGCGGCAGCTCCACGTCGTACGTGATCGTGATCGGGCCGAGCCGGTTGGGCTTGACCT
>DASXRJ010000142.1:0-3751 GCA_036506675.1 Nocardioides sp. | reverse complement strand
CGAGGTCGCCGGTGCGCAGCCGGGCGATGCCGGCGTCGAGGTAGCCGCGCGGGCCCTTCGCCTGGATCAGGCGCGGATCGAGCAGATCGGCGCTGATGGCCGGGGGTTCGGGCTCGATGGCCGCGGCCTCGGGCTGGGTCGGCGCACTCACGGCTGCGCCTCCTTCCGGTCGGTCGCGCGCTGGTCGGTGACCCGCGACGCGCGCTGCGCGACCACGTTGTCGCTGGCTCCCGTGATCGCCGCGATGATCTGCTCGTAGCTGACGTCAGCCACCCGGAACTCGCCCGCGTTGTGCCCGAGCCGCAGCACCACCACGCGGTCGCCGACGGCCTGCACGTCGGCCATGTTGTGGCTGATCAGCACGACGCCGAGGCCGCGCTCGCGGAGCCGTTCGACCAGGTTGAGCACCTGCGCGGTCTGCGCGACGCCGAGCGCCGCCGTCGGCTCGTCGAGCATGACGACCTTCGGGTTGCCCAGGAGCGAGCGGGAGATCGCGACGGTCTGCCGCTGGCCGCCGGAGAGGGACGCGACCGGGATCCGCACGCTCGGGATCTTCGCCGAGAGCTGCTTGAGCAGGTCCCAGCTGCGCCGCTCCATCTCCGCCTCGTCGAGCACGCCGCCACGGCTGACCTCGCTGCCGAGGAAGAGGTTGCCGACCACGTCGAGGTTGTCGCAGAGGGCCAGGTCCTGGAAGACCGTGGCGATGCCCAGGTGCTGGGCGGCCGTCGGCGAGTGGATGTGGGCCGGCTGCCCCTGGAAGGTGATCGTCCCGTCGTCGGCAGGGTCGACGCCGGCCATCACCTTGACCAGCGTGGACTTGCCGGCGCCGTTGTCCCCGACGAGCGCGACGACCTCGCCGGCGTGGACGTCGAAGTCAACGTCGGTGAGCGCCCTCACCGCACCGAACCGCTTGTTGATACCGCGTAGCGACAGCACCGGGGCGGCGGTCCGCACCTCGGCCTCCGCGGTCTGCGGGCTGGTCGACATGTCGCTCCTTTCTCCGACGACGGGCCACCGTCCCGGGCGGCGGAGCGCCGCCCGGGACGGGAGCGGAGGGCTACTTCAGGCCGACCGCTGCGCACGCCTGGGCGTACTCGGGCGTGCAGATGTCCTCGACCTTGTAGAGCCCGTCGGCCACGACGGTGTCCTTCACCTTCTCCTTCGTCACGGAGACCGGCTCCAGGAGGACAGAGAGAACGTCCTTCTGACCATTGTTGACCTTGGCGGTGGCGTTCGAAACCGACTCGCCCTTGGCCAGGGCGACCGCCAGCGCGGCCGCGCCCTCGGCCTCGGGCTTGTAGGCCTTGTACACGGTCATGTACTGCTCGCCGGCGACGATCCGCTGGATCGCCGCGAGCTCCGCGTCCTGCCCGGTCACCGGCGGCACCGGCTTGATGCCCGCGCTCCGCATCGCCGCGATGGCGCCGCCACCCGTGCCGTCGTTGGCGGCGTAGACGCCGATGAAGCCGGCCTTGCCGAGCGTGGCGATCTGGCCGGACATGAACGTCTGGGCGTTCTCCGGCTTCCACTCCGGGGTGAAGTAGTCGGTCTTCGGCACGATCTCGAAGCCGCTCTTGTCGAGGACCGAGTGCGCGCCCTTGTTGAAGAGCTTGGCGTTGTTGTCGGTCGGGCCGCCGTTGATCATGACGATCTTGCCGGAGGTCTTACCGTCCGCCTTGAGCTTGTCGACCAGGGCCTGCGCCTGGAGCTGGCCGACCTTCTCGTTGTCGAAGGAGATGTAGTAGTCGACGTCGGCGTTGAGGATGAGCCGGTCGTAGGAGACGACCGGGATCTTCTTGGCCTTTGCCTTGGCGACCATCGTGCCTGCGGTCTCGCCGTTCACCGGGTCGAGGACCATGACGTTCGCGCCGTTCGCGATGGCCGCGTCAGCCTGCTGCACCTGCTTGGCTTCGTCCTGCGATGCATTGCTGTAGATGATCTCGCAGTCCGAACAGAGAGCCTTGACCTTGGCCTCGAACAGGGGCCGGTCAAACGACTCGTACCGGGTCGTCTGGGATTCCGGGAGCAGCAGAGCGATCTTCTTGCCGCCCCCGCTCTTGCCGCCCGAGGTGGAGCTCTCGCATGCGGCCGCCCCGAGCGCGAGCGCGACCATGGCCGCGACGGCGACGCTGCGACGAAGAGTGGACACCGAACCTCCAAAGGGACGCCTTGCGGCGGGGTGGACAGAGTCGGCGCAAGTGCCGATGATGGCACCCTCGTCCCCGTCGGTAGGTTCTGTCAAGTGATTGACATAACGATTTGAAGTTACTGGTGGTTAACCTCGCTATCTTGATCGGATCAGTCACACACGCTCCAGGAAGTGCCTTCTGTTACGCGATAGTCCGCTGTCTGTTATGTTCACTCTTGACATAACTGGACGACGCCCTAAGATTCCGTTATGACGACGGCGCCGAGGCTCATCACGCTAGTGGGCAATCAACGACGGCTAACCGAGGTGCTGCGCGCGCTAGGGCCGTCCACGAGGGCCGATCTGGCGGGGGCCACCGGCCTGTCCCGGGCCACGATCTCGGCCACGCTCGGCGACCTCGCCGACATCGGCCTGATCATCGAGCCCGGCGGCACCACCCCGGCCGGGCCGGCCGGCGGGCGCCCCGCCAGCGTGGTCCAGCTCTCGTCCGCCGCCGGCGTGGCCGTCGGCGTGGACATCGGCCGGCGCCACCTCAACGTCGCCGTCGCTGACCTCGCCCACTCGGTGCTCGCCGAGAACGGCCTGCGGCTCGCCCCGCACGAGGAGCACACCGCCTCGATCATGCTCGACCGCGCCGCCACGCTCGTGCGCGAGGCGCTCGCGGAGGCGGGGCACTCGATCGAGGACGTGGTCGGGGTCGGGCTCGGCCTGCCGGCCCCGGTGGTGACCAGCACCGGCCTGATCGGCGCCTCGAACATCCTGCCGGCGTGGTCCGGCCTCACCCCGGCGGACGAGCTGAGCAGCCGGCTCGGCGTCCCGGTCTGCGTCGAGAACGACGCAAACCTCGGCGCACTGAGCGAGCACCTCTGGGGGGCCGGGCGGGCGAGCAAGTCGCTGGTCTACCTGAAGCTCGCCACCGGGATCGGCGGCGGCATGGTCATCGACGGGCGGCTCTTCCGCGGCGTCTCCGGGACGGCCGGCGAGATCGGGCACCTCACGCTCGACGCGCAGGGCGACGTGTGCCGCTGCGGGAACCGCGGCTGCCTGGAGCTGGTCGCCGGCGGCACCGCGCTGGTCGAGGTGCTCCGCCGCACCCACCCCGAGGTGCAGACGCTGCCCGACCTCGTGCGGCTGGCGATGGCTGGCGACGCGCCGTGCCGCCGGCTGGTCGCCGACGCGGGCACCCACCTCGGGGTTGCGCTCGGCGGCATGGTGAACCTGATCAACCCGGACATGGTCGTCGTCGGCGGCGAGCTGGGACGCGCCGGCAACGTGCTGCTCGACCCGCTGAGACACGCGCTCAGCCGGTCCGCGGTACCGTCCGCTGTGGACGCCGTCACCGTGGTCCAGGGCGTGCTCGGCGACCGGGCCGAGGTGCTCGGCGCCGTCGCCCTCGTCCTCCGCGAGAGCGACCGCCTCCCCAGCCACGCCTGACGCGTGACGAAACCCCGGCGCGGCGCGGCCGGCGACCGCGCCAGAGCCGCGCGCCGGGGTCGTGCGCCGGCGCAGGACGTGACCGCGCTGGGCTGCGGCCGCGCGGTGTGCGAAGCTCAACCAGCCCCCGGAAGGATGGGAAGGGTCCCCACAAACCATGACTGATGC
>DASXRJ010000141.1:0-6147 GCA_036506675.1 Nocardioides sp. | reverse complement strand
GTCGACGCCAACCGGGAGATGCGGGCGTTGGGGCTGGCCAACGCCGCCGCCGGCGCCGCCGGCGGGTTTCCGGTCTCCGCGAGCGCCTCCCGCACGCCGGTGGCGCGCGCCAGCGGGGCGCGGACCCAGGTCACCGGGCTGGCCGGCGCGGCGACGGTCACGCTCCTGATCGCCGTCGCGCCCGGCCTGACGCGCTACCTCCCGTCGGCGGCGCTGGCTGCCGTGGTGATCGCGGCCGTGCTCTCGATCGTGGACGTGCGCGGAACCATCCACCTGGCGCTCGTGGACCGGACGGAGTTCGGGCTCGCCCTGGCCGCGTTCGCCGGGGTCGCCCTGCTCGGGGTTCTCCGCGGCGTCGCCGTCGCCGTCGCGCTGTCTCTGGCGGTGTTCGTGGCGCGGGCGTGGCGGCCGCACATGGCCGAGCTCGTGCGGGTGGACGGCCGCAAGGGCTACCACGACCGAGCGCGGCACCCGGAGGGGCGGCGGATCCCGGGCCTCCTGTTGGTCCGCTTCGACGCATCCCTGTTCTTCGCCAACGCGGAGCTGTTCGCCGACGTCGTCCGCCGTGCCGTCGTCGACGCTGCTCCCCCCGTCCGGTGGGTCGTGGTGGCCGCCGAGCCGATCACGGCGATCGACACGACGGCGGCGGACGCGCTCGAACGGCTCGATGACGATCTCGCAGCCCGGGGGGTCCGGCTGGTATTCGCCGAGCTGAAGGGCCCGGTCAAGGACAGGCTGGTCCGGTACGGCCTGGGCGCCCGGTTCGCGGCGGGCGACTTCTACCCGACGCTCGGCACGGCGGTCGCCGACTACGTCGACAGCACAGGCGCCGACTGGACGGACTGGACCGACGAGCGGGCGGGCACCCGACCCGCCGAGCACCAGCGGCCCCGGGCGACCGCAACGGGGGCCGTCGGGCTCGGATCGTGACGGCAGGCCTCGGTGCGCTCACCGCGGACCGCGCGGTCGAGCGGAGGTCGACGTGGTCGCCGCGTTGGCCGCCACGCGGCCAGAGCAGGCTGTCGGTGGCCGACAGCCTGCTCTGGCGCATCGACGCCGACCCGACGGCTCTCCGCCGCATCGTCACAGACCTCGCCCAGCTGACGGACGTGAAGGGATCACCCGCCGGCGCCCGACGGGGTCACGCCCACGTGAGGAGGGTCGTTCGGCCCTGGCTTCCGGGTCCCGAGGGTGTTCCGATCGTCGTGACGAAGGAGGAGCGATGCAGAGAATCAAGGAGGCTGCGGCGGCGTTCCTGACGCACAAGCGAATCGCGGTCACCGGGGTGTCGCGCAACCCGAGCAACCACGGCAGCAACGTCGTGTACCGGCGGCTCCGCGACCGCGGCTACGAGGTGTTCGCCGTCAACCCGAAC
Organism: Nocardioides sp.; assembly: GCA_036506675.1. Lineage (GTDB taxonomy): Bacteria > Actinomycetota > Actinomycetes > Propionibacteriales > Nocardioidaceae > Nocardioides. Next base: position 4,772 of record DASXRJ010000141.1, on the reverse strand, counting down.
GCCGACGAGGTCGAGGGCGACCCGTGCTACCACGACGTCAAGTCGATCCCCGGCGGCGTCAGCGCGGTGGTGATCGGCACCCGACCCGAGACCGCGGAGGTGACGATGCGCGAGTGCGCCGAGCTGGGTGTCACCGACGTGTGGATGCACCGCTCGTTCGGGATGGGCAGCGTGTCACCGGCGGCGGCGGCGTACGGCCGGGAGCATGGCATCACGGTGATCGACGGCGGCTGCCCGTTGATGTTCCCGCCCACCGCGGACGGCGCACACCGGGCGATGCGGTTCGTGTGCACGCTCACCGGCAACGTCCCCAAGCAGGTCTGAGCGAACGCGGAGGGCACACCACGGGCGCCACGCACACGTGCGATCGCTGACCAAATCGGGGCGGTGGCCAAAACCGGTTGGCGCGCTCCGCCACCCACCGCAGCCGTGCTCGGCGAGCAGGTGTCGGACGGAGCAGTCCATCATCTCGTCCGCCATGCACCGCTGTGATCGTGGCCCACGATCGGCCGGCCACCTACCGCCCGACAGGGCCGAAGGTCTCGTAGCATCGGGGACCGTGGTCTGCATCATGACGGCGTTTCGCCCCCGCAGGCAGCGCCGTACGCTCGGTCCATGGCCAAGGCGACGAGCACGGCGAAGGTGGCTGCGACAAGCGGACGCGTGCCGAAGGGGCTGTACCGACGCGAGCTGTTCCGGCTGCAGGGCGAACTGGTCAAGGCGCAGGAGTGGGTGAGGGCCGAGCGCCAGCGCCTGGTGGTCGTGTTCGAGGGACGTGACGCCGCCGGCAAGGGCAGCACGATCAAGCGCGTCACCCAGTACCTCAACCCGCGCGTCGCCCGCATCGTCGCGCTGCCGTCGCCGACCGAGCGTGAGCGCACGCAGTGGTACTTCGAGCGCTACATCTCCCAGCTCCCGGCAGCGGGCGAGATCGTGCTGTTCGACCGTTCCTGGTACAACCGGGCCGGGGTCGAGAAGGTGATGGGCTTCTGCACACCCGAGGAGTACCAGCGCTTCCTCCACCAGTGCCCGATCTTCGAACGGATGCTCGTCGAGGACGGCATCCTGCTGCGGAAGTACTGGTTCTCCGTCAGCGACAAGGAGCAGCAGGCGCGCTTCCGGACCCGCCTCGACGACCCGATGCGCCAGTGGAAGCTCTCGCCGATCGATCTCGAGTCGATCAAGCGGTGGGAGGACTACTCGCGCGCCAAGGACCAGATGATGGTGCACACCGACATCCCGGAAGCGCCCTGGATCGTCGTCGAGAGCGACGACAAGCGGCGCGCCCGGCTCAACATGATCGCCCATCTGTTGAGCACGCTCGACTACCACGACGTGACCCGCGTGCCGCTCAAGCTGCCGACGCGGCCCCCGTCGAAGGGCTACGAGCGACCGCCCCGCACCACCCAGACCTACGTGCCGGACCACGCCGCGTCGCTGCGCTGACGGCGTTCACCCGGCCTCGAGCACCGGAGACGGACTCCCCCGCAGGTAGACATACAAGATCGTGCAGGCGTCCTCGCCGACGGCACGGAAGCTGTGTCCACGTGGGCCGGGATGTGCACGGAGATGCCGGGGCCGATGTGTTCGTCGACCTCGCCAGGCGCCAGCCCCCCGCCTCGGGGGCTCGCGTGCTGCTCACACCGGCGGCAGGGGCCACTCCTTGGAACCCCCGCCACCGAGCTCGACCACCTCGCCGTCGAACCCGACCCGGATCGGCGGCGCCAACGCGGGCAGCACAGCAACCTGCAGGCGGTCCCGGGCAACGACGACGTCGACGCGGTGGCCCCGGTAGTGGAGCAGGAACCGAAGCGTGGGCAACTCGTCGGGCAGCGCGGGGTCGAGCCACAGGACGTCCCCGCGGGCCTCGACACCGCCGTAGCAGCGCTGGATGAGGTCGACGGTCCCGGCCATGGCGCCGAGGTGGATCCCCTCGTGGGTGGTGCCGCCCTGGATGTCGGCGAGGTCGCTGCGGAGCGCCTGGAGGAACAGCTCCCACGAGCGCCGCCGGTCGAGGCGGGACAGCACCCACGAGTGCACGACCCACGAGAGGGTCGACCCGTGCGAGGTGCGCGCCAGGTAGTACTCGACGTTGGCGCGCGGGTCCGTCTCTGGATCGAACGGATAGCCGAGCCGGTGGAAGATCCCGCGAATCTCGGGCACCGAGAGCAGGTAGAAGATCATGAGCACGTCGGCCTGCTTGGACAGCTTGTAGCGGTTCGTCGAATCCCCCTCGGCCTCGAGAATCCGGTCGAGCCGCTGGATGTCGCCGTAGCGCTCCTGGTAGTCGAGCCAGTCGAGCTCGTCGAGGCGGTCGTAGCCCTCGAACTGGCTGATCACACCGTCGTGGAAGCACACCCGCATCTTGCGGCTCACGTCGTCCCAGCGCTCCAGCTCGTCGGTGGTCAGGCCGAGCTGGTCCCACAGCTCCCGCGCCTGGTGGTCGGGAAGCAGGTCGAGCATCTCGAGCGTCCGGCACACGACCCAGACGGTCATCACGTTCGTGTAGGCGTTGTTGTCGAGGCCCGGAGCGTCGGCGCCGGGATAGCCGTCGTGGTACTCGTCGGGGCCCATCACTCCCGTGATCTCGTACCGGTCGAGCGCGCCGTTGTACACCGCCAAACCGGCCAGGAACCTGGCGACCTCGATGATCATGGGCGCACCGCGGAAGCGCAGGAACTCGACATCGCCAGTGACCTGGTAGTAGCTCCAGGCGTTGTACGCGACGGCGATGTCGATGTGGCGTTGCAGGCGGGAGCTGTCGGGCAGCCACCGCCCGGACCGGGGGTTGAGGTGCAGCGTCTGCGTCTCCTCCTGGCCATCGCTGCCGCTCTGCCACGGGAACATGGCCCCGCGCCGACCCTCGCGCCTGGCCGCTCGGCGGGCCGGGGCGAGCCGGCGGAAGCGGTAGTCGAGCATCGACCGGGTCAGGACCGGCAGCCGGAGGTTGAGCAGCGGGAAGACGAACAGCTCGTCCCAGAAGATGTGTCCCCGGTACGCCTCGCCGTGGAGGCCCCGGGCCGGGACCCCGCAGTCGAGGCCGATGCTGTTGGGCGACACCGTCTGCAGCAGATGAAAGATGTGGACCCTCAGGGCCAGCTCCGCCTCTCGCTGACCCGCGAGCGGCAGGTCGAAGCGGCCCCACAGCAGGCCCCAGGCGAGCATGTGGTGATCGAGCAGCTCGGCGAAGCTGTCCACCCCGGCGACCGTGGTGCGCGCTGCGAGGCCGGCCTCCGAGATCGCCGGGTCACGGGAGGTGTGGAGGGCGACCACCTTCTGCACGGTGAGCGTCTCGCTCTCGACCAGCTCCACGCACAACTCCTGGGCGACGTAGGCCGGCGCCTCGACCAGGCTCGGGCCGTCCGCCACGGGACGTCCGTCGAGCGTGACCAGCGTGCGAGCCGCCTCGGCGACGAATATCCGTGACTGCCGGGTCTGCACCTGCAGGAAGATCCCGCCATCGTCCAGCCCGCCCTGCTCGACGGGCACGAGATGGTCGCCACGCAGGTCCCGGTAGCGGGTCACCCCCGAGTTGGTCACGGTGCCGTCGAGGGCCCAGCGCAGCTCGACCGGTCCCGACCAGTTCTCGGCAGTGATCCCGACCTCCAGCGCGGCCAGGTGCGGTTGCGACATGTCGACGAACCGGCGCTGGGTCACGCCGGTCACCCGCCCGGCCGGATCGCGGGCCCGTACGACCCGCGTGAGCACCCCGCGGCGCAGGTCGAGCTCCTGCCGATAGCCGAGCAGCTCGAGCCGGCGGACGTCGAACCACTCGCCGCCGGCGAGCCTGAACGTCAGCGGCAGCCAGTTCGGCACGTTCACGATGTCTTCGTTGTCGACCGATCGCCCCGCCACCTCCGTGACCAGGCGGTCGTAGCAACCCGCGATGTACGTACCGGGATAGTGCACCCGATCCGCGGTCGCCTCGGGTGCCGCGCCCCTCGTGGCGAAGTAGCCGTTGCCGAGCGTGCACAACGCCTCGCGGAGGCTTTCGCGGTCGGGATCGAAGCCGTCGTAGGCCAACACCCAGTTGCCGATCGCCCGGTCCCGCGCCGGCGCCGGACCGTCGCCGTACGACTCGCCCGGCCGTCCGGTGGTCATCACACCTCCTCTCGCGAAGTCGGGACCATTGTGCAAGGAGGTTGGGACCTTCGCCTCGTGACCCGACGGCGCAACGGTTCCTACGCTGACGGAGAGAGCATGCCCGAATCGATCCGGGAAAGGGTTCGCGATGGCTACCGATGCCAGCCCCGTCGGCGCGACCGACGGTCTCGACGCCGACACCCTTGACATGATGCTGGACGCGATCCAGGAGTTCGCCGACCGGCACCTGCCCGCCGACCTGCTGCTGCGGCTCGACCACGCCGACGAGTGCCCGGTCGACCTCGTACGCAGGATGTGCGGCGACGACCTGGGCGTCCACCTGCTGTTCGTCCCCGCGGAGTACGGCGGTATGGGGGGCGGCAGCTTCGACGTGTGCCGGGTCTGCGAGAGGATGGCCGCCATCGACCTCGGGGTGGCCACCAGCGTGCTCGCCACCGCGCTGGGCAGCGACCCGATCGTGGTGGGCGCCACCGAGGACCAGAAGAAGCGGTGGCTGACCCGCCTTGCCGAGGAGGGCCTGCTGTTCGCCTACGGGGCCACCGAGCCGGAGGCGGGCAGCGACCTCGGTGCGCTCAAGACGACCGCCACGCCGGTCGAGCAGGACGGCCGGGTCGTCGGCTACCGGCTCAACGGGCGCAAGCAGTGGATCAGCAACGGCGGGATCGCCG
>DASXRJ010000140.1:0-5263 GCA_036506675.1 Nocardioides sp. | reverse complement strand
AGCCGGACCCGACCGAGGACAGCACCGCTGCTGCGGACAGCCTCGTGCCCACCACCGACAGTGCCGACAGTGCCGACAGCGCCGTGCTTGGCTCGCTGCCCGGTGTGGGCCGGCATCCGGTGCTGGCGTGTGTGGACGCGGTCCGGTCGGCGTTGAAGGACACCGCCGGGGTGGACCCGGTGTTCATGACCACCCCCGAGAAGGCCGAAGCTCTCCTCGGTCTGACCCGGCTGGCCGACCAGGTCGCCGCGCTCCGTCTCCAGGTCGAAGCGGTCGCCGACGATGTCGCCGAGACCGACGCCTCCCGTGACGTCGCGGCCTGGCTGGCCCACCACACCAGGTCCGACCCCGCACCCGCCCGCGCCGACCTCCGGCTCGCCCACGCCCTCTACGGGCCCGACCCCACCTGGCCCCAGGTCGGCACCGCCCTGGCCCAGGGACGCGTCTCGTTGGCGCAGGCCCGGGTCATCACCCACGCCCTGGACCGGCTCCCCACCGACCTCGACCAGGCCACGGGCGATCCCGACGGCGATACGGCGTCCGATGTCGAGGACCGGTCGGTCCGGACCCGGGCCGAGGCACACCTCGTCGAGCAGGCGGCCGACTTCGCGCCCCGCGACCTCCGGGTCCTGGGCCGTCGGGTCCTGGACGTGGTCGCCCCGGAGGTCGCCGAAGCCGAAGAGGCCCGCCAGCTGGCCGCCGAGGAAGCCCACGCCCGAGCCCACACCAGCCTCCGGCTCCGGGCGCTGGGGGATGGCACCACCCACCTGGCCGCCCGGCTCCCCGACGCCACCGCCGCCCGGCTCTCGACCTACCTGCACGCCTACACCTCACCCCGCCACACCGGCGACCGGGCCGAGGCCGTCAGCACAACCTCGACCGCGACCGGCACCACGGGTGTGCTGGCCGGGTCGACCACGGATGCGGCGGCGAGCGGCGCGGCCGAGCGGATCCCGTACGACCGGCAGCTCGGACACGCCTTCTGCGCCCTCCTCGAACACCTCGACCCCGACCGGCTCCCCCTCCACGGCGGGGACGCCACCACCGTCATGGTCACCATGACCCTCGACCAACTCACCCACCAGCTCACCACCCATCAGCTGGTTGCCGACGACCTGGTCGCCGGCGAATCTCTGGCCCGTGCCGACGGGGTCGCCCACGTCTCCGACGGCACCCCGATCACCGCCGGCGAGGCCCGCCGGCTCGCGTGCACCGCCCGCCTCATCCCCGCCGTCCTGGGTGGCGAGTCCCAGCCCCTCGACCTCGGCCGCAGCAGACGACTCTTCACCCCGGCGCAACGCAAAGCACTCCGGCTCCGCGACCGGCACTGCCGAGCCGACGGCTGCACCGTGCCCGCGACCTGGTGCGAAGCCCACCACACCACCCCGTGGACCCACGGCGGCAACACCGACCTAGTCGACGGGATCCTGCTCTGCACGCACCACCACCACCGCGCCCACGACCCCGCCTACGCAGCCGACCGACTCCCCAACGGCGACCTCCGCTACCACCGCCGCACCTAGACCGGCGTTGGGCGCGGCGGCCCAACGCGAGGGCTCAATGTGAAGAACGGGATGCAGATCCGCCGTGCCGTCATGGCGGCGGCCCGGCCGCCTCCGCGCGCTCTCCGCGCGCCCAGGCTGCTTGAGAGACGGGGCTCATGATTGGCGACGTCAGGTGTTGCGTTCCCAGTGACAGCTCTTCGAGTGCGTGTGCTCGGTCGTCTTCTCGGTGCAGACCTGGTGGTAGTTACCGGACCACGCCATGATGCCGAGTACGACGAGTGCCACCGTGGCGCCGACCAGCGCGAACAGGGCGACCGCGATGCCGATCTTCACCTCGACCGGCGCCCGCTCGCGGACCCGAGCCGCTTGCCGACGGTCCGGATCAGCTGCAGGCCCTCGTTGGGGAGAACGAGTAGTCGACGACCTTGGTGAAGTGGAAGTTCTGGTCGAGCGCCCAGATCTTGCGGGTGGAGAACTGCCAGATACGGCCCTTGTCGACTCTGCGCTGCCCGCGACGCGAGGTAGGCCGGCGACCCATTCGACGCTCCGCAGGCTCTGGGTGATGACGTAGCGGTCCCCGTCGATCCTGACCCGGCAGGCGTACTCCTTGTTGAGGCCGGCCTCGGCGAACAGGCCGTACCACTGCGCGTCCGCGATGAGTGGACCTCGAAGCCGTCCTCGATGGGCGTCGCCGTGTACGGCGTGCCCTCGGTTGCCGTCTGGATGGCATGCAGGAAGTCGTCCCGAGTCGTCACCCGCGCGAGCGTAAGCCGGGCCAGTCAAGTCGGTCAGTCGACGAAGCTGATGATCACCAGCACGGTCAGCACCGCCAGTTCGACGATCACGAACGGCGCACCGACCCACGCGACGGCGCGGGCCGCGTCCTTGCTCGCCCCCCGCCGCTGCAGGTCACGGCGCAGGTCTTGGAAGCCGGAGAACCTGCTCGGCATTAGGTTGAAGACGAACGGCCCAGCCAGCATCACGCACGGCGTCGCGACGACGACGGCCGAGTGGGTCCAGAAGGCCAGCCCGCGGGCGCGTCGTACGTCACGCCGTACGTCGCGGGCTATCCAACGCAGCAGGTCGTCCTCGACCCAGATGGACCCGCCGATCACCCACGCCCCGACCAGCACGGCCATCACGACCTTGACGGCCGTCATGCGCGACCAGTCATGAATGGCACCCAAGAGCGGACTCGCATCGGTAGTGCCAGTCGGATCAGTAGGACCAGGGGTACGGCGACCAGTCGGGGTCGCGCTTCTCCAGGAACTGGTCGCGACCCTCCTGGGCCTCGTCGGTCATGTAGGCGAGCCGGGTGGTCTCGCCGGCGAAGAGCTGCTGGCCGACGAGACCGTCGTCGAGGAGGTTGAAGGCGTACTTGAGCATCCGCTGCGCGGTCGGCGACTTGCCGTTGATCTTGCGGCCCCACTCGAGGGCCTCCTTCTCCAGCAGCGCGTGGTCGACCACCCTGTTGACGGCGCCCATCTGGTGCATCTGCTCGGCGTCGTACTCGTCGGCGAGGAAGAAGATCTCCCGGGCGAACTTCTGGCCGACCTGGCGGGCGAGGTACGCCGATCCGTAGCCGCCGTCGAACGACCCCACGTCGGCGTCGGTCTGCTTGAACCGCGCGTGCTCGCGAGAGGCCAGGGTGAGGTCGCAGACCACGTGGAGCGAGTGGCCGCCGCCGGCCGCCCAGCCGGGCACCACGCAGATGACGACCTTCGGCATGAACCGGATCAGCCGCTGGCACTCCAGGATGTGCAGCCGGGCCAGCTTGGCCTTGTCGATGGGGCTGGGTTCCTCCCCGCCAGTCTGAGAGCTGGCGGCGTCGGTGTCTCCGGCGTCGATGGCCTCGTACTGGTAGCCCGACTTACCCCGAATCCGCTGGTCGCCCCCGGTGCAGAAGGCCCACTTGCCGTTCTTGGCGCTCGGGCCGTTGCCGGTGAGGATGACGCAGCCGACGTCGGCGGACATCCGGGCGTGGTCGAGGACCCGGAGGAGCTCGTCGACGGTGGCGGGCCGGAAGGCGTTGAGTACGTCGGGCCGGTCGAACGCGATCCGAACCGTGCCGTGGGCCCTGGCCCGGTGGTAGGTCAGGTCGGTCAGGTCCTCGAAGCCGGGGATCTCCTGCCAGTCCTCGGGGTCGAAGATCTCGGACACACCCTCGATTGCGCTCATGCGTCGGGAGGTTACCGGCCGGCGTACTCACCCGACTCCCCGGCAGCCAGGGGACGGGGTCAGCGTCCGGGACGTCATCAAGACGGAGCCATCTATGGCTCGGGACGTATGACGTTGTCGGAGCCGGCAGCCCTCTCCAAGCCGGCAGGTCGGATGTTAAAGTCTGCGCCAGGTCAAGAGTGCCAGCGTCAAGCCCCGGCTTGCTGGCCGCCAACCCTCCTCCGCGGTGGGGTGGTCCGGGTGACGACCCGGCCCGCGGCGAGGTGTCTCGGGCAAGCGCGGATCCCGAGGCCCTGCACGCACGGCTCGGCTGGGATCCAAGGATCCCGGAGGGTCGCATGTCCGTACTCACCCAGCTCCCCACCCAACCTCCCACCCGGCTGCCCGCTCGCCTTCCCGGCGTGGTCGGCGCCGACGTCACGGTCCCAGTTGAGGCTGGCCCGGTTGAGGATGGCCCGGTTGAGGATGGCCGAATTGAGGGTGGGTACGTCGCGTACGCCAACCTCGACCACGCCGCCTCCGCACCGTGCCTGACCGCGGTCCGGGACGCCGTCACCCGGGCGCTGCCCTACTACAGCAGCGTGCACCGGGGAGCGGGCCACCTGTCGCAGGTGACCACGGCGGCGTACGAAGAGGCACGGGAGACGGTGCGCGACTACCTGGGCGGGCCGCAGGCGGTGGTGTTCGTTCGCAACACGACCGACGCGTTCGCGCTGCTGGCGCGGGCGGTGCCGTCGGGTACGTCGGTCGTGGTCTTCGACTCCGAACACCACGCGGCCCAGCTGCCGTGGCGCAACGCCGTACGACTCGCGCCGCCGGCGTCACCGCAGGCGGCCGTGGCGGCGGCCCGGGAGGCGCTGATCTCCTGTCCGGGCGGGCCGCGGCTGCTCGTGGTCACCGCCGCCTCCAACGTGACCGGCGAGCTGTGGCCGATCCGCGAGCTGGCCGAGGTCGCGCATGCGTGCGGCGCGCGGATCGCGGTCGATGCGGCACAGCTGGTGGCGCACCGGCCGCTGGACGCGAGCGAGCTCGACTACGTGGCGTTCTCCGGGCACAAGATGTACGCGCCGTTCGGGGTCGGTGTGCTCGCGGGTCGGTCGGACTGGCTGCGCGCGGCGGCGCCGTACCTGCGCGGGGGTGGGGCCTCGCAGAGCGTCGCGCCCGGCGGCCGCGTGGTGTGGAAGGTCGACGCGGAGGCGCGGCACGAGGGCGGTACGCCGAACGTGCTCGGCGCGCTCGCGCTGGCCGCGGCCTGCCGGGAGCTGTCCGACTGGTCCGCGGTGGTCTCTCACGAGTCGCGGTTGCTGAGCCGGCTGCGGGACGGGCTGGCGACGGTGGCCGGCGTACGCGAGCTGAGCTTGTTCGGACCCGACCATCCGCGGGTCGGGATCGCGACGTTCACGGTGGAGGGGAGGTCGGCGCGCGACGTGGCCGAGTGGCTGTCGCGGCGGCACGGGATCGGCGTACGGGACGGGAAGTTCTGCGCCCACCCGCTCGTGAGCCATCTGCTCGGCGAGACGGGGGCGGCCGGGTCTGTCGGGTCTGTCGGGTCGGGCGGGTCGGGCGGGTCTGTCGGGTCG
>DASXRJ010000139.1:0-6019 GCA_036506675.1 Nocardioides sp. | reverse complement strand
AGCGGGTTGTTGAGCCACACGTCGCAGCCCGGGTAGAGCGGCTGGGCCATCGCGATGTCGTAGTTGGGCAGGAACGCGATCCGGTGCCGGACCTCCGGGTCGTCGGCGAACCGCACGATCTCCTGGATCAGCTTCTTGCCGCCGTCGTCGGCGGGGTGCGACTTGCCGGCGATGATCAGCTGCACGGGCCGCTTCGGGTCGAGCAGCAGCCGCTTGAGGCGCTCGGGGTCGCGCAGCATCAGCGTCAGCCGCTTGTACGACGGCACTCGCCGCGCGAAGCCGATCGTCAGCACGTCGGGGTCGAGCGCCGAGTCGATCCAACCCAGCTCGGCCGGGGCCGCGCCGCGCTGCTCCCACGACTTGCGCAGCCGGCGCCGCGCGTCCTCGACCAGCCGCAGCCGGAGCGTGCGCTTGGTCGACCAGATCTCTGCGGCGTCGATCTTGTCGACCAGGTCGAACGCGTCGGCGTTGCCGGACTCGGTGTCGGCACCGGCCGCCGCGGCCAGGTCGAAGACCTCGCGGGCCACCCACGTCGGAGCGTGTACGCCGTTGGTGATCGACCCGATCGGCACCTCGGCCTCGTCGAAGGCCGGCCACAGCCCCTGGAACATGTGCCGCGAGACGTGCCCGTGCAGCTGGGAGACGCCGTTGGCGCGCTGGGCCAGCCGGAAGCCCATCACCGCCATGTTGAACATGTCGGGGTCGCCACCCTCGTAGTCCTCGGCACCCAGCGCCAGGATCCGGTCGACCGGGACACCCGGCACCGGTCCGGCCGACGTCGCGCCCAGGCCGCCGAAGTACTGCGCCACCAGGTCGCGCGGGAACCGGTCGATGCCGGCCGGCACCGGCGTGTGGGTCGTGAAGACCGTGCCGGCGCGGGAGACCTCGAGCGCGGTCTCGAAGTCGAGCTTGGGGCCGTCCTCGGCCGCCGTCAGCTCGCGGATCCGCTCCACCCCGAGGAAGCCGGCGTGGCCCTCGTTGGTGTGGAAGACCTCGGGCGCAGGCGCGCCGGTCAGCCGCGAGTACACCCGAAGAGCGCGTACGCCGCCCACGCCGAGCAGCAGCTCCTGGAGCAGCCGGTGCTCGGTGGTGCCGCCGTACAGCCGGTCGGTGACGTCGCGCAGCGGGCCGGCGTTGTCCTCGATGTCGGAGTCGAGCAGCAGCAGCGGCACCCGGCCGGCCTGCGCGACCCAGATCCGGGCGCGCAGCTCGGCGCCACCGGGTACGCCGAGGGCGATCTTCGCGGCGCTGCCGTCCTTCTCGCGCAGCAGCGAGAGCGGGAGCCCGTCGGGGTCGAGCACCGGATAGGTCTCCTGCTGCCAGCCCTCACGCGAGAGCGACTGGCGGAAGTAGCCGTGGCGGTAGAGCAGACCGACGCCGACGATCGGGACGCCCAGGTCGGAGGCCGACTTGAGGTGGTCGCCGGCCAGGATGCCGAGGCCGCCGGAGTATTGCGGCAGCACCGAGGTGATGCCGAACTCGGGCGAGAAGTAGCCGATCGCGGCGGGTCGCTCGGCGGGGTCGAGGTGCTGGTACCAGCGGTCGCCGGCGACGTACTCCTCGAGGTCGGCGGCGGCCAGCGCCAGCATGGTCAGGAACCGGCGGTCGCCGGCCAGCTCCTCGAGCCGGCTCCCGCTGACCGCGCCGAGAAGACGCACCGGGTCGCGGTACGTCGACTCCCACAGTTCGGGGTCGATCGCCCGGAAGACGTCCTGCGTCTCCGGGTGCCAGGACCAGCGCAGGTTCAGCGCCAGCGGCTCCAGGGCGGCCAGCGGCTCGGGCAGGACAGGGCGGACGGTGAATCGACGGATCGCGCGCATTGAAGGAAGGTACCGACTCGGACTTGAACGATCCAACTCTGCGAAATGTCCGTTTGTGAACGATCCCTCGCCCCTCGCCGCGTAACTCGCGAGTAGGCGGCTCAGTTAGTGGCGCATGACGCAAACTCCCGTGCTCGCCCGCCGGACCAGGCTGGCGCTCCTCCCCGTGGCGGGTCTGATCGCAACCACCTTCGTGACCAGCGCCTTTCCGTCCACCTCCGCCGCGCCCGCTCTCGCGGCCACCGGCTCCGAGGTCACCTCGACCCTCGCGGACGCCGTACCCGGACTCTCCGACCTCGACACGACGGGGCGGGCCCTGCCCACCGCGGCCCAGAAGCAGGCCGCGGCCGCGATGTCGGCGACGGTGCGCTGGAACTCCTTCGGTACGCCGGCCTCGATCTCCTCCTCCACCGGCAGCCTCGGCACCGCCTCCTCCACCGACCCGGTCGTCTCCGCGCGGCGCTGGCTCGCCGGACACCAGACGCTGCTCGGGCTCAACAGCACGCAGCTGCAGGGCCTGCGGCTGGTCAACAACCAGAAGCTGGCCGGCAGCCCGGCCCGCGCGGTGCTCTTCGAGCAGACCTTCGGCGGCCTCGAGCCGGCCATGGGCAGCCTGGTCACGGTCGGGGTCGCGGACGGGAAGATCGTCTACGTCTCGTCGTCGCTGACCCGCACCACCGGCACCCCCGAGCCGGCCCAGCTCACCCCCGTCGCCGGCTGGCAGAGGGCCGCCGCGAACGTGGGCCGGCTGGTCACCCCGCTCGACCTCGACACGGTGACCCGGCTGGGCGACTGGAGCCGGTTCGGCGTGGACGGCTTCGCCCAGCCGCAGCTGGCCCGGATCCGCGCGCTGGGCTTCGCGGACGGGTCGGTGCGGCCCGTCGTACAGGCGAACGTCGTGGACGTGCAGGGCGGCGAGTCGTTCGCCTACACCTCGCTCGTGGACGCCGTGACCGGTGCCGTCCTGGTCCGCCACAACCAGGTGGACAACCTGACCGACGCGTCGCAGTTCAGCGGTGAGCTGACCGCCGACGCCTGTGGGCCCCAGCACCCCTTCGAGCTGACCGACGGCGCCACCAAGCAGATCGTGGTGACCGCGTCGACGCTGGTCCTCACCAACGACATCGTGATCAAGCTGTTCGGGCCCTCGGGCGAGCTGCTCGGCTCCGGCGACACCGGCACCAGCCCGGAGGCGCTGACCTACTCCTCGAGCAACATCCCGGCCGGCATCTACAAGGTGCAGATCTGCCCGTACGCCGACCCGACCGTGCCGTTCACCGCCCCGGGCAACTACGCCGGGACGATCTTCACCTCCGACGTCGAGACGCCCGGGGCCACCCTGCCGACGCCGAAGTGGGCCTACTTCCTGGCCAGCCCGAGCCTGGACTGGTCGCCGGCCACGACGCCCAAGAACCGGATCACCGGCTGCTGGGTGACCACCTCCGACGGCACCAAGGTGCCCGGCTGCTCCACCCCGCCGGGTGCGCTGGCCAACCTGGCCGCGCGCGGCCCCTGGGACTGGAACTTCCGCACCAACACGCCGACCCTCACCACGACCGGCAACGCCGCGGTGACCCACGAGGCCTGGGTCAGCCCGCTGACCCCGGGCGGGCTGGCGCAGGCGCCGGCCTCGCCCACGCGGGACTACACCGACGCTTGGACCGACGCCTGGAACAACTCCGGCTGCGACCCGGCCCAGCTGGTGCCGGGCGGCAACGACATCAACGCGGTAGTGACCAACCTGTTCACCACCCACAACCGGATGCACGACTTCGCCTACTACCTCGGCTTCACCGAGGCCAACTACAACCTGCAGGCGGTCAACTTCGGCGCCGAGGCGGACCCGTCCCGCGAGAACGACCCGGAGATCGGCAACGTCCAGGCGGGCGCGATCGGCGGGCTGCAGAGCGGGCTCGGCCGTGACAACGCCAACCAGATCGCGCTTCAGGACGGCGTACCGGGCATCACCAACCAGTACCTCTTCCAGCCGATCGCCGGCGCGTTCTACTCGCCGTGCACCGACGGCTCGCTGGACATCGGCGTGGTCGGCCACGAGTACACCCACGCCATCAGCAACCGGATGATCGGCGGCCCCGACGACGGGATCACCTCCGACCAGGGCGGCGCCATGGGTGAGTCGTGGAGCGACCTGGACGCCGCGGAGTACCAGTTCGAGACCGGCTACACCACCGGCTCGCCCTGGGCGCTCGGGGGCTACACGACCGGCAACCCGAAGGTCGGCATCCGAGACTTCGCGCTCAACAGCAGCCCGCTCAACTACTCCGACATCGGCTTCGACACCACCGGCCCCGAGGTGCACGCCGACGGCGAGGTGTGGAATGCGGTGCAGTTCGCGGTCCGCAAGGCGCTGGTGAACAAGTGGAACGCGAAGTTCCCCTACACCGACCGCGCGCTGCAGCGCCGCTGCGCGCTCGGGTCGCGGACGAGCTCGCCGCTCCCGGCCGCGAAGTGCCCCGGCAACCGCCGCTGGCTCCAGCTGATGTACGACGCGTTCCTGCTGCAGCAGGGCGCCACGAGCATGCTCGACGCCCGTGACGCGATGCTGGCCGCCGACCGGATGCGCTTCCACGGCGCCAACCAGACCGCGCTGTGGAACGCCTACGCCAGCCGGGGCATGGGCAAGGGCGCCAGCACGCCGAACGCCGACTCCGAGGCCGTCGTACCCTCGTTCGCCTCGCCGAAGGCGAACAACGCCACGGTGACGTTCAGGGCGGCGGCCGGCGAGGTCTACATCGGCCGGTACGAAGCCCGGGTGACCCCGGTCGCCGACACCCGGCCGACCACCAAGCTGGACAACGTGGTGCAGTTGGTGCCCGGTCACTACAGCGTGCTGTATGTCGGTCCCGGCCGCGGCTTCAAGCGGTTCGGGCTGACCGTATCGGCGGGCCAGCACAAGGCGGTCGCGATCGCTCCCCCGGTCAACCTCGCCTCCCGGCACTCCGGCGCGAAGGTGCTCAGCACCAGTGCGGGGTCGCTGAACGCCGGGTCGCTGATCGACGACACCGAGTCGACCAACTGGGCCGGGTTCGCGGGTGGGAAGAACATCGACGAGCAGCACCCGTTCGTGGTGGTCGACCTGGCCGGCGGCGTACACACCGTGCACCGGGTGCAGGTCTCGGCCATGCTCCGGCCGGCGCCGCCCAGCCCGACCGACGTACCGCTCGCGGCCGACCCCGACTCGGGCTCGCGCTTCACGGCGCTGCGCCGGTTCGCGATCGACGTCTGCGTGAGCAGCTGCGGCAGCTCGTCGGCCACCTGGAAGCGGATCTACGTCTCGCCGGCCAACGCGTTCCCGTCGGTGGCCCCGCGGCCGGTTTCGCCCGACCTGCTGATGCGGTCGTTCGACGTCCCGGACACCGCTGCTGCCGCGCTGCGGTTCGTGGCCCTGGAGAACCAGTGCACCGGGTACGCCGGGTTCGCGGGTGACAAGGACAACGACCCGCTCAACGACACCGACTGCAAGACCGGCTCCGACCGCGGCCAGTCGGTGCGGGCGGCCGAGTTCGAGGTGTACTGACGCCTGGCGCTCTACGGCGGGGCTCTCCGGTGATCCGGAGGGCCCCGTTCGTCTTCATACAGAGCGTGATCCGCCGACTAGTCCGGATCAGACTGGCCAAAGGGTGCTCCATGCATGGTTTGGCCACCATGAGTCGAGCCCACAATGGCCAACTCGTGCACCATGCAGGGTTTGGCCACCGCGGGGCCAGTTCCACGCGCCAATGCATACGACGGCGGCAACCTCGCGACCAGATCTCGGAGCTCCGGAAGTCCTTCTGCTAGACGACGCTCCCGGACGTACTCCTCTGCGACCGCGACGGCCTCACGCAACCCCGCCAGAAGGATCGGCCGCTTGTCTACGAGCTGCCCACCAGGGACCGCAACCTGGACCACTAGGAGGCTCGTCTTCTTGCTGAACCGCCCGGTCCGGACCCCCCGAACTGATTCGGCCACAACCTTCCGTCGACATGAATCTCAACGCCGAGCCTGACCGGGCTGACGACACTTCCTTCCACCTCCTGGACTTGCTCGGACAGGGCTCCAATCGCGCGGCCCCACCCCAACTCTCGGAATTCGAGTCGCCCGAGATTCCGCCGACAGTTATGGAGGGCATCGCAGCAGTCACATCTCGTCCTGCCCAAGGCTCGAAGTTCATAGGCCCTGGGTCGTATTTCACGAGC
>DASXRJ010000138.1:0-3326 GCA_036506675.1 Nocardioides sp. | reverse complement strand
CCGGGTCGACCCGGCGATGCGCGAGGAGCTCGGCGAGTCCGGCTTCGCCGTCGTCCTCGCCTCCGGTGACGAGAGCACCGTCAAGCCCGCCAGGCTGAAGCGGATCGAGGAGTCCGGCCGGGTCTGGCTGCTCACGTCGGGCTCGACCGGCCGGCCGAAGCGGATCGGGCACACGCTCGAGTCGCTCACCACCGTGCACGGCGACCAGCCGGGGCGGGTCTGGCTGAACCCGTACTCGCCCGGCACCTACGCCTGGTGGCAGATCGTGACGATCTCGCTCACGCTGGCCGATCAGCACATGGTCCTGATCGAGCCGTCCGAGCTGGAGACCTGGCCGGTGATCGCGGCCGAGCACGGCGTCACCGCCGCGTCGGGTACGCCGACGTTCTGGCGGCAGACCATCTACCGCGACAGCGAGGCGCTGGCGAAGGTGCCGCTGGAGCAGATCACGCTCGGCGGCGAGCCGGTCGACCAGGCGATCCTGGACCGGCTGCGGGAGATGTTCCCGCACGCCCGGATCTCGTGGATCTACGCGTCCTCGGAGGTCGGCGCGTCGATCGTCGTACACGACGGCAAGGCCGGCTTCCCGAAGGCCTGGCTGGACCGCGAGCCGGACCGGGGGACCGAGCGGCCGGTCCTGTCGGTCGAAGGCGACGAGCTGATCATCACCTCGCCGCACCACGGTGCCGGCCTGGACGGCGCGGTGCGGACGGGCGACCGTGTCGAGATCGTGGACGGCCGCGTGTTGATCACCGGCCGGCTGGACAGCGACGAGATCAACGTCGGTGGCTCCAAAGTGTCCGCGGGTCTGGTCCGCAACGTGCTGACCGCGCACCCGGCGGTCGCCTGGGCGCGGGTGTTCGCGCGCAAGGCGCCGATCGTCGGCCGGATGGTGGCCGCCGAGGTGGTGCTGGACAAGACCATGGGCCCGACCACGGACGCCGATCTGGTGAAGTGGTGCAGTGGCCGGTTGCCGGACTACGGCGTGCCGCGCCGGATCCGCATCCTGGAAGAGATTCCCTCGAAGGAGACGTTGAAGAGCGATGTCTGACACCACCCTGGTACCGCCGTCGAGCGTCGTACTGGTCTCCGGCGGCTCCCGCGGGCTCGGCCTCGCCATCGTCACCGACCTGGTCGAGCGTGGCGTCAAGGTCGCGGCCTTCGCGCGCACCGTGACGCCGGAGCTGACCGCGCTGGCGGACAAGTACGCCGACCAGCTGCACGTCGGCTCCGTCGACGTGAACGACGCCGCGGCCGGCCAGGCCTTCGTCAAGGAGGTCGAGGCCAAGCTCGGCCCGATCGACGGCATCGTGAACAACGCCGCCGTCGGCCAGGACTCGCTGCACGTGCACACCTCGGCCGAGCAGATCGCGTCGATCATCCAGACGAACCTGACCTCGCCGCTGGTGCTGACCCGGTTCGTGCTGCGCCGGATGATGGCGAAGGGCCTGAAGGGCCGGATCGTCAACATCACCTCGATCTGCGCGCAGCGCGGCTACCCGGGGCTGGTCGCGTACTCCGCCACCAAGGGCGGGATGGACTCCGCGACCCGCTCGCTGGCCCGCGAGCTCGGCGGCCGGGTGCTGGCGAACTCGGTGGCGCCGGGCTTCTTCGCCTCGGAGATGTCCGCGGTGCTCGGCCAGACCCAGCTGGACCAGATCGTCCGCCGTACCCCGACCGGTCACCTGACCGAGCCGGAGGAGGTCGTCCCGGTGGTGCGGATGCTGCTGCTGGAGGACACCAACATCAACGGCCAGGTCCTCGTCGTCGATGGCGCCGCCTCGATCTGAGATCCGCGCACTGCTCGCGGCCGCCCCGGATCACCTGCGGGTCGGAACGGCCGCCGAGCTGGCCGGCGCGGTCACCCGGTCGCACCTGCCGGACTTCGCCTGCGTGGGCTGGTACGGCGTGCCCCCGGCGGGCTGGTCGGTGGTGATCGACGCCGAGTACGCCGGCGCCGTGCCCCCCGCTCCTCTGGTACGACGCTTCGGCGCCGAAGGGTTCTGGGAGCGGTGGACCCGGGCGGAGTGCCTGTGCAAGCTGGCCGACGTACCGATGCTGGCCTGGTGGCCGGAGCACGGTCTCGACGTGCCGTCCTCGTTCGACGGCGAGTGGCGCACGCTGCGGCTGCCGTCACCCGGCGGCGAGCTGGTCGTCTCGGTGGCGGCCGCGCCTAGGCCTGCGACCGGCGCGCCATGAGGCTCTCCATGAACTGGATGCGCTCGGCGGGCATGCCGGGGCCCGGGCGAGCCTGAACCTCGGCGGGGTCTTCCAGCCGGCCGCACGTCGCGCACACGACCTCGGGGCTGACCGGCGAACCGCACACCGTGTGGCTGTAGAGGATCGGCGGACCGTCGGGAGCGGCCCACTTGTCGCCCCACGCGGTGAGCGCGATGAGCGCGGGCGCGAGGTCGCGACCCTTCTCGGTCAGCAGGTATTCGTACAGCTCGGGCTGCTCGGAGTACTGGTGCCGCCGCATGATCCCGGCCTCGACGAAGCCGTCGAGGCGGGTCTTGAGGATGTTCGTCGCGATCCCGAGGCTGCGCTGGAAGTCGTTGTAGCGGGTCGAGCCGGCGAAGAGGGCGTCGCGGACGATGAGCAGGCTCCAGCGTTCGCCCACCACTTCGAGAGCGCGCGCGATCGAGCACGCCTGGGAGTCGTAGGTCTTGCCGAGCATGCCTCGATCATAGCAAATTGGCACTTGCATCATGAAACTTCCTATGCGTAGACTCCCTTTGCTTAGACTCGCTTGCACGATGCAAGTGCACCGCATCAACCACCACATCGCCTGAGCCTTGAAGGGGAATCCCATGTCTACGATCGACGGCAGATCGGTCCTGGTGACCGGGGCCAATCGCGGTATCGGACGGGCGCTGGTCGAGGAAGCCTTGCGGAGAGGCGCGAAGCGCGTGTACGCCGGCACGCGCCGGCCCTTCGCCCACTCCGATGAGCGTGTCACGCCCCTCGCGCTGGACGTGACCAACGCTGCGCAGGTGCAGCAGGCCGCCGACGGAGTCGAGTCGCTCGATGTCCTCGTCAACAACGCCGGCCTGGCGCTCTACGACGACTTGAGCGATCGCGCCGTGCTCGAACGGCAGCTTGCCGTCAATCTCTTCGGCACGTACGGCGTGACCCAGGCGTTCCTGCCGCTGCTGACTCGTTCTCGGGGGGCCATCGTCAACGTTCTGTCGGTGGCGGCCTGGGCCGCCGTGCCGGTCCTTCCGGGCTACTCGATCTCGAAAGCGGCCGCGTTCTCCCTGTCACAGTCGCTGCGTGCCCATCTGGCCGGACGGGGCGTGAGCGTACATGCGGTCATGCTCGGCCCC
>DASXRJ010000137.1:0-13535 GCA_036506675.1 Nocardioides sp. | reverse complement strand
GAGCGCGATCCCGGCCACCAAACCCACCACCAGCCACTGCCGCGGGTCTCCACCATCGAGCACCCGCACGAGGAGCCACACGATGATCGCCCAGGCCAGAAGGTCGGGTTCGGTGGTCGTGTTCAGATGACCCGCTCCGAGGTAGCCCGACAGTGCAGCCGTGCAAGAGGCGAGGACCTGGGCGCGACGCGTGCCACCCAGCTCCCGGCAGACCAGCGCAACGAGAACCACGACGAACGCCATCTCCAGAGAGGGCAGCACGCGCGCAGCGGTCGGCGTGACACCCAGCAGCGCGACCGATCCAGCGGACAGCAGCGGAGTCAGGGGCGGCTGGTCGACGTATCCAAACGCCGGATGCTGACCCGCCACGACGTAGTACATCTCGTCGCCATGGAAGCCGTAGGCGCCCGAGACGACCAGCAGCAAGGTCACCATCAGGCCGGCGACCAGGAGGACCGGCCACGGGACGGCGAACACCCCACGTCCCCGAGCCGGAGATGGGGCGAACGTCGTCATGGGCCCATCATGGTCTCGGCGTACGAAGGTGTTGGTGGGTTGGTGCCAGCCTGCTCCCTGTCAGGCGTGAGATCCCCGATGATCGGCGGTCTTCCGGCGGCTCGGCCGTGCGTCTACTCCTGGGACCGTTTCCACTCTGCCGAGTGATCGCTCTTGTGGTGCAGGCCGACGAGCCTGGCGGGGAACCACCACTTCACTGATCGACCAATGGCTGTTCTGCGGCACCAGCGATCCGGGTCGCAACCGCACTCGCGATTGCGCGGATTGTGGACACGCTGAAGAACACCCCGCGTCACGCCACGAGCCTACGCGTGCTCGGGCTCAGGGGGTGAGGCTGGCGTCCAGATCGGCTGGCTCGCCGTGTCTTCGACGTAGCCTGACGCGGGGGACCTTCTACCAAAGAAAGGGGACGAGCCGAGCCCGGCCCGCGGCGAAGTCGCTGTAGCGGTCTCCGAGCGCGGCGTTGAGCGCGCGTTCCTCGATCCGAATGCGATACACGAGGGCAGCCAGCACGATCGCCACCGAGCCCGCGGTACTGATCCAGTTCTCGTAGATGAGGCCGCACCCGAGGAGTGCGAGCAGCAGGCCCGTGTAGCTCGGGTGTCGCAGCAGTCGATAGGGACCACGGTCTACGACCGACTGATCCTCGCTCGTCTTGAGAACGACGGTGAAGTACTTCCCCAGGATCACGAAGGACCACCAGCGAAGCAGCAGACCGAGCCAACCGATGAGCACGCCGAGGGAGAAGGACCAGACGCCCCCGCCGATCGCGGCGTTCGGTACAACGGCACGACCGATGGGGATGAGCAGGATCCCACCGAAGAACATCGCTCGAAACAATGCCTCGGCGCCCAGGTTGGCGCGGGTCGCGCCACGTCGCACGCGCAACGCCTGCGAGAACTCGCCTAAGACGAAAGCCCCCACACTGAGTTCGAAGACGAGGCGCGCTTCGTCCGACCGCTGAACGAAGGGCACGAGCTCAACAGGGATCATCGCCGCTCCAGGGTTGAGATCAACATCATGCCCGACCTGACGCAGCGCACGATTTGTCAGTCGCGGCCATGAGCGTGCGCCTACCCGCTCGCTCGACCGAACATCCGCGCGTCGATAGTCGTCTGCCGCTGGGGGTGACGGTGCTTCTCGTCTGCCGCTGGACAAGGAGCGGTATGGTCGCCGAGGCGGCGGGCCTTGCCTGCTATGGGGCACCACGATCGAGACCTCGCTCGGGCAGCCTCCGCCCACCTGTTCTGCACTACGGCGTCGCTTCAATGGGGCCACCGAGCTGTTCGGGCCACGCCTGCTATCCGACGACATCACCGTCGAGCCGGCGACGTACAAGGACGGGTACCTGCTGGTCACCAACGCGCCGGGCTTCGGCGTGACCATCGACGAGGACAAGGTGGCCAAGCTTGAGCGTCCCTGAGAACCGGTTCGTGGACTTCACGATGCTCAACAGGTCCTGACCCTGGCCGCCGACCACCCAGCCCTGGATCTGCTCCTCGTAGACGAGCAGGGCTTCCCACGAACGCGCCGTGCCCGTTCGGGCTGGCCGGACGTACCGCATCCACCACCAGCCCGACCAGCTCGTCGGTGACCCCCTCCACGCCGGCCTCGCGGACCAGGCCCGCGGCAGCCGCGTACGTCCTCGACACGATCCTTCGGATTGCCGGCCATCAAGGCGCTTCTACCGGCAGTTGGTAGGGGTAGGACTTGGCTCAGTGGCGGCCGGCACGACGCCCGGGGCGAGATCAGCGCTCAGTTCGCCGGGTTTGCCCATGCCGAGGGGTACAGCCGGCCGGCGTGTTCCTTGACCAGGCCCACATGCGCCAGCCGCGTTCGACGCCCTGATCGAGCCATCGAACTGTCTCCGATGCGCAATCAAAGGTTGCATTAGGGAGATGCGCTGGGTATGCTCCCAACGTGCAACCGTCGGTTGCGTTGAGGCTCAGGAGGATCACATGGAGTACGGAAGCATCGAGCGGGAGCTTCGCATTGACGCCACCCCCGAGGTGGTCTACGAGGTGATCAGCTCGCCCGAGCACCTGCGCGAGTGGTGGCCCGACGACGCCGAGCTCGACCCGGTCCCCGGTGCCACCGGCGCGATCACCTTCGGTGACCCGGCCTCGCCGGACGCGAAGGTCGAGTCGCTCACCGTCTTGGAGGCTGACCCGCCCCGCCGGTTCGCGTTCCGCTGGGTGTACGACGAGGGCGAGTCGGCGGCGCCGGACAACTCCCTCCTCGTGACCTTCGACCTCGTTCCGTCCGGCGACGGCACGCTGCTTCGCTTCAAGGAGACCGGCTTCCGCGAGCGCGGGTGGGAGGCGGCCGTGCTGCAGGAGGCCTACCTCGACCACGTCTGCGGCTGGGACCACTTCCTCCCGCGGCTTGTCACGTATGCCAACCGGCTGGTCGCCCGGCCATGAGCACCGCGATCGACGACGACCTCTGGTCAGCGATCGGCGACCCGACCCGGCGTCGGATCCTCGACCTGCTCCTCGCCGGCGGAGGCGGTACGTCGACCACGCTCAGCGAGCAGCTGCCGGTCACCCGACAGGCGGTCGCCAAGCACCTCGGCGTACTGGATCGGGTCGGGCTGGTGCACGCGACCCCCGCGGGGCGCGAGCGTCGGTACGACGTGGACGAGGCCCAGCTCGCCCGTGCGGTCGCCCAGCTGTCCGCGGTCGGCCAGACCTGGGACGCCCGGCTGAGGCGGATCAAGCGGATCGCCGAACGGATCCAGCGCAGCAAACCGGACTGACCGGACCCGCACCACAGCTCGCCGCCACGTCCGTGGCGGCGACGCACGACCGCGCCCGCAACCTAGACCCGAACCCCATCAAAGAGACAAGGATCCGATCACTCATGACGACACAATCAACGAGCAACGAACTGAGTACGCCGAGTAACGAGCGCGGCTACTCCACGGCGTACTCGGTCGAGCAGTCACCCGAGCAGGTGTACGCCGCCATCCTGGACGTCCGCGCCTGGTGGACGGGCGAGGTCGAGGGGCATGCCGACGAGGTGGGGGCCGAGTTCAGCTACCGGCACCCGCCGCAGCACTACAGCCTCCAGCGCGTGGTCGAGCTCGAGCCGGGCCGCCGCGTGGTGTGGCGGGTCACCGACAGCCACCTGTCCTTCATCTCGGAGCCGGGTGAGTGGACCGGCAGCGAGATCGTGTTCGACATCGTGCCCACGGCCGACGGCACCGAGCTGCGGTTCACGCACGTCGGCCTGGTGCCGGACGTCGAGTGCTTCGGCGCCTGCTCCACCGCCTGGCTGCACTACGTCAACGGCAGCCTGCGCAGCCTGATCACCACGGGAGCGGGCCTGCCCGATCCGTGGTGACCGGAGGCCGCTGAAAATGTGGACTGCGGGCCGTCGGATACCGACGGCCCGCAAGCCTTTGAACTGCCCAGACGTCCCCCGCCTGTGTGCACTCTTCACACCAATAGACGCGATGGCGGCCGGTTTGGTTGCCACCTCGCCCAAACTTTCTTCAAGAATTTCTCGGCAGCCCCAACGCACGGATCTCGCGACAGCTCTCCGGCACGGCCTGGTCGCGGGGCGCGCCGTCCCGGTACGGCGCCGCGCACTCGTCGAAACGAGCCAGTGCCGCCTTCAGCCGGGTGATCTCGGCGAGCTTGGTCGGGTCGTCGTACGAGTTGGTCTTCTCCCAGCCGAGGTCGGTGTAGTCGTAGAACTCCCAGGCCGTCTCGACGCCATCCCACGAGTTGTCGAGGTCGAGCCGCACCAGCAGCCCGCTCGGCCCCCGCACCGCGATGTACGACGGGATGGTGCCGAGCGTGCCGGCGCCGTACCCGCCGTCGGGGTCCGCGTTCCCACCGGGCACGGGCGGGCCGGCGACCGGGGCGGCCCGCGCCCAGGTGTGCTCGAAGAAGGCATAGGTACGACGGTGCCGGGTCGGGTCGTCGAGGGACGGCACCAGCGAGATGCCGGTCCGGTACGGCTCCGGGGTCAGCCCGGCCAGGTCCTCGAAGGTCGGCGCCAGGTCGATGTTCATGGCCACCTCGGCCCGGTCACCGGGCGTGACGTCCGGGCCGACGATGAGCATCGGCACGTGCACGTCGGAGTCGTACGGCGTCCCCTTGCCGCGGTCGAGCTGGTGCTGGCCGAGGTGGAAGCCGTTGTCCGAGGTGAGGACGATGTAGGTGTTCGGGTCGACCGAGTCCATGATCCGCGCCAGCATCCGGTCGACCGACTGCACCACCCGGGCCCGGTTGCGCAGCCCGTTGACGGCCTCGCGACGGGTCAGCGTGACCTTGTTGACGCGCCACGCCGGCGCGGGCGTGCCGTCGGTGTAGTCGGGCGCGTTGTCCTCGCGCGGGTCGTTGAAGCCCGGCAGGTCGGCGATGGTCAGGTCCGAGCAGGCGACCAGGCCGCAGTTGCCGTCGGGCAGGCCGGCGTGCGGGCGGTCCTGGAAGGCCGCCGGGAACATGGGGTCGTCGGGGTAGGTCCCGTACTTCTGGACCCGCGGGTGCGGCGCATAGGTCGACACCTCCAGGAAGTACGGCGAGTCGTCGTCCTCGTGCGCCCCGATGAAGTCGAGCGCCTGCGCCTGCGTGAAGGTGCCGACGTACGCCCGGTCCTTGATCCAGGGCGGCGCGTCGTCCGGCGGGGCCGGGTGCAGCTGAAGCTTGACCACGCCGTCGTCGACGTGGGTGCTGGCGTAGTTCCAGCCCTGGTAGCCGCCGCCGAAGATGACCCGGAAGTCCGACCAGCCCTGCGGCACCGACGGGAACTCGCCGGTGCGCGGGTCGTACTCGTACTGGTTGAGGTACTTGCCGATGAAGCCGGTCGTGTAGCCGGCCTCCTGCAGCCGCACGTTGATGCTGCGCTCGTCGTCGCCGTTGGCCAGGAACGCCGGCCAGCCGCCGATCGGCCCGAGCGGGTTGGGCAGGTTGGAGGTGTTGGTGAAGACGCCGTGCTGGTAGGGGTACTGGCCCGTGAAGATCGAGGCCCGGGAGACGCAGCAGAGCGAGTCCTCGACGTAGGCGTTGGGGTACGACGCTCCCTCCTGCATCATCCGGGCGGCCGTCGGCATCGTCTGCAGCAGCTCGAGCGAGAAGTCGTCCATCAGCACCAGCACGATGTTGGGCGCCTCGGCGCTCGCCCGATCACCGAAGCCGGCGGTCGGCAGATCTCGCGCCGGCGACGACGCGCCGGACGCGAAACAGCCTCCCAGCACGATCGCGACGAGCGCGACCATCAACCCGGTCCGAAACCGCATGAAATGTCCCTCCCACGTGACACCCTCCATGATCAGACGTCCCGACGCCTCGAGGAGTTGCTTTGGCACAACTCGCGACCGACGCCGTACTGCGCGCTCAGTCGTCCATCACTCGTCCAGCGGCCGGAGCAGGTCGCTGACCAGGTCGTGGAGCAGGTCGTAGCCGTGCTCGGAGAGGATGGACTCCGCGTGGAACTGGATCCCGCGGAAGTGCGGGCCACGGAGTACGTGGATGTCGCCGGTGTCCGGGTCGGCGTCGACCGTGAGGCCCTCGGGCAGCTCGGGGCCGTCTGAGCTGTCGGGGGCGCCGGGTCCGCCGGCTCGGCCGACGAAGGTGTTGTAGAAGCCCACCCGCTCGGTGCGACCGGCGTACGGGATGGGCGACTGCGTGCCCTGGAAGACGATGTCCTTGAAGCCCAGCGGGATGCCCAGCCGCTGGCACAGCGTCTGGTGGCCCAGGCAGACCGCGAGGAACGGCTGCTTCTTGGCCAGCAGCTCGTCGACGGCCGCCCGGAACGCGGCGTTCTTGGGGTGGTCGCCGTCGCGCGGGTCGCCCGGCCCGGGGCCGACGATCACCAGGTCGTGCCCGTCGAGTACGCCGGCCGCATAGTCCTCATGCCGTACCACGCTGCTCGTCATGCCCAGCACCGCGAGCACGTGCCGGAGCATGTTCACGAAGTCGTCCTCGCCGTCGAGGATGACCACCGACTTGCCGCGCAGGTGGGCGTCGGGCTCGGCGCCGGCCTGGTCGGTCAGCCAGAACCGGCTCAGCCGCTTGTTGCGCTCGGCCAGCGCGAGCAGCACGTCCTCGTCGCGGGTCAGGTCCGCGATGGTGTCTGCGGGTGCGGGCGCCGGTGGCACCAGCCCGAAGGCGCTCAGGATGCCGCCGGCCTTGGCGTGGGTCTCGGCGACCTCGTAGTGGGGGTCGGAGTCGCGGACCAGCGTCGCACCCGCGGTGACCTTGAGGTTGCCGTCGAGGTCGACGTCGGCGGTCCGGATCACGATCGGGCTGTCCGCGGTGGGCTCGCCGGCCGCGTCGCGGCCGAGCAGGGCCAGCGCGGCGGCGTAGTAGCCGCGGCCGACCGGCTCGTACTTCTTGATCAGCCGGCAGGCGTTCTCGACCGGGCTGCCGGTGACCGTGGCGGCGTACATGGTGTCGCGCAGGATCTCGCGGACGTCGCGGCTGCTGCGGCCGGCCAGGAGGTACTCGGTGTGCACCAGGTGGGTCATCGGCTTGAGGAACGGGCCGAGCACCTGGCCGCCCTCGTGGCAGATGTCGCACATCATCTTGAGCTCTTCGTCGACGACCATGAAGAGCTCGTAGATCTCCTTCTCGTCGGCCAGGAACTCCATCAGCCGCGCCTTGGTGTCGGCGCCGGCCTCCCTGGGCAGCCGGAAGGTGCCGGAGATCGGGTTCATCCGGACGTCGCCGCCCTTGACGCTGACGTGCCGCTCGGGGCTGGCGCCGACCAGGTAGCGGTCGCCGGTGAAGAAGCAGAAGGTCCAGTAGGCGCCGCGCTCGCGGGCCAGCAGCCGCCGGAAGACGGTCAGCGCCTTGTCGCCACCCGATTGCGGAGTCCAGTCCTTCACGACCGCCCGGTAGTGCCGGCCGACGACCAGGTTGGCGCCCTCGCCCTGCCCGATCTCGTCGCGGATGATCGCCTCGACGACCTTGGCGTAGTCCTCGTCATCGGTCTCGAAGCCACCGCGGTCGGTGAACTCGACCTCGCCGTCCGGCAGCGCCGCGAGTACGTCGTCGAGCGGCAGCTCCAGCTCGGTGTCGATGTCGACGGCCACCAGCGGCGTACCGTCGTCGTGCGCCTCGAACCCACGCTCCGCGACCTGCCGGAACGGGATCGCCACCAGCCGGTCGAAGCGCCGCCCGTCGGTCGGGGGGCCCTCCTCCAGCGGTACGTCGAGGATGCTGGCCACCTCGCTCCGCCGCCCGCCCAGCAGGGTGACCGTGTCGGAACCGTGCAGCCGGATCGCCGCCCACGCCTCGTGCCCCTGGAGCGCGTCGAACGCGGACCGGGCATCGGGCGTGGGATTCATGGCGCAAACCCTACCGACGCGGCAGACGGCGCCGCGCGGCCGTCTCAGTCGCCTGTGGACAAGGCCCGATCCGCCGCGTCCGATCCGCCGTGTCCGATCCGCCCGACTCGTCGGTCCGCCGGCTCGCGCACCCAGTTTGCTGCCCAGTTGACGTTGATGGGCGATCGCCTACGAGTGTGTCGACACTCATATGCGATCGACCGCCGTCACCAAGTGCCCGAGCCACTCCCTCCGACAGGAGTCGGGATCGGCTCAGCGTTCGGCGGCGTACAGCGACTCGGCCCGCACCTTCAAGGCGGCCGCCATCTCGTCGAAGCCGGCCTTGACCCAGGGGCCGTTCGTCTCGACCACCCAGGCGGCGAGCTCACCGCTCATCGCGTCGGTGGTGCGGTAGGTGCACCGGTCCGTGCCGAGCGGCTCGACCCACTGGTCGCGAGCGGCGAAGAGACCGGGCATCTCGTCGGCCGTGTCGTAGCGCAGGTGGTGCGGCGCGTCGACGACCCGGATGAACTCGCGGTTGAGGAACGTGCCGTCGGTGCCGTCGGGGTTCGGCAGGTAGAGGTCGATCGGGTCGCCGACGACCAGGGTCGTGTCGACCCGGACGGTGAAGGGGTTCCACTCCGGATAGCGCGGGTAGTCGACCAGCACCTCCCAGACGTACGCCGCCGGAGCGTCGATCTCGACGGTGACCGACTCGACGACGAGCTCAGCGTCACTCATGGCGGTCACTCATGGCGGTCACTCATGGCGCCAGGTACTCCCCGCCGTTGATGTCCAGCGTCTGGCCGGTGATCTCGGAGGCGTAGCGCGACAGCAGGAAGAGGACGCCGCCGGCGCAGGCCTCGTCGGTGGGGATCCGGCCGAGGGGATTCCGGGCCGCGATCTCGTCGTAGATGTCCTGGGGCGTGACGCCCCGCTCGTCGGCGGTCAGCTGCAGGTAGAAGCGCACACCGGGCCCGTCCATCCAGCCCATCAGCGCGTGGTTGACGCGGATGCCGTGCTCGCCGAGCTCGAGGGCCAGATACTGGGTGGCCGCACCCATCGCGGCCTTCGCGGCGGCGTACCCACCCTCTCCGCGCAGCGGGCGGCGCGTCGACATGCTGCCCACGTTGACGATCGAGCCGCGCCCGGCCTCCTTCATATGCGGGACGACCGCGCGGGTCACGTTGAGGGCGCCGAACAGGATGATGTCCATCGCGCGGCGGATGGCCTTCTCCGGGGCGTCGACCAGGTCGTGGAAGCCGGGATGGCCGTACGCCGAGTTCACCAGGCCGGTGATCGTTCCGAACCGGTCGACGGCGGTCTGCACGAGCCGGTCGACATCCTCGGCTCTGCGGACGTCGCAGGGCACGCCGACGGCCTGACCACCCAGCTGGGCGACCTCCTTCTCGACCTGCGCCATCACCTCGGTGGAGCGGGCGGCCATCACGACCTTCGCCCCCTCCGCGGCCGCGCGGGCGGCGAGCTTGGCGCCCAGCCCCGGGCCGACCCCGGTGATCACGACGACCTCATCGGACAACATCACAGGTACTCCTCCGTGTAGAACGCGAATTCCCGCTCGAGCTGCGCGGTCGACAGCCCGAAGTCCTCCACCGCGTAGGTGTGCGAGGCGTGCCGCTCGCGGCGGTCCTTCTCGACGTACGCCTTGATCGCCGCGTCGTCGTCGGGTCCGGGCGCGACGCCCACCTCGGCGAGCACCCCGCGGGCCCGGGCCGCGGGCTCGGTCGTCATCTGGTCGAAGAGGACGTCGACGAAGCGCTCCGGCCGGGCGGCCCGGACCTCGGCGAACCGGGTCAGCGACCGCACGAACATGTCGCTCCAGTAGCGGCCGATCGCGACCGGTTCGACGGCGTCGCTGTACTGCGAGGAGATGTTGCGCACCATCGAGGCGTACGACGGCACCGCGCTAGTGGGCGTGCGGTGCGTCATCACGATCTTGCAGCCGTCGAAGGTGTCGAGGACGGACTCGAGCGCCGAGAGGTGATGCGGCGACTTGAGCACCCAGCGCCGGCCGGCCCGGGACGGGTCCTGCCACTGCAGCACCTGCAGCCACTCGCGCAGCTCCGCGTAGGCCCGGCCCTGGTCGGCGGCGCGCAACCACTCGCCGTACGACGGGACCCAGTAGAACGAGTCGAAGCTCATCGACGTGAACGATCGGTCGACCAGGATGACGTCCTCCTCCGGCCCGTCCCACACCACGTCGTGGATGTCGGAGAACTCCGGAGACAATTCCTTGAACAACAGGATCCGCTCCCGTGCCCGGCGCTTGCGGATCTCGGCGTCGGGGCCCTCGCCGGGGAACGGCAGGGGGTACGTCGTCTCCCATGACAGCGTCGCGGTGAGCTGCGGCGAGGAGGCGAGCAACCGGTGCAGGAGAGTCGACCCGGTGCGCGGCAGCCCGCAGATCGCGGCCGCCACGTCGACCTCGACGTCGCGCACCTCGGGGTGCTCCCGCTGGAAGGCGCGCAGCCGCAGCCGGTCGACCAGCAGCCCGATCAGCCGCTTGCGGGTGAGGTCTCGGCCCAGGTCGGAGAGGCGCGCCTCCTGGTCGAGGCTCTTGGTGAGTACGCCGAGTGGCTCGACGAACCAGTCGTCGCCGAACTCGCTGAGCCCGGTCTTGTCGCTGGCGGCGGTCATCAGGTTGGTCGGGGTGAGGTCGGCCGGTCTGAGGTCGGTCACGGGCGAGCTCCCAGCGAGTCTGCATCCAATGAGTCACGGCCCAGCGAGTCGAGCGGGGCGACCCGGCAGGTCGGGATCGGATGACGGTCCGCCCCGAGCCACCGGAGCAGCGCCGTACCGCTGGAGTGACCGCAGGTGTCGATCCAGTTTCCTGCCCCGTGATTGAGCCCGGGGTCCTCGGCCGCCACCACGATGGTGAGCCGGTCGCCGTCGAGTTTGGCGGTGTGCTTGTTGACGGTGGTCGCGCGCCGGTGGTCGAGCGACTCCATCCACCAGTTGTCGAGCTGGAAGTTCCAGTAGGGACAGTCCGGTACGTCGGTCTCGATCACCCACGCCTCGCCGGGTCGCAGCGTCCAGTAGCCGTGCAGGTAGAAGATCTCGGGATCGCCGCCGGCCCGCTGGAACAGCTCCTGGCCGAAGTCGGGAAGCTCGTTCGGCCTGGTCATGAACAGCTCGGTCCAGCCCGCGAACATCGCAGCGGTCCCGTGCACCGACAGCGCCGCTCGCTGCAGCGCCTTCGCGAGTACGTCAGGGGTCAGGTCGGCCGGTTCGGTGGGTCCGCCGACCCGCTCGATGTGCCAGCTGCCCGGCTGCTCCGTCGTACGGTCGAGAAACGTCTGTCGGACGACGAGCCCGGTCGAGTCCGGCGCGAGTGGGAGCCAGTTGGCGCATTGCTCGGTGACCTCGGGCCGGGTCTCGCTCGCGATGATCTCCACGGTGCCGTCTGGCTCGACGTGCAGGTCGGCGTCGGCGAGCTCCCCGGTGGACGCCATGGTGCCGTCCACGGCGTACCGGTTGGCCTTGGACCCGATGCTGAAGTAGGCGATTGAGCCGCGCTCGCCCGTGATCCGGTAGGTCCGGTCGCCGCGGATGTTCGCGGAGAGATAGACGTTGTCGGGGTTGTCCGCGCCCAGCTTGACCAGGTCGAGCTGGTGGAACCGCGGGAAGTCGGGATCGGCGTTGTCGACGCAGGAGTAGAGCATCTCCCGGGTCAGCCGGCTGAGGTAGCGGTAGCCCTCGGCCCGGTCGAGCGGGCTGTCGGGCGCCTTGGGGTTGAGCACCACCTCGCCGGCGCGAGCGAGCGCCTGGCAGAACTCCGTCCACGCCTCGCTGACGTCCACCGCACACCGCCTCGCTAGAACACGTTCTACTTTGTTCTGGCTTAGGCTAGCGCCGAAGTGGCCGCGGCGCGAGGGCTGCCCTCCTACCGGCTCGACCCTCGGCCTCCTGCGGAACGAGCACCCGGAGCAGTTGGTGATGCTGGGCGATCGCCTACGAGTGTCTGGACACTCGTAGCCGATCGCCTGCCCAGACCAAGCGCTCGACCAACTACTCGCCAGCCACCCGACCGCCGGCGGAGAGCCACCGGTCGTCGTCGCCGTCGTTGGGGACGCACCTTCCGTGGAAGCCGGGTCAGCTCACGGTGGTGAGCAGCTGCGTTGCCCGGGTGAGTACGACGTACAGCGTGGCCCGGCCGGTGACCGACTCGTCCTCGATCTCCTGCGGCCGCATCACCACGATCCCGTCGAACTCCAGGCCCTTGGTGTCGAGTCCGGTGAGCACGACGATCCGGTCCTCGCCCGACGGCGCGACCGACGAGTCGACCGAACGGGCCGCCGAGGGCGCGTCGGCAGCAAGCTCGGGCCACGACGCCAGCCAGCCGTTGACCTCGGACCGCCGGGAGACCGGGACCACGATCCCGATCGTGCCGGGCAGCGCACCCGCGAGGGCCACCACCTCGGCCCGGACCGCGGCCTCCAGGTCGTCGACGTCCGCCCCCTGAATGCCGGTCACCTCGCGGGGCGGCCGGCCGGTGCGGCGTACGGCGCTGGGCAGGTCGATCTCGAGCCCGACCCGATCGGCGTACGCCGCGGCGAAGTCGTAGATCTCGGCCGAGTTCCGGTAGTTGGTCGAGAGGTGGAACTCGTGGAGCTCCTTGCCCTCCAGCGCCTGCGCCCGCGCGGCCGCCGACTCCTCGGGCATCGGCCACGACGACTGGGCCGGGTCGCCGACGATCGTCCACGATGCGTTGCGGCCCCGGCGGCCGACCATCCGCCACTGCATCGGCGTGAGGTCCTGGACCTCGTCGATCAGCACGTGGGCGTAGGGGTCGTCCTCGATCCGGTGCGTCGGAGGCGTCCAGGCCCGGCCCGAGGGGGCGTACTCGCGGTCCGACGCCGTGGTCAGCTCCTGCAGGTCGACTCCGCCCTCCACAATGGACAGAGTGTCGTCGAAGGAGTGGTCGTCGTCGGTCCGCTGGGGTACGTCGCCGAGCGCGTAGCGCAGCTCGTCGAGCAGCGCGATGTCCTCGATGGAGTGGTCGGCGGACCCCGAGCCCCACGACTTGAGCAGCAGCCGCTGCTCCTCCGCCGGGAGTACGCCGTCGGCGACCCGGGCCAGGAAGTCGGGCTCACGCAGCCACCCGAAGACCGTCGGCGCGTCCAGCGGCGGCCACCACGCGACGGCGAAGTCGACGAACTCCTGGTTGGACAGCATCTCGTCGTCGAACGCCTCCCGGCCGCGCTCGCGACCCCGCTCACCGCGGACCTGGCGCCACATCACGTCGAGCAGGCTGTTCGCGATGCGCGGCAGCTGGCGGTTGCGGCGGCCCTGGGAGAGGAGATCCCGGCGCAGCTTCCCGAGCCGGGCCCGGTCGAGCACGATCACCTCGTCGCGCCAGAACACCCGGAACTCCCGAGGCGCGCCCGGAGCCGCCTGCCGCGCCGTACGCCGCATCACCTCGGCCATCCGCGCCGCGCCCTTCACGTCGGCCACCTGCGGCTCGTCGTGACGGGTCGCGCGCAGGCCGTCGACCACCTCGCCGAGCGAGCGCAGCGCGACCGCGGTCTCGCCGAGCGAGGGCAGCACCCGTTCGATGTAGCGCATGAAGACTCCGGATGGGCCGACGATCAGCACGCCGCCCGACTCGTAGCGGCGCCGGTCGGTGTAGAGCAGGTACGCCGCCCGGTGCAGCGCCACGACCGTCTTGCCGGTGCCCGGCCCGCCGGAGATCAGTACGGCGCCGCGGGCGGGTGCCCGG
>DASXRJ010000136.1:0-17576 GCA_036506675.1 Nocardioides sp. | reverse complement strand
GCGTCACCGTTGGCTGGATGTTCTGGATCTCCTGCTCGGTCACGCAGTCGATGCCAACAGACCGGGGTGGCTCCGTGTCCGTGACGATCTGAACGAGATAGCCGATGGACCCGTCGGGCGCGCCGCACCTGACGATTGAAGAGCAGGCGGTGCCGTCGTTGTACGACTTGCCACCGTGGTCCTCGCAGACCGGCTCCGTGTGGGTGGGGGTCGCCGGGGTCTCGACGGCGGGGACGTCATTGTCGGGGGGCGTGCTTTCGTCGCCATCTGGAGTCAGGTTGATATTTGTGTCATAGACGTTGTCAGCGTCGTTGCCTGTGACGTGGCCGTCGCCGTGGCCGCCGGCCATGGCTGCGGATGGCCATCCGAGAAGGACAACCGCCAGGGCGATTGCGATCACCCGTTGAAGTGCAGCCACGTCAACCTCCAACCTGAATCCGCAGACCATGCTGCATCAAAGGTGAAGGTGGCCTCGCCACCCTTGTAGGTCTTGCGCTCCCCATTGCCGTCCACAATGACCTGCCTGCTCCGGTCGATGACCACGAGGAACGAATGCTCCGAGCCAGGTTGCGGGCAGCATCCGATGCCAAAACTCTTGATAGTCCAGACACCGCCCTTCACGACGGAATCAGACGCGTCCAGGTCGCGCAGGACACCCAAAATGTTCTGGCAACCCTGGCAGTCCTTGGACGTCACCTTCGCCAGGGTGGGTGGGTCGACGGTGGCCGTGGCGTGGTTGAGGACGTCGACGTAGTAGCGCACGTACGCCTCGGCTCCGGCGCGGGTGTGCTGCTTCGCGGCGGTGGGGAGGGTCGGGGCGACCGGGCCGGTGGGGGTCGGCGACGTCGACTCGGTGGGGGTCGGGGAGGGCGTGTAGGGCGGGGGCTTGTGGGGGTCGCCGCCGCAGGAGGCGAGCGCGAACAGCGGAACGACCACCAGGGCGGCGGCGGTACGGCGGACGGTCATGTGACCTCTTCCCGAGTAGAGCCTCGTCGCGATTCAGCAATGCAGCTGCGGGACGAACGGTAACCGGCGTCACCGACCCCCTCGCAACTACTGCCCAGCCCGCCTGTGGACAAACCGATGAGTTCCGCAACCGACCCCGGTCAGACAAGAGACGAAAGAAATCTCAGACCGTGATGTCGTATCGAGCCCGATCCGTTCGTGGCTTGGGTGACAACCGGAACGGACAAGACTTCGAGGAGCCACCCCATGAACGACAACCGGGCCCGCTGGCTGGCGCTCTACGTGCTGTGCCTGGGCGATCTGATGATCGTGCTCGACACCAACATCGTGAACGTCGCGCTGCCGTCCATCCAGACCGATCTGGGCTTCTCCCAGACCGCGCTCGCGTGGGTGGTCAACGCCTACATGCTGACCTTCGGCGGCTTCCTGCTGCTGAGCGGGCGGCTGGGCGACCTGTTCGGCAATAAGAAGGTCTTCCTCGGCGGCGTGGTCTCCTTCACAACCGCCTCGGCCGCGTGCGGCATCGCCCCCAACCCCGCGCTCCTGGTCATCGGCCGGGCGGTCCAGGGCCTCGGCGGCGCGGCCGTCTCGGCCGTCGCGCTGGCCCTGATCATGGGCCTCTTCTCCGACCCGGCCGACCGGGCTAAGGCGATGGGCTTCTTCGGGTTCGTGATGTCAGGCGGCGGCGCGGTCGGCGTACTCGCCGGAGGCGTCCTGACCGGACTGTTCAACTGGCACTGGATCTTCCTCGTGAACGTGCCGATCGGCGTGGCCGTGTGGGTGCTGGCCGGCCGGGTGCTGCCCGCCGACGCGAAGTCCGAGGCCGACGCGCGACTCGACGTACCCGGCGCCGGGCTGGTGACGCTGGCGCTGATGCTGGCCGTGTATGGCGTGGTCGGGGGCAACGACGCCGGCTGGACGTCATCTCGCACGCTGGGCATCCTGGCGACCGCCGTCGTACTCCTTGTCGCCTTCGTCATCCGCGAGGCCCGGATCGAGCACCCGCTGGTGCCGCTGCGCCTCTTCCGGCTCCGCAACGTGAGCGTGTCGCAGGTCGTGGGCGTGCTGTGGGCGGGCGCGATGTTCGCGTGGTTCTTCCTGTCGGCGCTCTACCTGCAGAAGGTCCTGGGGTACGACGCGCTCGAGGTCGGCCTGGCCTACCTGCCGACCTCGGTGGTGATGGCGGTCTGCTCGCTGCGGCTGTCGGACAAGCTCGTCATGCGGTTCGGGATCCGGCCGCCGCTGACCGCGGGCCTGGCGCTGGCCGCCGTGAGCCTGGCGCTGTTCTCGCGGGCACCTGTGGACGGGTCGTTCGTGGTCGACGTACTGCCCTCGATGGTGCTCCTCGGCCTGGGCGCCGGCATCGCCTTCAACCCGGTGCTGCTGGCCGCGATGGGCGACGTCGAGCCGCACGAGGCGGGTCTGGCCTCCGGCACCGTCAACACGTCGTTCATGATGGGCGGCGCGCTCGGACTGGCGATCCTGGTGAGCGTCTCGACCTGGCGCACGACCGACCTGGCCGGCTCCGGCAGCGCTCCGCTCGAGGCGATGAACGGCGGCTTCCAGCTGGCCTTCGCGGTCGGTGCGGTCTTCGCCCTGGTCGCCGCGCTCGTCGGCGGGACCTGCCTGCGGCCCAACCCGATGGGCGCTCCGGAGATGCCAGAGGAGCTGGAGCCGCTCGCGGCGTGAGCCTTGCCTTTCGGATGCGGCCGGTCTCGGGTTTCCGGGACCGGCCGTTGTCGGCGCCGCCTGCCAGAGTGGGGACATGGTGGCATGGCACGAGATTGAGGCGGACGCGCCGGAGTTTGCGGCGAGAGTCCGCGAGCTGTTCCAGGCTCGGAAGCACAAGACCATGGCGACGCTGCGTGCGGACGGCTCGCCCCGCATCAGCGGTATCGAGACTCAGATCGGTGAGCAGGTGACCTTCGGGTCGATGCCCGACTCGCGCAAGCTGGCGGATCTGCAGCGGGATCCGCGGCTGGCCCTGCATAGCCCGTCGGTCGACCCGCCCGAGGGTGATCCCGGCGCGTGGGTCGGTGAGGCGAAGATCTCGGGGCGCGCGATACCCACCGACGACGGGTTCAGGGTCGACATCACCGAGGTTGCGCTCACCTACCTCGACGGTGGTCTCGTGATCGAGTCGTGGCACCCGGGGCGTGGACACGAGAGGCGGGTCCGCGACTAACCCACGGGCCGGAGCTCAGCGCACCCTCACGCCCCGGTAGTCGTCGGGAGCGCGGTACTCGACCCGGTCCATGAGGCCGTCGAGATAGGCCCAGGAGTCGGTGCTCCACAGCACCACGCCGTACGGCTTGCCCTGGTAGAGGTGGAAGCGGCGCTTGACCTTGACGCCGTTCTGCGGGTTGACCAGGTCGTAGCGCCAGGCCTGGCCGTACTGCCAGTTCGCGTTGCTCGGGTGGTCGCTGCCGAAGTAGTTCGCGGCCCAGTTGTAGGCGTCGGTGTTGCTCTCGAACTCGATGAACCGGAACCCGGTCCCGCCCTTGATCTCGCAGTGGATGGCCGTGCGGGCGTACTGAGAGTACTCGCTGTGGACGTCGTCGTAAGGGTCGCAGTTAGCGGTGTTGACGATCGACGGATACATCCAGTGCAGCCCTTGGAGCCCGGTCGGCGACGAGCAGCCGGTGTACGTCGTACTCGTGGCGCCGTTCCAGCACTTGTAGAGCGGCCCGGTCGGGCTGGGCGCCGAGGTCGACGAGTGGGTCGGGTTGTGCGTCGGGGTAGGCCCGGACGTCGCGCCGGGGGTCGGGTCCGCCGTCGGGTTGGCGGAGTCGGTCGGCCCGACGGGGGCGGTCGGCAGCAGGGAAGTGGCCGGGGCGTGCGTCGGCGGCTGGGCCGTGGAGTACGTCGATCCCGGGTCCACGCTCGCCAGCTCGCCTCCAGTGGTGCCGGCCGGCGCACTCGACAACGGCTCGTCGGCCGACGGGTCGAGCAGCAGCGTCCGCTTGGGTCCGAAGACGGCCAGCATCGCGAAGACCAGTGCGGCCACCGCGACCGTGCCGATCAGCAGCAGTGGAGTCCACGCCACCTGACGCCGCGAGCGCACCTCGATCGGCCGGCGTACGGCGGTCTGGTCGGGGAGTGCGATCGCCTCCGGCGCGAGCTCGGCCGCGGCGACCAGGTCGGCGTGCATCGCCCGCATCGAGCGATAACGCCGTTCGGGCTCCTTGGCCATCGACCGGCGCAGGATCTCGTTGACCCGCCGGGTGAACTCGTCGCGCCCCGGCAGCTGTGGGATCGGCGCCTCCATGTGCGCCAGTGCGATCTCGAACTCGGTCCCGACGTACGGCGCCGAACCGGTCAGCGCGAACCACAGCAGGCAACCGGTCGAGTAGATGTCGCCGCGCACGCTGGCCGCCTCGCCGCGGTGACGCTCGGGCGCCATGTAGAGAAGCGTGCCGGTGACCGCGCCGGTGCGGGTCAGCTCCAGCCCGGGCGCGGAGGCGATGCCGAAGTCGCAGAGCACCGCCTCGACGTTGCGGCCGTCGTCACGCAGCAGCACGTTGCTCGGCTTGATGTCGCGGTGCGTGACGCCGGCCCGGTGGGCGTGGTCGAGCCCGTCGGCCACCTCCGCCAGCAGGGTCAGCGCCCGCGCGGGCGGCGGCGTACCGTCACTGCGGATCCGCCGCGACAGGTCGCCGCCGTTGACCAGCTGGGTGACCAGGTAGAAGGTGCCGTCGAGCTCGCCGTAGTCGTGCACCTGTACGACGTGTGGGCTGTCCATCCGCGCCAGGATCGCGGCCTCGCGCTCGAACCGCGCGCGATGCTCCTCCTCGCCGGCCAGGTCGGGCCGGATCACCTTGACCGCGACCTCGCGCCCGAGCTGGACGTCCGTGGCCGCGAAGACACAGCCCATGCCACCGGCACCCAGCTCGCGGTTGAGCGTGTATCGGCCGAACTGGTCCCCCGGGGACGGCATCCGAGACATGCTGATCTCCCTTCAGCTCACCCCCGCAGGATTCCACAACGGCCGAAATCGCTCACGCCGCCCCGGAGGCGTCGTAGTAGGACGGACTGAAGGCGAGCGAAGTCGTCCTCGCCAGGCGGCGAGATGGCCGGGAGGCGGGCGTTCGGTACGTCCGGTTACGCGCTCCCACGCTCGGCCGACCCCGCTAGTGCTGGGCGGCGAGGGCGATCGTGGCGTCGAGCACGAAGTCGGGGTCGTCGAGGCGGTCGCCGTACACGTCGCGGAGCTGGCTGACGCGGTAGCGCACCGTCTGTGCGTGCACGAACAGCTCCGCGGCGACCTCGTCGCGCCGACCGTGGTGAAGCAGCCAGGAGCGGAGTGTCTCGGCGAGCTTGTCGCGGGCGGCGGGGCGGAGGTCGTCGAGCGGCGCCAGCACCCGGGCTCGCAGGTCGTCTAGCGCGGCCGCGTCGGCGTGCAGCACCAGCATCGCGAGGTGCTCCTCCGTGTCGACGGTGGCAGGCGGCTCGACCAGCGCGAGGCCGCGGGCCTGCAGCGCCCGGTGGTACGACGCCCGCGCCTCCAGCCACGGCCGGGCCGGGCCGACGACCGCACCTCGGTCGCGCAGCGAGGAGACCAGCGCCTTGCGCATCGACCCCTCCGCCTCCGGCACCAGCAGCACGGTCAGCTCGGGGAGGCCCTCGAGTCCGGGCACGTCCTCACTCGGGTGCAGGGTCCGGCCGTCCAGCCGGGCGCGTACGCCGACCACCGCCGACTCGGGCAGGATGACCGCGGTGAGGCTGACGGGGGGCGTCCAGTCGGCTCGCTCTGCCGCGGCCTTGAGCAGCTCGGGCCTCGCGCCGGCGAGCAGGTTGGCGGCCAGCCGTTCGAGGTGCCGCTCGCGGACCCGCCCGGACGTGGCCAGCTCGTCGGCGTGACCCGACACACTGGCGGCCGACACCTGGTCGATGTAGTCGAAGACCAGCTCGGCGAAGTCCGCCAGGTCGGCAGCGGGCAACTTGTTCTCGACGGCGATCCGGCTCAGGTCGCGCCACGCCGTACGCGCCCCCACCCGGTACGCCGCCGCGAGCGCGTCCATGGTCCGGCCGCTGCGCGCCTCACCCCGCCCCAGTGCGTACGCCGCCTCGAAGACCGACGTCACCCGCGGACCCGGTCCGATCTTGTCGCCACTCGAGACCAGGTCGAGGAAGCCGCCCAGCGCGAGGGCCACTGCGGTCTCGATGTTGCGTCCCATCCGGCCGCGGAACGGCTCGGAGTAGCTCGGCACCTCGCCGATCACCGCGGCGATGACCTCCTCGGCGACGGTCGGGAGCTCGGCGCGCATGCCCTTGACGACCGGCGCCGGCAGCTTGAGCCCGGACCTGGGTCGGCGTCGTACCATGGCGTCCCTCCTTTTGTTCGCTGAGAACAGTTTGGTGGCATCGATTCACGCCGCCTGGTCAGGATTTTACGCCTGCCGTCCAGCACGCTGGACTCATGACCACCTTGGGACTCGTAGCAGGCGCCGCCACCGAGCGGCCGAGCCTCAAACATCGGCTCGTCCGGTTCGCGGAGGCGGCCACCACGCCGCTGCTCCCGGCCGACTACCTCGACCTCTTCGCACCTCTGCGGCCCGGCGCCGAACTGCGCGGCCGGATCGTCTCGGTCGAGCCCGAGACCCGCGACGCGGCCACGATCGTCATCAAGCCGGGCGCCGACTGGGCCGGGCACGTGCCGGGTCAGTACGTCCGGATCGGCATCGACGTCGACGGCGTACGCCAGTGGCGCGCGTACTCGCTCACCCACGGCCCGCGCGCCGACGGCCTGATCTCGATCACCGTGAAGGCGGTGCCCGACGGCAAGGTGAGCAACCACCTCGTGCACGCGTGCCCGGTCGGCAGTCTGGTCCACCTGGAGCAGGCGGCCGGTGAGTTCGTGCTGCCGGAGAACCCGGGCAAGCTGCTCTTCATCACCGCCGGCTCCGGGGTCACGCCCGTGATCGGCATGCTGCGCAACCTCTTCCCGGTCACCGACTCCGGGGTGCTGCACCTCCCCCGCAGCGAGGACCACGACATCGTCGTCGTCCACGTGGCGCCGAGCGAGCCGGACTCGATCTTCATCACCAACCTCAAGTCGCTCGACGAGAGCGGTGCCATCCGACTCGTCCCGCGGTACGACGACGTACACGGGCTGCTCGACGTGGCCGACCTGGCCGCGCTGGTGCCCGACCTGGCCGAGCGGGCGACGTACGCCTGCGGGCCGGCCGGGCTGCTCGACGCGCTTGAGGCCCACCACGACGCGAGGGGGCTGGAGCTGTTCACCGAGCAGTTCCGGGTGGCCACCGTGGAGGCCGGTGAGGGCGGCACGGTGTCGTTCACGCAGAACGGCGCGGTCGTCGAGGCCGACGGCGGTACGCCGATCCTGGTCGCGGCCGAGGAGGCCGGCGTACTCATGCCGAGCGGGTGCCGGATGGGCATCTGCTACGGCTGCGTGC
This sequence comes from Nocardioides sp., assembly GCA_036506675.1. Taxonomy (GTDB): domain Bacteria; phylum Actinomycetota; class Actinomycetes; order Propionibacteriales; family Nocardioidaceae; genus Nocardioides. The sequence continues at coordinate 10,194 of DASXRJ010000136.1, read as the reverse complement.
TGCCCCTGCGCGAGGGCGTCGTACGCGACCTGCGCAACGGCGAGATCACCACGGCCGTCGAGGGCGACAACGTGATCATCCAGACCTGTATCAACGCGGCCGCCGGGCCGTGCCGCATCGACCACTGACCTCAGGAGCCCCCATGACCGCTCTCCAGAAGAAGCCCGCCTCCCCGATCGCCCACCTCACCCCCGAGGACATCGAGCAGCTCGGCATCGAGCTCGACGCGATCCGCCAGGACATCCTCGACGACCGGGGCGCCAGCGACGCGGCGTACATCCGCAAGGTCATCGACGTCCAGCGCAAGCTCGAGCTGGGCAGCCGCGCGGTGCTGCTGTTCAGCCTGTTCCCGCCCGCCTGGTTGGCGGGTACGGCGGGTCTGAGCGTGGCCAAGATCCTCGAGAACATGGAGATCGGCCACAACATCCTGCACGGCCAGTGGGACTGGATGCGCGACCCGAAGATCCACTCCACGACCTGGGAGTGGGACATGGCCACCCCGGCCGAGCAGTGGAAGCACTCGCACAACGAGCTGCACCACACCTACACGAACGTCATCGGTAAGGACAACGACCTCGGCTACGGCATCATGCGCGTCGACGAGGACCAGCCCTGGCACCCGTTCTTCCTGCTCCAGCCGGTCTGGAACTTCGTGAACGCCTGCTTCTTCGAGTACGGCATCGCGGCCTACGACCTCGAGCTGGGCCGCAACCTGCGGATCCCCAAGGAGCGGCGCAGCCCCGAGTTCAAGGCCGCCGTCCAGGGCGTGCTGAAGAAGATCCGCAACCAGGCCACCAAGGACTACCTCGTCCACCCGCTGCTGTCGGTGCCGACCGGCTCGTTCCTGCCGACCCTGGCCGCCAACTTCACCGCCAACGTGGTCCGCAACCTGTGGAGCCACTCGATCATCATGTGCGGCCACTTCCCCGAGGGCGTCGAGACCTTCGAGAAGCGCTCGATCGACGGCGAGACCCGCGGCGAGTGGTACCTGCGCCAGATGCTCGGCTCGGCCAACATCTCCGGCTCGAAGGCGCTGCACATCATGAGCGGCAACCTCTCGCATCAGATCGAGCACCACCTGTTCCCCGACCTGCCGTCGAACCGGTACGCCGAGATCGCGCCGAAGGTGAAGGCGCTGTTCGAGAAGTACGACCTCAACTACCACACCGCGCCTCTGCCGCAGCAGGTCTACTCGGCCTGGCACAAGGTGGTCCGGCTGTCGCTGCCGAACGGCTGGCTGGCCACCACCAACGTCAAGAACGCCCCGCAGCGGCTCAAGCTGCTCTACGCCATGACGACCAAGGGTCCGAAGGTACGCCGCGCGGCCCAGGCCCGACTCAACCAGGAAGCCCGCCGCGCGGCCGTCGCCTGACGAGACTGACCGACCGACGTCGCGGCCGACCGACGTCGCGGGAGACCGACGTCGCGGCCGACCGACGTCGCGCGACGTCATACGGACGGAGCCATAGATGGCGCTGACCGTATGACGTCCTGAGGGCTGGCGGTCAGGCGGCGGACCGGTAGCCCTGCTGTTCGAGGGCCTGCTCGATCTGGGCGAAGAACTCGTCGGGGCGCAGCCTCAATCCCAGCAACGGCAGCCGGAGTACGACGTCGCCCGCGAGCGCGATGGTGTTCTGGCGCAGGGCATCGCCGACGAGGTTCTCCGCCCACGCGTGGTGGATCCCGTCGACCTCGACGACCAGCCGCCACTCGGGCCAGTAGAGGTCCAGGTAGTAGCGGTTCTTCCCGTCCCGCCGCAGCACCTGGCGCTGTGGAGTGGGCAGCCCGCGGCGACGCAGCTCGCGGATCACGTCGAGTTCCCCGAGCGACTCGGCGCCGTCCAGCAGATCGTGGACCACGCCGTGGAGCAGTAGGCGTCGCCGGTCCCGTCGTACTCTCAGGAGCTCCGCGCCGACCTCGCGCGCCGTCACGATCCGCTGCTGCACGGCCATCGTCAGGACCAGCGCCGCCTGCGCATCGGAGCGGGCCCACAACGCCGCGCGTACGGCGGCCACGGCCGGTTGCGAACGTGGGATCCCGGTCGGAACGACGTCGTCCGCGGACCAGCGTCGGGTCTGCCGGACGTCGTACAACGGACTCCTGCGTACTCGTGCTCCGCGCGGGACCGAGACCCGGATCCGCTCCTCGTCGAACCGCTCCAGGCCGGCCACCATCAGCGCCGCCGCGCCGTCGAGATGCGCGCGCGGGCCGCCCTGGAAGACCGCCGCCCAGCGATGCCCGGACACCTCGATCGGGCCGGTGTGGACACAGACCGACTGGTCGCCGATCAGCTGCCACCGACGGGCCCGGACCTGTCCGCGGACGTGCCACCGGGTGAGCCCGCAGGCGTAGACCTGGCGTCGCGACACGACCCCGCCTTGGTCGTCGGCCAGCTCCAGGAGCTTCTGGAGTCGGGGGTCGTTGGGGGACAGGACGCGTCTCGGCATGTCTCGACCGTGCCGCCCTGCCGCGCTCCGCCGTCGGCCGAATCGAGGGGCTGTGGAGAAGTCGGCCGACAGTCGGGGCTGTGGACGGTTCCTGGCCCGGGCGGATCGCGGGACGTCATACCGTCGGAGCCATCTACGGCTCGGACCGCATGACGTCCGGGAGCTCGGACCGGCCCGGGTCATTCGAGGGGCGGGTCCTTCTCGTTCATCAGCCAGGCCTGGAAGAACGACGTGAGGTCCTGGCCGGTCTGCTCGTTGAACCAGGCGACCAGGTCCTCGCGGGAGGCGTTGCCGTAGCGGTGCACGGTCGGCCAGGTGCGCACCAGCCGCCAGAACGTCTCGTCGCCGACTCGGCGCCGCAGGGTGTCCCACATCATCGCCGGCCCGTAGTAGACGTTGCCCTGCGCGAACGACCGCCGTTCGTAGGCGCCCGGCGGACCGAACTGGCGCCGGAAGCCGGCCTCCCGAGGCGCCAGCTCCTGGATCACCCGCTCGATCGTCCTCCCGTCGCGCTCGGCCTCCCAGACCTTCTGGATATACATCGCCATGCCCTCGTTCATCCACATGTCGCGCCAGTCGGACGGCGTGACCTCATCGCCGTACCACTGGTGGACGATCTCGTGGACGAGTACGGCGTCCATATCCAGCCCCGCCGGGAAGCGGGCGCTCAGCGAGATCATGGTCTGGGTCTCCATGCCGGTGGGGAAGTACTCCGGCACCAGGATCCCCAGGCTCGCGAACGGGTAGGGCCCGAGCCGGCGCTCCACCCATGCGAGCAGCCGCGGCGTGGCCGCGATCCGGCGCAGGGTGGCGGCGTCGCCGGTGGGCGTCCAGTAGGTGATGGGTACGCCGTCGACATCGCCGGCGCGCGTCATGGTGAGCGGCCCGAACGCCAGCGCCACCAGGTACGACGACCCCGGCTGGTCCAGGTGCCAGCGCGTCACCGTGTCGCCAGCGTTCACGCCCCGGGACAGGAGCTGCCCGTTGGCGACCCCGACCCACGGCGCCGGGACTCGCAGAGTGAAGTCGTAGAAGGCCTTGTCGGAGGGCTGGTCGTTGGCGGCGTACCAGGTGAACGCGCCGACCGGCTCCTGCAGCGTGGTCACCTGGTCATCGCCGGAGATGCTGAACCCGACCTGGTCGAGATCTCGCCGGTCGCTGACGGTGGCGGCCGGCCGCGGGGTGCCGGCGTATTCGAGGACGATGCGGTAGACCGTCCCGGCCCCGAACGGGCCCTCCACCGTCAGCAGGTCGCCGGCCTGCTCGAAGCCGGCCGGCCGCCCGTCGACGCGCGCACGGGAGACGACGAGCGCGTCGGTCAGGTCGAGCTGGACGTGGGCGGCGTTGGCGGTGGCGCGCAGCGTGAGCACCTCGTGACCGGCGAGCGTCCGCGTGGCCGGTGCCCAGTCGAGGGTCAGGTCGTAGTGGAGCGCGTCGATCCGCGGGTCGCCGCGCTCGAAGTAGACGCTGTCGTGTTCCGGCCGGCTGACGGCCGCCCGCAGCTTCGCGGGTACGGCGTCGGTCGCCGCGGGTGGGGCCGGCTCGGCGGCGGCCGAGGAGACCGTCGTACGACGAGGGCTCGCGTCGGGGTGCGGCGCGCCGCTGCACGCCGTCACTCCCAGCAGTACGGCGGCTGCGCACCCGACGACCGTCCACCCCCGTGTCATCTCGCCAGTATCGGCCCGCGATGGCCCGCCCGTCTGCCCCTGAGGCTCGGGACGTCATCCGGATCGAGCCATAGAAGGCTCCGCCGGTATGACGTCCCGCAAGCACTCAGGAGCCGAGGGCGGCACCGACGACATCGCGGGCCTCGGCCTGGACCTGGGCGAGGTGCTCGGGGCCGCGGAAGGACTCGGCGTAGATCTTGTAGACGTCCTCGGTGCCCGACGGCCGGGCGGCGAACCAGGCCGACTCCGTGGTCACCTTCAGCCCGCCGATCTTGGCGCCGTTGCCGGGTGCCTCGGTGAGCTTGGCGGTGATCGGTTCGCCGGCCAGCGAGGTCGCGGCCACGTCGGAGGGCGTCAGCGCGGAGAGCCGCGCCTTCTGCTCGCGGGTCGCGGGCGCGTCGATCCGGGCGTACGCCGGGTCGCCGTGCTGGTCGACCAGGTCGGCGTACCGCTGCGACGGGGTCTCGCCGGTCGCGGCCAGGATCTCGGAGGCAAGCAGACACAGGATGATGCCGTCCTTGTCGGTGGTCCAGGTCGTGCCGTCGCGGCGGAGGTACGACGCGCCCGCCGACTCCTCGCCGCCGAACCCGAACGACCCGTCGATCAGCCCGGGCACGAACCACTTGAACCCGACCGGCACCTCCACCAGCGGCTTGCCCAACGACGCAGCCACCCGGTCGATCATCGACGACGACACCAGCGTCTTGCCGATCCGCGCCGTCGCCGGCCAGTCGGGCCGCGCCCCGCCGAAGAGGTAGCCGATCGCGACGGCCAGGAAGTGGTTGGGGTTCATCAGTCCGGCGTCGGGGGTGACGATGCCGTGCCGGTCGGCGTCGGCATCGTTGCCGGTCGCGACGTCGTACTCGGTGCGGCGCGCGATCAACGACGCCATCGCGGACGGCGACGAGCAGTCCATCCGGATCTTCTCGTCCCAGTCCAGGGTCATGAACCGGAACGTCGCGTCCACCAGCGGGTTGACCACGGTCAGGTCGAGCTTGTGCCGATCCGCGATCTCGCCCCAGTAGGCCACGCTCGCGCCGCCCAGCGGGTCGGCGCCGATCCGGACCCCGGCCGCCCGGATCCGGTCGAGGTCGACCACGGCCGGCAGGTCGTCGGCGTACGTGCCCAGGAAGTCGTACGGCGCTGCTGCGGCCCGGGCGCGCGCGAAGGGCACCCGGCGTACGCCGTCGAGGCCGGCCCTGACCAGCTCGTTGGCGCGCGCCGCGATCACCGAGGTGGCGTCGGTGTCGGCCGGGCCGCCGTGGGGCGGGTTGTACTTGAAGCCGCCGTCGGACGGCGGGTTGTGTGACGGCGTGACCACGATGCCGTCGGCCAACCCCGATCCGGTGGTCCGGCCGGCGTTGGCGCGCAGGATCGCGTGGGAGACCGCGGGCGTCGGGGTGTAGCCGTCGCGGTCGTCGACCAGCACGGTCACGTCGTTGGCGGCCAGCACCTCCAGCGCCGTCGCCCAGGCAGGCTCGGAGAGCCCGTGAGTGTCGCGGCCGACGAACAGCGGACCGTCGTACCCCTGACTCCGCCGGTAGTCGCAGATCGCCTGCGTCGTGGCCAGGATGTGCGTCTCGTTGAACGACGTCTTCAGCGACGAGCCGCGGTGCCCGCTCGTGCCGAAAGCGACCTGCTGGTCGACGTTCTCGGGGTCGGGCACTCCCGTGTAGTACGCGGTCACCAGGTGGGCGACGTCGACCAGGTCGGAGGGCTGGGCGGGCTGTCCGGCGCGAGTGGAGGCCATGTGCCCCATCATTGCGCGAGCGGACTCGGTTTGGCCCGGTTGGCCGGCCCGCGTCCCGCAGGACGTCATGCGCACCGAGCCATCTATGGCTCCGTCCGTATGACGTCTCGACGGGTCTCGACGGCGACGACGACGTGTGACCCACGCCACTCGCCCAATTGAACGATATTCAGTAGCATGGTCGACGTGACCGACCACGTAGACGTCCTGATCATCGGCGCCGGACTCTCGGGCATCGGCGCCGCGAGCCACCTCGCGTCCGACCTGCCGGACAAGACCTACGCGATCCTCGAACGCCGCGACGCGATCGGCGGCACCTGGGACCTGTTCACCTATCCCGGCATCCGCAGCGACTCCGACATGCACACGCTCGGCTACCGGTTCCGGCCGTGGCCGGAGGACAAGGTGCTCGCCGACGGCCCCGCGATCAAGCAGTACGTCGTGGAGACCGCCGCGCACTACGGCGTGACCGACAAGATCCGGTTCGGCCACCACGTGCTGCGCTGCGCCTGGGACTCCGACCAGGCGCTGTGGACGGTCGACTACGAGGCCGACGGCAGGCCCGGCCGGATCACCTGCGGCTTCCTGTGGGGCTGCAGCGGCTACTACGACTACGACCGGCCCTACACGCCGACCTTCCCCGGCATCGACAAGTACGCCGGCCAGGTGATCCACCCCCAGCACTGGCCCGACGACCTCGACTACGCCGGCAAGAAGGTCGTGGTGATCGGCTCCGGCGCGACCGCGATCACGCTGATCCCGGCGATGGCCGACGAGACCGAGTCGATCACGATGCTGCAGCGGACGCCGTCGTACGTCGTGTCGGTGCCGACCGACGACCCGCTCGGGAGCACGCTGCGCAAGATCCTGCCCGACCGCGTCGCGGCCGGGGTCACCCGGTGGCGCAACGTCCTGATCCAGAGTGGGCTCTACCAGATGTCGCGGCGCCGACCGGGCCTGGTCAAGAGGCTGATCCGGAACGCGCAGGTACGCCAGCTGCCCCGTGACTTCGAGGTCGACACCCACTTCGCGCCGCCGTACAACCCGTGGGACCAGCGGCTCTGCGTCGTGCCGAGCGGCGACCTGTTCCGCGCGATCCGCCATGGCAAGGCCAAGGTCGCGACCGGCCACATCGAGACGTTCACGAAGACCGGCATCCGGCTCACCGACGGCACCGAGCTCGAGGCCGACCTCGTCATCACGGCGACCGGGCTGAACCTGCTCGCGTTCGGCGGCACCTCGCTCGCCGTCGACGGCGAGGAGGTCAAGCTGTCGGAGAAGATCGCCTACAAGGGGCTGATGCTCGACGGCGTACCCAACTTCGCGTACGTCGTCGGCTACGCCAACGCCTCCTGGACGCTCAAGGCCGACCTGGTCTCCGAGTACGTCGTCCGGGTGCTCAAGCGGATGGACAAGCACGGCGACAAGGTCGTGATGCCCGTCCGCGACGAAGAGGTGTCGCCGGCGCCGCTGCTCGACCTGAGCTCGGGCTACGTGCAGCGGTCGCTCGACAAGTTCCCGCAGCAGGGCGACCGCGGTCCGTGGAAGGCGCCGCACAACTACCTGCGCGACATCGTCACGATCCGGCACCGCAAGCTCGAGGACTCCGCGCTGCAGTTCAGCTGAGCCGCGTGTCCGGGCGTAACGTCATACGTCCCGGGCCGTAGATGGCTCGGTTTGGATGACGTCCCGGATGTCCAGTCGGGTGGAAGTCCCGGGCGTTGTCGGCGGCGCGCTAGCGAGTACGGCGCTCGATCGACTCGCGCTTGGTCTCGTTGACGGCCGCTTCGTACGCCGACACCAGCCCCGCGATCGAGATCGGCTTGAGGCGCTCGACCAGCTCCTGGAGGCGCTCGGGCGGCATGCCCTTCTCCTTGTACGCCGGCCACACCTGGGTGCGGAACACCTCGCTGATCTCCTCGGCGATGGCGCGGCCGTGCTCGGCGTACACCTTGGCGGCGGCGAGCGCGGCCTCGGGCGGGAAGCCGAAGTCGATGAGGGTGAGTCCGATCGACAGGTGGGCACCGGCGACCCGGTAGCGACCGCGCGCCGCCGGGGTGATCACACCCAGGCTGGTCAGCGTATCGAGGTCGTCGTCGGACAGCGATCGGCCGGAGCGCTCGACGAGCTCGGCGCGGGAGAGCTCCTCGGTGTGCTCCGCCATCCAGGGGGCGAGCAGGGTGCGGTGGAGCGCGATGTCGGCGGGGGTCGCGGTGTCGGGGACGCGGGCGACGTACTTCTCGATCGCGGCCAGCGTGAAGCCGTGTGCCTGGAGCTCCTGGACCAGCTCGAGCCGGACCACATGGTCGGGGGAGTAGTAGCCCGAGCGGCCGCGCCGGATGGGGGGCGGGACCAGGCCGCGGCTCGTGTAGAAGCGGATGTTGCGGACGCTCATCCCGACGCGGTTGCAGAGCTCGTCGAGCGTCATCAGCTCGCGCAGCTGCTCCACAGACTCCTCCACGGAAGCCCTCCTTCCTCACCGCGAGACGTATCCCACATTGACCACACTGACAGCAATGGTGTCACAATCGGGAGGACATCCCCTTCGCATACGGAATCAGGGACTCTCCATGGCTGAAGCAATCGTCTACGACCACCTCCGCACTCCGCGCGGCAGGGGCAAGAAGACCGGCACGCTGCACGAGGTCAAGCCCGTCGACCTGGTGGTCGGCCTGCTTGACGAACTGAAGGTGCGCAACCCCACCCTCGACCCCAACCGGATCGACGACGTCATCCTCGGCGTGGTCACGCCGATCGGAGACCAGGGCTCCGACATCGCCAAGACCGCCGCGCTCAAGGCCGGTCTGCCCGAGACCGTGGCCGGCGTACAGCTCAACCGCTTCTGCGCGAGCGGCCTCGAGGCCGTCAACCAGTCCGCGCAGCGGGTGCGCAGCGGCTTCGAGGACCTGATCATCGCCGGCGGTGTCGAGTCGATGAGCCGGGTCCCGATGGCCTCCGACGGCGGCGCCTGGGCGATGGACCCGGCCACCGCGCTGGCCACCGACTTCGTGCCGCAGGGCATCGGCGCCGACCTGATCGCGACGATCGAGGGCTTCGACCGCGAGCAGGTCGACGCGTTCGCCGCTCAGTCGCACGACCGGGCCTCGAAGGCCTGGGCGAACGGCTACTTCGCGGGCAGCGTCGTACCCGTCAAGGACCTCAACGGGCTCACCGTCCTCGACCACGACGAGTTCATCCGTCCCGGTACGTCGGTCGAGTCGCTGGCCGGCCTGAAGCCGAGCTTCGCCGACATGGGCTCGCAGGCGGGCTTCGACGACGTGGCGCTGGAGAAGTACCACTGGGTCGAGAAGATCGACCACGTCCACCACGCCGGCAACTCCTCGGGCATCGTCGACGGCGCGGCGCTGGTGCTGATGGGCACCGAGGAGATCGGCAAGGAGCTCGGCCTGACCCCGCGGGCGCGGGTGCTGGCCACGGCGGTCTCGGGTTCCGACCCGACGATCATGCTCACCGGCCCCGCTCCGGCGGCCCGCAAGGCGCTGGCGAAGGCCGGCCTCGAGGTCGGCGACATCGACCTGTGGGAGATCAACGAGGCGTTCGCCGCCGTCGCGATGCGGTTCATGAAGGACATGGGCATCACCGACGAGATCACCAACGTCAACGGCGGCGCGATCGCCATGGGCCACCCGCTCGGTGCGACCGGCGCGATGCTCCTCGGCACCGTCATCGACGAGCTCGAGCGTCGCGAGCTGCAGCGCGGCCTGATCACGCTCTGTGTCGGCGGCGGCATGGGCATCGCCACCATCGTCGAGCGCGTCTGACCCGCGACCACACCTTCGGACAGGACTGAGAACGAGAATGACTGAGAACCAGAGCGCCATTCGCTGGGACAAGGACGCCGACGGCATCGTCACGCTGATCATCGACGACCCGACGGCCAACGCCAACACGATGAACGAGCTGTTCGGCGAGTCGATGCTCGAGGCGGTCACCCGCCTCGAGAGCGAGAAGGACGACATCACCGGTGTCGTCATCGCCTCGGGCAAGAAGACCTTCTTCGCCGGCGGCAACCTCAACGACCTCCTCGCGGTCACCAAGGACCAGGCCGGCGAGATCTACCAGAAGTCGCAGGACATCAAGAGCCTGCTGCGCCGCCTGGAGACCCTTGGCAAGCCGGTCGTCTCCGCGATCAACGGTGCCGCCCTCGGCGGTGGCCTGGAGATCTGCCTGGCCACGCACCACCGGATCGCCGTCGACGGCCGCTACGAGATCGGCCTGCCCGAGGTCACCCTCGGCCTGCTCCCCGGCGGCGGTGGCGTCACCCGCATCACGCGCCTGCTCGGTGTCCAGGACGGCCTGATGAACGTGC
>DASXRJ010000135.1:0-17495 GCA_036506675.1 Nocardioides sp. | reverse complement strand
CCGCTTCACGAGCCCCTACGGTCCCGACGTCCGCAAATGGCTGAAGCAGGGCATCGGCGTCCACCACGCGGGCCTCTTGCCCAAGTACCGGGTGCTGGTGGAGCAGCTCGCGCAGCGCGGTCTCTTGAAGGTCATATGCGGCACCGACACGCTCGGCGTCGGCATCAACGTGCCGATCCGGACGGTGCTGTTCAGCGGCCTCGCCAAGTACGACGGCAGCCGGCAGCGGATCCTGCGGGCTCGGGAGTTCCTGCAGATCGCGGGCCGGGCCGGCCGGGCGGGCTTCGACACGGCCGGGTACGTCGTCGTACAGGCGCCGGAGCACGTGATCGAGAACGAGAAGGCCAAGGCGAAGGCCGAGGAGCGCCGCGCCGCCGGGAAGAAGAACTCCAAGGCCCAGCTCAAGAAGCCGCCCGAGGGCACGGTCGTGTGGACCGAGCAGACCTACGACAAGCTGGTCGCCGGGATCCCCGAGACGCTGGTGTCGCGGATGAAGGTCGACAACGCGATGCTGATCAACGTGCTGTCCCGGGAGGAGGACGCCTTCCCGGTGCTGCGCCGGCTGCTCACCGACAACCACGAGCCCCGGCGCCAGCAGCTGCGCCTGTGCCGCCGCGCGCTGCGGCTGGCTCGCAGCCTGCTCCGGTCCGGCACGCTGACCCGGCGCGACCAGCCGGACGCGTTCGGCCGCCGCTACGTCCTGACCGTGGACCTGCCGCCCGACTTCGCGCTCAACCAGCCGCTGGCGCACTTCGCGCTGGCCGCGCTCGACGTACTCGACCCGGAGGCGGAGACCTACCCGCTCGACGTGCTGTCGGCGATCGAGGCGGTGCTCGAGGGGCCGCGGCAGATCCTTTTCGCCCAGCAGTACGCCGCCCGTGGCGAGGCGGTCGCCGAGATGAAGGCCGACGGCATCGAGTACGACGAGCGGATGGCCCTGCTCGACGAGGTCACCTGGCCCAAGCCGCTCCAGGAGCTGCTCGAGGCGACCTTCGAGATCTACCGGCAGACCCATCCCTGGCTGCCCGAGGACGCCCTGTCGCCGAAGTCGATCGTGCGCGAGATGTTCGAGCAGGGGATGACCTTCACCGACTTCGTGGGCCGCTACCAGCTGGCCCGCTCCGAGGGGCTGGTGCTGCGCTACCTCACCGACGCCTACCGCACGCTGCGGCAGACCGTGCCGGAGCGGCACCACTCGCCGGAGCTCGACGAGCTGATCGAGTGGCTGGGGGAGACGGTGCGGCAGACCGACTCCTCGCTGCTGGACGAGTGGGAGGCGCTGGCCCACCCCGACGCCGTACGCCCGGATGTGGCGCACCACGAGCCGCCGCCCCCGCCGCGGCCGATCTCGCAGCAGGAGCGGGCGTTCCGGGTGATGGTGCGCAACGCGGTGTTCCGCCGGGTCGAGCTGGCCGCCCGTGACGACCTCGACGGGCTGATGCGCCTCGAACGCGCCGCCGCGGACCGCTTCGACCCGCCGCGCGACGTCGTGATGACGCGGTCGCTCTGGGACCAGGCACTCGAGGACTACTTCGCCGACCACGACGAGATCGGCACCGGACCGGCCGCGCGCGGACCGTCGCTGTTCCAGGTGTCGGCCGAGCGCGGCCTGCCGGCCGGCGTGGACGGCGACGCGCCTCCCGGCCGGATCTGGCTGGTCCGGCAGGTCCTCGACGACCCGGCCGGCGACCGCGACTGGGTGGTCGAGGCGACCGTCGACCTGGACGCGTCCGACGAGCTGGGCGAGGCGGTCGTCGCGGCCACCTCGTTGCGCCGGCTCTGAGGCCCACCGGTCGGGCTGACGAGCGACGCGCCGGGGTAGTCCGTGACGTTCCTGCTATCCCCGTCGGCCTGTCGATAGCAGTTTCGTCACGGACTACCCCGACGCTGGGGCGCGCCGCGGGCATCACGACCCGTCCCTAGACTGGCCGGGTGCGCCCCGACCTGACCCTCCTCGACGGAGTCCGCTGGCACGGGGAGCCACTCAAGGGCGATCGGCCGGCGGCCCTCCTGGCCGCGCTGGCCCTGCATCCGACCGGGCTCACCGACCACGCGCTGGCCGACCTGCTGTGGCCCGACGAGCCGCCCGCGAAGCCCACCGCGGCCCTCCAGGTGCTGGTCTCGCGGGTCCGGTCGACCTGCGACGCCGGCCTGGTCGCGAGGTACGACGGCGGCTACCGGCTCGGCATCGCCCGCGACCGGGTCGACGCGCTGCTCTTCGACGACCTGCTGACGCGGGCCGGTCGCGGCCTCGGTGAGGGCCGCCCCGCCGAGGCGGTGGCCGCCGCGGAGCACGCTCTGACGCTCGTCCCGCACCAGACCGGCGACGGCGAGTCCGACAGCCCGCTGGCCACCCTCCGCGAGCTGGCCGGACGGCGGCGGGTGGAGGCCGAGCGGCTGCTGGGGCTCGCCCTCGCCGAGACCGGCGCGCACGAACGGGCCCTCCCGGTACTCGAGCGCGCGAGCGTCGGACAACCCCATGACGAGGGCGTCGTCGAGCAGCTGCTGCGCAGCGAGGCGGCGGTGCGCGGAGCGGCCGCCGCGCTGGAGCGGTACGAGTCCTACCGGGCCCGGCTCGCCGACAGCCTCGGCACCGACCCGGGCCCCGTCCTGCAGCGCGTGTACGCCGAGCTGCTGGCCGCCGACCATCCGGTCAGGGACGGCGTCCGCTTCGACGGTACGACGCTGCTCGGCCGCGACCGTGACCTCGCCGAGCTGCGCACCCTGGTGAGGTCCTCGCGGGTGGTCTCGATCGTCGGCGCGGGCGGCCTGGGCAAGACCCGGCTGGCCCACGTGATCGGCCGCGACGCCGAGCAGCCGACAGTGCACTTCGTGGAGCTGGTCGGAGTGATGGCGCCCGAGGACGTCGTGGGCGAGTTGGGATCGGCGCTCGGCGTACGCGACTCGGTGAGCGGCCGGCGTACTCTCTCGCCCGCGCAGCGCTCGGACGTGCGGGCCCGGATCGCCCAGCACCTCGACCAGTCGCCGACCCTGCTGATCCTCGACAACTGCGAGCACGTGGTCACCGCCGTGGCCGAGCTGGTCGCCTTCCTGGTCGTCACCACCCGCGACCTGCGGATCGTCACGACGACCCGGGCGCCGCTCAACATCGCCGCCGAACGGGTCTACCTGCTCGACCAGCTCGCGACCGCTGACGCGCACGAGCTGTTCCGGAGGCGCGCGGTCGCGGCCCGTCCGGACGTCGCGCTCGACGCCGACGCGGTCGCCGGAGTGGTGGACCGCCTCGACGGCCTGCCGCTGGCCATCGAGCTGGCCGCCGCGAAGGTCCGGGTGATGTCGGTCGCCGACATCGGACGCCGGCTGGAGAACCGGTTCACGCTGCTGCGCGGCGGCGACCGCAGCGCGCCGGACCGCCACCAGACCCTGCTCGCGGTCATCGACTGGTCGTGGAACCTGCTCCGCGACCAGGAGCGCCGCGCGCTGCGCTGGCTGTCGGTCTTCCACGACGGGTTCACCCTCGACGGGGCGGAGGCGCTGCTGGGCTTCGAGGCGCTGGACGCCGTGCAGTGGCTGGTCGACCAGTCGCTGCTGTCGGTGCGCGACGCGCGGGGCTCGGTGCGCTACCGGATGCTCGAGACGGTGCGCGAGTTCGGCCGGATGCAGCTGGTCGACGCGGGGGAGGACGACGCGGCCCGGCAGGCCCAGCGCGCGTGGGCCCGCGACTATGCGCGTACGTCGACGCCGCGGCTCTTCAGCCCCGAGCAGATCGCCACCATGGACGCGCTCCGCGAGGAGGAGACCAACCTCGCCGACGTACTGCGGCAGGCGCTGGGGGAGCCCGACCCGGACGCCGTGGTGGAGCTGCTGGCCGCCCTCGGTGGGTTCTGGTCGATCAGCGGCGAGCATCCGCGGGTGATCTCGCTGGTCGACGCCGTCCAGGACGCGCTGCGCGGCTGGACCCCGGACGACGACGTCGCCGATGCGGCCAGGATCGCGCTCGCGCTGCTGGTCAGCAACGCGGCGATCGCCTACGGGCTCGACCCGCGGGAGGCCCGGGACCTGCTCGAGAAGCTGGGTCCCTCCCCGGACAACCCGCACGTCGCGGCGGTGACCGCCGTACTCCTCGTCTTCGACCCGGCCGACTGGCCGGGCAGCGAGGCCCGCCTCAAGGTGCTCTGCGACCACCCCGACCCGCGGGTCGCGGCCCTGTCACTGCAGTGGTTCGGGCACGCGCAGGAGAACGCCGGCAACCCTGAGGCCGCCATCGAGTCGGCCAGCCGGGCGCTGGCGCTGGTCAGCCCAGAGGACGGCCCGTGGAACGCCGCCATGCTGCACACCCAGCTGGCCGCCATGCACTCCCAGCTCGGCCACCTCGACCAGGCCGCCTTCCACGCGAGCCGCGCCCTGCCGGTGCTCGACCGGCTGCAGGCCAACGACGACGCCATCCAGGTCCGCGCCATGCTGGCGGTTCGGCTGCTCACCCTGGGCCGGCTCGACGAGGCCGCCGAGGAGATCGACCGGATCGCCGCCGCGGAGAATCGGCGGTCCGGGTTCGGCGGCGGAGTCGTCGTCGCCACCAGCAAGGCCGAGCTGGCGCTGGCCAGCGGCGACCTGGCCGAGGGGCTCCGGCTCTACCGGGCCGCGATGGAGCAGATGCGCGCGCTGCGGTTCCCGGGCCTCGGCGAGGCCACCGGGCTGGAGCCGTGGATCCTGTTCGGTGAGGCGGCCGCGGTCAGCGCGCACGCCCTGCACGGCCGGGGCGACGACGGTGCCGACATCGACGCCGTACTCCGGAGCAAGGCTCTCGCCGTCCTCGACTCCCAGCGGGTCAACCTGGACTTCCCGGTGGCCGGGCTGGTCTTCTTCGGCCTGGCCATGTGGGGGCTGCACCACGACGCCGTACCGGCCCCTCTGGCCTGCCGGCTGCTCGCGCTGGCCAACCGGTTCGCCTACAACCGGCTGGTGCCGACGATGGCCTGGGACAACGCCGCAGCCCCGGCGGAGAGACTCGCGCCGGGGCTGCTGGACCAACTGCTCGAGGAGTACGGCGACCGCCGCGGGCCCGATCTTCTCGACGAGGCCCGGGCGGCCGTCCGCGAACTGCTCGCCTGACCTCACATCCGGTTTCGGAACGTCCGCACCGACAGCGGCGCGAAGATCGCGACCACGGCGAGGCAGCCGATGAGGGCCCAGCCGACCTCGGCGGTCACCGCGCCGTTGTTGGCGAGGTCGCGGACCGCGGAGACCACGTGGGAGACCGGGTTGAGCTTGACGAACGACTCCAGCCAGCCGGGCAGGGTGTCGACCGGGACGTAGGCGTTGGACAGGAAGGTCAGCGGGAACATGATCATCAGGCTGATGCCCTGCACCGCCTGGGCGCTCTTGGAGATCGTCCCGACCCAGGTGAAGACCCAGGCCAGCGACCAACCGGCGAAGATCGCCAACGCCCACCCACCGAGTACGCCGGCCGCACCGCCGCCGGGGCGGTAGCCCATCAGCAGGCCCATCCCGAAGGTCAGCGTCGCCGCGATGCCGTAGCGCAACAGGTCGGCCACCATCGGACCCGCCAGGGGCGCGATCCGGGAGATCGGCAGCGACTTGAAGCGGTCGAAGACGCCCTTGTCCATGTCCTCCCTCAGCTGTACGCCGGTCGCCATGCAGGCCGTCAGCGTGGTCTGGGCCAGGATGCCGGGGATCATGAGCGGCAGGTAGCTCTGCACGTCACCGGAGATCGCGCCACCGAAGATGTAGGCGAACATGGCGGTGAACAGGATCGGCTGGAAGGTCACGTCGAAGAACTGCTCCGGGTTGCGGCGCATCTTCTTCGCGCCTCGCCAGGCGAGCGTCATGGTCTGGCTGAGCGTGTCGTGCAGGCTGACGTGGCGGCGCAGGCCGGCCGCCGGGTCGGCGGAGTGGATCGTGGTCTGTTCAGGGGCGAGGGTGGTCATCGGGTCACCTCCGGGGTGAGGTCGGTGTCGGTGTCGGCGCCGGTGTCGTGGCCGGTGTCGTGGCCGGTGAGGGCCAGGAACACCTCGTCGAGGCTGGGCTTCTGCACCGCGACCGAGGAGATCGAGACTCCGGCGGTGCGCAGTGCGATGAGTACGTCAGCGGCCTGGTCGGCGCGGTCGAGAGCCACGTTGAGGCGGCCGTGCTCGGGGGTGAGCACCGGCTCCTCCCGCAGCTCGCGGCGTACGACGGTGGTGGCCGCGGCCAGGTCGGCCGGGTCGGTCAGCAGGAGCTGCAGCGTCGAGTTGCCCACCGCGGTCTTGAGCTCGTCCGGCGTACCCTCGGCGACCTTGCGGCCACGGTCGATGACCGCGATCCGGCCGGCGAGCTGGTCGGCCTCATCGAGGTACTGGGTGGTCAGCAGGACCGTGCACCCGTCCGAGACCAGGTCGCGGATGGTGTCCCACATCTGGCCGCGGGTGCGCGGGTCGAGACCGGTGGTGGGCTCGTCGAGGAAGATCAGCGGTGGCCGGGTGATCAGGCTGGCGGCCAGGTCGAGCCGCCGGCGCATGCCGCCGGAGAAGTTCGAGATGGCCTTGTCGGCGGCCTCCTCGAGCCCGAACCGGCCGAGCAGGTCGTCCGCGGTGCTCCGGGCGTTCGTGGAGGAGAGGCCCTGCAGCCGGCCGAAGAGCCAGAGGTTCTCGGTTGCCGTGAGGTTCTCGTCGACCGAGGCGTACTGCCCGGTGACACCCACCAGCTGGCGGACCACGTGCGGCTCGCGTCGGACGTCCACGCCGAAGATCTCCGCCCGGCCGGCGTCGATCGGCAGCAGGGTGGCCAGCATCCGCAGCATGGTGGTCTTGCCGGCGCCGTTGGGGCCGAGAACGCCGAAGATCTCGCCGCGGCGTACTTCCAGGTCGATGCCGTCGACGGCCCGCTGCTCTCCGAAGGTCTTGACCAGACCCTCGATGCGGACCGCGAGGTCGGGGTTCAGTGAGTTCGTCATGGCCCTACGGTGACCGGCGCCGCTTTCACGGCGCTTTCACGCGCGCCCGCCGGCCTTTCACCGGCTTTCACCGGCTTTCACAGGCGCTTTCAGGTGGCGCTTTCGGGTGGCCCGTTCGGGTGGCCCTTCGGTGCCCACCTGATCGGCGTCGGGTCGTGGCCGGATCTGGTCCGGCCCTCGCGGGTATCCGGAACTATCGGTCGGTGCAGTCAGCCTATGGAGCCGCCAGGCACCACAGGCCGACTGGTCGGACGGCTCCTTCTGGATGGGGGCCGTTCGGCCAGGCGGCTGTCCACAGGCGTCCCGATCGGTGTGGTGAGCGCCAGGTCGGCGACCCCAATGTCGCGGCATGTTGGTCAGCACGCGAGAAGCCGCCCGGACATCCGTAGGGTCAGCGCACCCGTTCACCGCGTACGACGACTGCGGCCGGGCCGGCCAGCACCTCGGGATGCTCGCGCGGGTCGGCGTCGTAGGTGACCAGGTCGCCGACCGGGTCGACCCCGAGATAGTCGCGGGCGGACCGGGTGGCCGCGTCGAGCGCCTGCTCCGGAGTGAGCCCGTGCTCCACGAGCAGCCCGATCTCGGCGGCGACCGACCCCACCACGTCGGACCCGGCCAGGATGCGTACGCCGGCCCGGACCGCCCGGGGCAGCAGGACGGCGTACCTCTCGGACTGCTCGGCGACGCTGTTGCGGCGCCGGTCGCTGGCGTCCGGCTTGAGCGCGAGCACCGCGCTCATGGTCGGCGTCCAGGCGCCGCCGCGGGCACCGAGGGCGATCAGGTCCTCGGGCTCGAGGTGGGTTCCGTGCTCGATCGAGTCGGCCCCGGCGGCGACCAGGTCGGCGGCGTACGGCGACTGCGTATGTACGGCGACCCGTGCCCCGGCCGCGTGCGCGGTCGCGACGGCCCGGCGCACGGTCTCCGGGTCGTAGGTCGGCTCGGTGGAGTCGGGCTGGAACACCCCGTCGACCGCGCGCGGGAAGTCGCCGACCAGCTTCACCCAGGCGGCGCCCGCGGCCACCTCGGCCCGGATCGCGGCGTCGAGCTCCTCGGCGTCGACCGGGGTGTACATCCGCGGGAAGTAGTGGGCGCGCGACGACAGGAATCGGCCCGCCGCGGTCACCAAAGGACGGCCCGGCTCGGCCACGCGGGCGAGGTCGAGGGTCACGGTGCCGAGCCCGCCGACATCGCGTACGACGGTCACGCCCGACCCGGCCAGCTCGGCCAGCCGGCGTACCCCGAAGTCGCGGTCTGCCAGGTAGGGACCCGCGTCGTCGGAGGCCACCGTCAGGTGACAGTGTGCGTCGACGAGCCCGGTCAGCGCGAACCGGCCGGGCAGCTCCTGCACCGCCCCCGAGCCCACGTCCACCCGGTCCTCGACACCGTCCGGGAGCCGGACTCCGCTGAACCGCCAGGTGGTCATGGCCGACACCCTAAGGCCCGGCGGGACGAGCCCGTCATCCACAGGTTTTTCCACAGGTGGGGGAATGCCTGTGCGCCCACCGCGGGAGCGAGTGCACAGGCCATCAACAGATTTGCGTGCTGGGGTCGGCTCGGCTTGTGGGCGCGGAAACACCGGCCCTAGAGTCCGTCGAGAAGTCGCCGTGTCGACAAAGCAACCGGACCGTACGGCGTGGCTCGCGGTGACGGCACCACAGTGCGGGATCGTGGTGACTGATCGTGATCAGGCCCAGCCCGGGACGTTGGGACAACAGGACGACAACAGGGCGACGACGAGGCGGAGGCGTTCGCATGGACAGCGTGGAGTACGTTCCCGAGAGCCAGTTCCCCGGCGGCTCCGGGACCACGGCACCCGACCTGCCGCCGCCGCACCGACCGCACACGGAAGAAGAGGATCGCGTGACCCAGCCACTGCCCCTGGAGGACTCCGGACCGGCCCTCCTCGAGAAGGTCGAGTACGGTCCGACCGGACGCCCCATGCCGCACCTGCCCGAGCCGGCGAAGCTGGCCGAACACGGCCCCGCCCGGGTCGTCGCGCTGTGCAACCAGAAGGGCGGCGTCGGAAAGACCACTACTGCGATCAACCTGGGCGCGGCGCTCGCGGAGTACGGCCGCAAGGTCCTGCTCGTCGACTTCGACCCGCAGGGTTCGCTCTCGGTCGGACTCGGGCTCAACCCGCACGAGCTCGACCTGAGCATCTACAACCTGCTGATGGAGCGCGACGTCAAGGTCGACGAGGTCGTCGTACCCACGCGGGTGCCGGGGATGGACCTGCTGCCCTCCAACATCGACCTCTCCGCCGCCGAGGTGCAGCTGGTGCACGAGGTGGCCCGCGAGCAGACGCTGACCCGGGTGCTCGGCCCGGCGATCGAGACGTACGACGTGATCCTGATCGACTGCCAGCCTTCGCTGGGTCTGCTGACGGTCAACGCGCTGACCGCCGCCGACGGCGTACTCGTGCCGCTGGAGTGCGAGTACTTCGCGCTCCGCGGCGTCGCGCTGCTCAAGAACACCATCGACAAGGTGCAGGAGCGGCTCAACCCCAAGCTGGTCGTCGACGGCATCGTCGGCACCATGTACGACGGACGCACGCTGCACAGTCGCGAGGTGATGGAGCGACTGGTGTCGGCGTGGGGCGACACGGTCTTCCACACGGTGATCCGCCGTACCGTCAAGTTCTCCGACTCCACCGTGGCCGGCGAGCCGATCACGATCTACGCGCCCACCTCCGCGGGTGCCGGCTCCTACCGGCAGCTGGCCAGGGAGGTGCTCACGCGTTGGCACGCCGAGTAAGCCTGCCGACCGCCGACCACCTGTTCCGGGCCACCAGCGCTGGCGGCGGGGCCGCCGCCGAGACCGGTGACGAGCAGCCGCGGCGGCGCTCGCCGGTGCGGGCCGTCGACGACCGCGACACTCAGCGCCAGGCCGACAACCAGGCCGAGGCCGAGCAGTCCCCGGTCCGCAAGCCGAGCGGTCGGGTGCGGCACGACGAGAAGATGACCGTCTACGTCACTGCGCGGGAGCTGCACGACATCGAGCACGCCCGGCTGGCGCTGCGGTCGGGGCACGGCCTGGCCGTCGACCGCGGCCGGCTGGTCCGCGAGGCGGTCGCGATCGTGCTGGCCGACTTCGAGGCACATGGCGGCGACAGCGTCATCGTGCAGCGGCTCAACCAGGCATGACGACGGCCGCTCTAGACCGGTCCGCCCCAGGAAGCAGCGCGATTGTGACCGAGCCCGGCACCGAGACGCCCGGCTTCGAGGTCCGCCTCGACAACTTCGAGGGTCCCTTCGACCTGCTGCTGAACCTGATCGCCAAGCACAAGCTCGACATCACCGAGGTCTCGCTCTCGAGGGTCACCGACGAGTTCATCGCGCACGTCAAGGCGATCGGCCGCGAGTGGGACCTCGAGCAGACCACGTCGTTCCTGCTGGTCGCCTCGACGCTGCTCGACCTCAAGGCGGCCCGGCTGCTGCCCCAGGGTGACGTCGAGGACGAGGAGGACCTGGCGCTGCTCGAGGCACGCGACCTGCTGTTCGCGCGGTTGCTGCAGTACCGCGCCTTCAAGCAGGTGGCCGGCGTACTCGCGACGCGGCTGGCGAACGAGTCGCGCCGCCATCCGCGCGCTGTCGGGCTGGAGGAGCGGTTCGCGACCCTGCTGCCCGAGGTGCTGATCGGGATCGGGCTGGAGCAGTTCGCCGGGCTGGCGGCCAAGGCCATGGAGCCGAAGCCCGTGCTGGAGGTCTCGCTCCAGCACATCCACGGAACCCGGGTGTCGGTCAAGGAGCAGGGCGCCCTGGTGATGGAGCGGCTGCGCCGGGGTGGCACGCTGACCTTCCGGGCCCTGTGCGGTGACTCGCCCGACACGCTGACCACGGTGGCGCGGTTCCTGTCGCTGCTTGAGCTGTTCCGCGAGGGCGCGGTGGCGTTCGACCAGGTCACCCCGCTCGGTGAGCTGACCGTGCGGTGGACCGGCGGCGACGAGGACATCGAGATCAAGGACGAGTTCGACGGGGCGCCGCCGGAGGCCGAGGCTGACTCCGAGGCCGACGTCGGGTCCGAGAGTGATCCGGACGCCACGGCGGGGGAGCCGCCAGCGAAGGAAGAGGACCAGTGAGCGACGAGCAGAACACCATTGAGGCCCTAGTGCCGGACGCCCCCGAGGGGGAGACGCTGGCGGTGGCCGTCGCCGACCTGCGTCCCGCGCTCGAGGCGGTGCTGATGGTGGCCGACCAGCCGCTCGACCAGGTGACGCTTGCGTCCACCGTGGGCTACCCGGTCGAGGAGGTCACCGCGGCGCTGGCCGACCTGGCCGCCGAGTACACCCGCGACGGCCGCGGCTTCGAGCTGCGAAACGTCGCGGGCGGCTGGCGGTTCTACACCCGTGAGGAGTACGCCGCGGTCGTGGAGGCGTTCGTGCTCGACGGCCAGCAGGCGCGACTCACCCAGGCCGCACTCGAGACGCTCGCGGTGGTGGCCTACAAGCAGCCGGTCTCGCGGGCCCGGGTCTCCGCGATCCGCGGGGTCAACGTCGACGGCGTCATGCGCACCCTGATCACCCGCGGACTGGTCGAGGAGGCCGGCCAGGACGGCGAGAACGGCGCCAACCTCTACCGCACCTCCAACTACTTCCTGGAGCGCATCGGCGTCACCTCGCTCGACGAGCTGCCCGAGCTGGCGCCGTACCTGCCCGACATGGACGACCTCGAGGACGACCTCGCCGCCATGTCCGGTACGTCGACCCAGCCCGAGGCCCTGGCTGACCCCGCCGGTGACTCGGCCGGTGACTCGGCCGGTGACTCGGCCGGTGACTCGGCCGGTGACTCGGCGCAGTCGGCTCCCCACGAGCCGACCGGGGAGGCGGCCACGGAGACGGTCACGGAGACGGCCACGGAGACGGCCAGGGAGACGGCCACGGTGCGCGCTTCGGACCTGGTCCCCGACACCTGGCCGGGAGCGGCCGAGTGATCGAGACCGACGACGAGGGCCTGATCCGGCTGCAGAAGCTGCTGGCCCAGTCGGGCGTGGCCTCGCGCCGCAAGTGCGAGGAGCTGATGCTCGAGGGCCTGGTCGAGGTCGACGGCGAGATCGTGACCCGACTCGGCACCAAGGTCGACCCGCGCACGGCCGTCATCCGGGTCGACGGCAAGCGGCTGCCGCCGGTGAGCGACCACGTCTACCTGGTCCTCAACAAGCCCCGCGGCGTGGTGTCGACAATGTCCGACCCCGAGGGGCGTCGTACCCTCGCGGACCTGGTTGCCGACCGGCCCGAACGCCTCTTCCACGTCGGCCGCCTCGACACCGACACCTCCGGGCTGATCCTTCTCACCAACGACGGCGACTTCGCGCACCGGATGGCGCACCCGTCATACGAAGTGGACAAGACGTACGTCGCCGAGGTCGACGGCGAAGTCGGCAAGGACACTCTCAAGCGGCTGCTCGACGGCGTCACCCTCGAGGACGGACCGGTCGCGGTCTCCCGGGTCAAGCTGGTCGGCGCCGGGCAGGGCAACGCGAAGGGCCGCTCGATCGTCGAGCTGGTCATCCACGAGGGCCGCAACCGGATCGTCCGTCGGCTGCTCGACCAGGTCGGCCATCCCGTACGCCGCCTCACCCGCACCGCCTTCGGCCCGGTCACCCTCCGCGGCCTGAGGGCCGGGGAGCTGCGCGAGCTGACCCGCGAGGAGCTCGGCACCCTGCTCGACGGCGCCAACCTCTAGCGCGCCAACCTCTAGGTGCGCCGATCTGTGGCGCGCCACCTGTACTACCCGGGCGACGGCTGGCCGACGGCCCACCCGGGTGCCGAGCCGGGTGCCGAGCCGGGTGCCGAGCCGGGTGCCGAGCCGGGTGCCGAGCCGGGTGCCCGAGCAGGCGTGGTCGGCCCGCCGTGGGGTTACTTCACGGGCAGTTGGTGACGCAAGGCAATTGCCTACGAGTGTTGCGGCACTCGTGGGCGATCGCCCATCGTCACCAACTGGTCCACCGACTAGTCCGGCCAGCCAACCGGCCGCCCGCCCCGCCCACCGACCCGGGACCCGCCCACCGACCCGGACCGCCCACCGACCCGGACCGCCCACCGGCCCAACCCCGACCGGCCCAACCCCGACCGGCCCAGTGCGTGGTCCGCTGCGAGCAGGTGCGACACCGGTCAGTAGCCTGTGCCCGACAGGGGGCGCGACTGAGCTCCCGCGAACGAGGAGCCGCATGTCCGCCCTGACCGGCCCGGTGCACGTGATCGGCGCCGGCGTGCTCGGCACCTCCATCGGCCTGGCCTGCCGGCGTGCCGGACTCACGGTCTACCTCTCCGACATCCGCCGCCACCACGTGCGCACCGCGGGCGGCCTCGGCGCCGGCGAGGCGTACTCCGGCCAGCCGGTCCAGCTGGTCGTCGTGGCGGTGCCGCCCGACCACCTCGCCGAGACGATCACCGCCGCCCTGCTCGAGGGTGCGGTCGTGACCGACGTGGGCAGCGTGAAGTCCGAGCCGCTGCGCCAGGTGCAGGGCGACCTGCACCGCTACGTGGGCGGCCACCCGATGGCCGGCTCGGAGCGTTCGGGTCCGCTGGCGGCCAACGCCGGGCTCTTCGACGGCCGGCCCTGGGCGATCACCCCGCATGACGGGTCGGATCCCGACGCCGTCGAGCTGGTCACCGCGCTGGCCGAGCTGTGCGGCGCTGTACCTCTCGTCATGAGCCCGGCCGAGCACGACCTGGCCGTCGCTCGCACCTCGCACCTGCCGCACCTGCTGGCGTCCCTGGTGGCGGGCCGGCTGGCCGAGGCACCGCCCGAGCACCTCGCGCTGTCCGGGCAAGGGGTACGCGACGTGACCCGGGTGGCCGGCGGCGACCCGCAGCTGTGGCAGCAGATCGTGACGGCCAATGCGGACGCCGTACTCGCGTTGCTGGAGCAGGTTCGCGACCAGCTGGACACGCTGATGTCCGCCGTGGGGGATCGGTCCCGCGACGACCTGGTGAAGGTGCTGCAGGCCGGCGTGGCCGGCACCCGCGCCATCCCGGGCAAGCACGGCGGCCCGGTCCGGCCGATGCGGTCGGTGTTCGTGTCGGTGCCCGACCATCCGGGCGAGCTGGCGCGGCTGTTCGCGGATGCGGGCGCCAGCGAGGTCAACATCGAGGACGTCCACATCGACCACGACCCGGGCCGTCCGGTCGGCCTCGTCGAGCTGGTCGTCGCGGAGGACCGCGCCGAGCACCTGCTGACGTCTCTCGAAGCCAGGAACTGGGCCGTTCACCGGTAGTCTGCTCCCCGGTCAGGTCCCCTTTTCTGGAAGCAGGTCTCGTGAGCAGCGTCCCCGCCGACATTGTGATCGCAGTCGACGGTCCCTCCGGTTCCGGCAAGTCGAGTACGTCGCGTGGCGTCGCCGCCAAGCTCGGCCTGCGCTACCTCGACACCGGCGCGCAGTACCGCGCGATGACGCACTGGATGCTGACCCACGGAGTCGACGTACACGACCCGGCGGCGGTTGCGGCGAGGTGTGCGGAACCGGTGATCGAGTCCGGCACCGATCCGCTCGAGCCGACCATCCACGTCGACGGCGTCGACGTCGCGGTCGAGATCCGGAGCGAGGCGGTCACCAAGGCGGTGAGCCCGGTCAGCGCCGTACCCGAGGTGCGGGCGCGCACCCTGATCCTGCAGCGCGAGCTGATCGGCAAGGGCGGCATCCTCGTCGAGGGTCGCGACATCGGCACCGTCGTGGCGCCGGACGCCGACCTGAAGATCTACCTGACCGCCGACGTTGCCGCCCGCGCCGCCCGGCGCGCCGCCGAGCAGGGCGGCTCCGACGTCGCCGCGACCCGGCAGTCGCTTGCCGCCCGCGACCGGATCGACTCCGGCCGCGAGGTCTCCCCGCTGGCGATGGCCGACGACGCCGTCCACATCGACACCACCGACTTCACCCTCGACGAGGTGATCGGGCAGATCGTGGCACTGGTTCCGGGGACCGCCACCAAGGAGCAGATCCATGACTGACATGCCCGGACCCGTCGAGCTGGCGGGCGGGCCGGTGCCGGTGCTGGCCGTGGTCGGCCGCCCCAACGTGGGCAAGTCGACCCTGGTCAACCGGATCATCGGTCGCCGCGAGGCGGTCGTCGAGAACGTCCCCGGCGTGACCCGCGACCGCGTCTCCTACGACGCCAACTGGAACGGTCGCGCCTTCACCGTCGTCGACACCGGCGGCTGGGACCCCGACGCCCGCGGGCTCGCCGAGCGGATCGCCGCCCAGGCCGAGGTCGCGGTCGGGCTGGCCGACGCGGTGCTGTTCGTGGTCGACGCGACGGTCGGCATCACCGATCACGACGAGGCGGTGGTCCGCATCCTGCGCAAGTCCAACAAGCCGGTCGTGCTCGCTGCCAACAAGGCCGACGACGAGCGGATCGAGGCCGAGGCGTACGCCCTGTGGAACCTCGGGCTGGGTGAGCCACACCCGATCTCGGCCGTGCACGGTCGAGGGTCCGGTGACCTGCTCGACGCCGTACTCGAGGCGCTGCCGGAGACCCCCGAGGCGACGTACGAGGAGATCGGCGGGCCGCGGCGGATCGCGATCGTCGGCCGCCCGAACGTCGGCAAGTCCTCGCTGCTCAACAAGCTCGCGGGGGAGGAGCGGGTCGTGGTCGATGACGCGTCCGGCACCACCGTCGACCCGGTTGACGAGCTGGTCACCTTCGGCGGCCGCGAGTGGCGGTTCATCGACACCGCCGGCATCCGCAAGCGGGTCAAGGAGGCGTCCGGTCACGAGTACTACGCCTCCCTGCGTACGGCGACCGCCATCGAGCGCGCCGAGGTCGCCGTACTCGTGGTCGACGGGTCGCAGAACATCTCCGAGCAGGACCTGCGGATCATCCAGACCGTGCGCGAGTCCGGCCGGGCGCTGGTGATCGCGTTCAACAAGTGGGACCTGGTCGACGAGGAGCGTCGCTACTACCTCGACCGCGAGATCGAGCGCGAGCTGGTGCAGGTGCAGTGGGCGCCGCGGATCAACGTCACCGCCCGCACCGGCTGGCACATCGACCGGCTGGTGCCCGCGCTCGACAAGGCGCTGGAGGGCTGGGAGACGCGGATCTCGACCGGCGCGCTCAACGGCTTCCTCGGCCGGCTGGTCCAGGAGCACCCTCACCCGGTGCGCAGCGGCAAGCAGCCGAAGATCCTGTTCGGCACCCAGGCGACCACCGCGCCGCCGACGTTCGTGCTGTTCACCAGCGGCAAGCTGGACGCCGGCTACGAGCGGTTCATCGAGCGGCGGCTGCGTGAGGAGTTCGGCTTCGTCGGTACGCCGATCAACATCACCGTCAAGCCCCGCGAGAAGCGCAAGCGCTGACCTCGCGGCGTACGGCGGGTCTCACTGTTCGGCGCTCTCGCGGACCGGCAGGCCGAGATGTTCGGAGCGGGAGTCGAGGAACGCCCGTCCCAGCTCGGCTCGCCGGTCGTCGCCCAGGCGGGCCTTCATGCTGGGCAGCAGCTTGAACTCCTCCTCGTTGACGTGGTGCGTGACCGTGTCGACGAGCTCGTCGAGTACGTCGTCGAACTCCGCCGCCTCCGGGTCGGTGTCGGCCAGCAGGGCGACCAGCTGGTCGGCCAGCAGGTGCTCGCGATGTCTGTGCGCCACCTCGCCCACCTCGCCCGCCTCCTTGGCCGCGGCCGGGTAGACGGCCGCCTCCTCGGCCCGGCTGTGGGCGGTCAGGAGCATCTCGAGCACCGGCACCAGAACCGGCCGGCTCCCCGGGTCGTTGCGCAGCTCGTCGAAGATCCGATCGACCTCTCGGTGGTCGCGCGTGATCAGGTCGACGACGTCCATGGAGACGGTGGAGCGCACGGTCTCCTCCTCTACCTCGGCGGCTCGGATGGGGTTCGGGGTGCAGTACCCGCCGCCGTACATTTCACGCCGTGCCGGACCCCGGCCCTGATTCCGCGATGGCCGGGGGCCTGCGGTAGGGTTCACTCCGCGCTTCGGTGATCTGCCGGGGCGCTTCGGGCTGTAGCGCAGCTTGGTAGCGCACCTGACTGGGGGTCAGGGGGTCGCAGGTTCAAATCCTGTCAGCCCGACCGTGTGATGTCTCAGGACATCGGCGACACCTGGACCTGCGATTGCAGGTCCGGGTGTTGTTCATTTCGGGGGTCTTCTTGTGGGGCCTTTGGGTGCTTTGGTGGGTTGGTAGTCGCGGTTGGGGTTGAGGATGAGTTCGCGGAGGAGCTCTCCGGTGGCGGCGTTGACGATCCTGATCTGGAGGTCCTGGACGAGCAGGATGACGCAGGTTCCGGCGTGGGTTCGGCCGATGCCGATGTGGTGCATTCGGCTGTTGTACCGCAGTGTCACCGAGCCGGCTTTGTCGACGCGGTCGTGCCGGATCCGCTCGTGGGTCACCGGGTCGGTGGCTGGTCCGGGCAGTGCCTTGGGCATCGAGTCGTAGAGCGTCGCCGGTGTCGCCCGGTGGGGCAGCGATCGGTGTGGTCGCCGGTGGTTGTACTCCTCGACGAAGAGGTCGAGGAGCGCCTGGAGCTCGGCGATCGTGGATGGCTGGGCCGGTTGGGCGCGCAGCCACTTCTTCATGGTCTGTTGGAACCGTTCGGCCTTGCCGCAGGTGGTGGAGTGGGCGGGTCGGGAGTTCTTC
>DASXRJ010000134.1:0-12555 GCA_036506675.1 Nocardioides sp. | reverse complement strand
AGGCGGGAGCCGGGTCGCCCGCGAACTCGGCGTACCAGTCGAGGAAGCGGTCGGCGAGGTGCGGGGCGCCGAGGCGTTCGAGGTCCATGGCCAGGAAGGCGGCGTCGTCGATGCCGTCGACGTACCGGAGCCGGTCGTCGAAGTCGAGGCAGTCCAGGGCCCGCGGGCCGTCGGGCAGGCAGAAGATGTCGTCGGCGATCAGGTCGCCGTGGCCGTCGACCACCGAGCCCTTGGTGACCCGGGAGTCGAAGAGTGCGGTCCGGCCGGCGACGAACCGGTCGACCATCCGCTCGACCATGGCCAGCTCGCCCGGGTCGACCACGTCGTCGTACTCGCGGACGGCGGCGAAGCTGGCCGCCCAGCGGGCGGCGAGTGCGGCCCCGCTGCCCGCGGCGTCGATGGCGGGTGAGCGTTCGGAACGGGCGTGCAGCCCGGCGAGCTGGCGCGCCAGCGCCCGCAGGGGTACGTCGACGTCCTCGCCGGCGCGCACCAGCGTGGCCAGTCGGAGCTCGTCGGGCATCCGCCGCATCACGACCACCGGCTCCTGGGTGCCGTCGGGCAGGTGCAGCTGCGCGACGCCGTCGTACACGTCGGGCGCCAGCCGCCGGTTGAGCTCGACCTCGCGCCGGCAGGCGGCCTCGCGGGAGTCCACGGTGGTGAAGTCGAGGAAGCCGAGGTCGACCGCCTTCTTCGCCTTGTAGGCGCGCTCGCCCACCAGCACCACGACGCCGCTGTGCGTCTCTCTCGTCTGTACGTCGAGGTCCTGCATCTCGTCCTCCCCGGGTCGCCCCTGGCTCCACGCTCGTCCCTCGCCCGCACCCGGGCCAGAACCCAACGTCACGCCCTGATGGGGACTTGGGCCCTACCCCGGCCCCGGTGCCCGCAGCACGGTGGAGACGAACCGCCGAGGAAGGACCCGTCATGAACACCAACCACGCCCCGATCGTCGTCGGCATCCGCGACCCCGAGCGCGAGGACACCCTGATGTCGTACGCCGTCGCGGCCGCCCTGGCCGAGGGCCGCGACCTGCGGCTCGTGCACGCCGTCCACCCGATCGTCGGCGCCGGTGGTCCGGGCGCGATGGTCGTCGACTACGACATCGCCCAGCAGATCGCCGACGAGATCATCCGGCGCGCGGTCAGCCGGGTCCGGCACCTGCTGGAGCAGGCGGGCGCGCCGGAGACGGTGCACGTCGTCGGGGTCACCCTTCGGGGGTCGGCCGTCGACGCGCTCGTGCAGGAGGGCAGGGACGCCGACCGCGTCGTACTCATGCGCCGGCAGCTCGCCCGCCTGCACCGGATCGCCACCGGCTCGGTGAGCAACGGCGTGGCCGCCAGGTCGTCGGTGCCGGTCGTGATCGTGCCCGAGGCCTGGACCCCGTCTTCGACCGCGGTCGGTCCCGGAAGCTTCCGGGTGGTGGTCGGGCTGCACGGCGGCACCCACCGCGACCAGTACGACGAGGGGCTGGTCGAGCAGGGCTTCGCCCAGGCCGTCCGGCACGACGGCACCCTCGGCTTCCTGCATGCGTGGTACCTCCCCTCCATGTACGACGACGCGATCGTCGACCGGACCTCGCGCAACGAGTGGTCCGAGCGTGAGGGTCGCCGGATCCAAGCCGCCCTCGAGCCCTGGACCCGGCGGCACCAGTCGGTCCCGACCGACGTACAGGTCGTGCACCTGCCTGCCGGCGACGCGCTCGTCGAGGCCTCTCGGCACGCCAGCCTGCTCTTGCTCGGGCGGCACGGGCCGGGCCGGCCGTTCCCGCACCTCGGCTCGGTGACCCGCGCGGTGCTGCGCGAGGCGCACTGCCCCGTCGAGATCGTGCCGGCCGAGGTCGCGGCCGAGCCCGAGAACCTCCCGGTCAACAACGTCACCGCGGCGGCGTCCTAGCCACGCGTCACCGCGCCCGTCACCGCGCCCGTCACCGCGCCCGTCACCGCGCCCGTCACCGCGCCCGTCAACTCGGCGGACGCGCGGTCCCGGACGACTCGGGGCGTCCGGCCCGCGGGCGGGGACTTCCGACCCTGTGGCCGGGCCCGCCCGGAGCGGCAGCGTGGAGGTAGGCCGGGAGAACGGCCGCCCCAGCCGCCGCATCGAGGGAGGACCAGGACCATGACCACCATCGCGCGAGCCGAACCCGTCTCGGAGCTCACCTCCGTGCCCGCCGCCGGCCGCCCGCTGGTCGGAGGCTTGAACCACGTCTGCATCGAGGACTTCGTCGAGGACGGCCGCTACGTGCTGCGGGTCGACCTGCCCGGCGTCGACCCCGAGACCGACGTACACGTGACGATCACCGGCGACCTGCTCACCGTGAGCGGCCGGCGGCGGTCGGAGGCGCACGACCGCGCCCACCGCGAGGTGGAGTACGGGACCTTCTCCCGCTCGCTGCGCCTCCCGGCCGGCGCTCGGACCGACGAGGCGCGTGCTCGGTACGACGCCGGGGTACTGCAGGTGACGGTACCCGTGGGCGGCCGGATCCAGGCTCCCATCGACGTCCCCATCAAGCTCGGTCGCGAGCTGCGGAAACCAGGAAACAGGTGAAGAAGATGACCGACCAGAAGCCCGTCAGCAAGGGATGGACCGTTTCGATCACGATCGGCGAACACGAGGGCCGGACCCGCGCCATCGCCCGGCTCAACACCGGCGAGCGCACCACCCTCACCGGCACCGGGACCGCCCGGCTGAACCCGAGCGACCGCGACGTACCCGAGATCGGCGACGAGCTTGCCGCCGCCCGGGCACTCTCCCATCTCGCCCACCTCCTCCTCGAGGCGACCGCGGACGACATCGCGGGCGTGACCCACGAGGCGGTCACCCTCGAGGACGTTCGGTGATCTCCCGGGAGCCACGCCCCGTGACCGCGAGCCGCAGCGGCCCGCCGCAGTCTCGCGGGCACTACTCGCTGGACCGCAAGGAGTGGTTCGACAGCGGCTGGCGCGCATGGTTCCCGACCACCGGCGAGTACGACGAGCTCGAGATCGAGCTGCAGTATCTCGGCGCGCCCTGGTGGGCCGGCATGCTCGCGTACGCCGGCACGCCGCCGGTCCTCTGCCGGCACCGTTTCGTCGGCCGGGCCACCAGCCCGGACCGCCGCTGGGGCCGCTACCGGGTCGCCGGACCGGTGTTCGACCGCCGTGACTCCCGGGTCCCGTCGCGCGGGCCGAACGCCTGGACGCCCGGGATGACCGAGGCACTCGACGCCCTCGAGGGCCGGCTGGTCGCCGAGGGCTGGGAGCTGTCCGGACAGGGATCTCGTCCGTGGTCGATCCGGTACCGCCGCCCCTGCCTCGACTGGTCCCAACCCAGCCGCACCCCGACCCGGCACGACTCTTCCAAGGAGTGACCATGACCGCCCGCCCCGGCACCTCCACCTGGGCCCCCGTCTGGGAGGCCGCCGGCCGACCCGTGTGCGTCGGCGTCGACGGCTCCTGGCGCAACCGGGCCGCGATCGACTGGGCGCTCCGCCAGGCAGACGCGACCGCCCGGCCGCTCGACCTGGTCGGCGCGGTCCCGGTCCACGACGAGGGGGAAGACGGCATCGACGAACACCACTGGGCCTCGCTGGACGAGCTCGCGGCCCGGCTGCGCCGAGTGCGGCCCGGGGTCGCGGTCCGCCGGGTGCTGTCGGCGGGCGGCGCCGTACCGTGCCTGCTGGCGCGGTCGGGCGAGTCGGCCCTGCTGGTCGTCGGCAAGCGCGGCGCCGGCACCTTCAGCCGGCTGTTCCTGGGCAGCACCAGCCTCGGCGTCGCCGCGCGCTCGATGGTGCCGGTCGCGATCGTGCCGGACATCTGGCACCAGGAGGAGCACGAGGGCCAGCCGATCATGGTTGGGCTCGATCCCTACGACGTACCCCGCGACGCCATGCAGTGGGCCTTCGCCCAGGCCCGGCGCCGGGGCGTCGAGCTGCTCGCGGTGCACGCCTTCTCACTGCCGGCACTCGCCGGCTGGGACCTGGGCGTCGCGCCGTTCAGCTACGCCGAGCTCGCCGGCGAGTCCCAGGAGGCGCTGACCAAGGTGATGGCCGAGTACGCCGCCGAGAACTCGGACGTCCCGGTCCGGACCGAGCAGCACCGCGGCCACCCGGCCGACGTACTCCTGCGGGAGGCGGGCTCGGCCCAGCTGCTCGTCCTGGGCCGCCACCCCGGCCACTTCAACGGCTTCCCGTGGGGCTCGGTCGCCCGCGGCGTACTCCACTACGCCGAGCTGCCCGTCGTACTCGTCCCGGCGCCGGCGGCCTAACGCAGCACGGGCACGACGCTGCCGTCGGCCGCGTCGACGACCGCCCGGCCGCGCAACCCCGACGGGACCCGCACCAGCAGGCGTTGCGGGTAGGGGCGGGTCGGGCAGGCGAAGAGCTGGCGGTCCGGCCCGGGCGCCCGCGCGAGCGCCACCGTGACCGCGTCGGCCGACTCGGTCACGCGCGGCTCGACGACGAGCTTCGTGCAGGACAGGGTCTTGACGGTGAGGGTGATCCAGAGGCCGTCGGCGGTGTCGGCGTACCCGTCGATGCTGGCCGTCTCCGGCCCGATCGGCACCGCCTGCGGCACCGCGGTCGGGATCGGCGGTCCCGGGTAGATGCGGTCCGGCCCCCCGCCACCGCCGCCACCCGGCTGGAACGCGAGGTGTACGCCGGCCAGCAGCGCGACCGTGCCCAGGGCGGCCAGGAGCGGCACCAGCCACAGCGACCTCGACCGGACCGGCGACTCGTCCAACAGCTCAGTCGTCTGTCGTGCCGTCATTCGGGCCGGCCGGGTGCGCGCCGTCGTACCCATGCGCCACCTCCACGGAACCCTGCCAATCTACGCCGTGGTTCGTTGCCGCCGCCCGTGCCGACTGGTCGGCGGCCCGCTCGGCGGCTGCGCGACCGGCGTTCTGTCAGCCTTGAGCCCATGGACTCCCCAATGACGAACTCCCTCGGCGAGACCGACTCCGCCTGGCGGCTGGCCTTCGCGGACGCTGCGGCTTGGTTCGTCTCCGTGGCGGGGTCGGCGTCTGGGCGGCTCGCCGAGCCGGCGCTGGGCGAGTGGACGGTGCGAGATCTGCTGGGTCATACGAGCCGAGCCTTGAGCACGGTCAGCACCTATCTGGCCGCCTACCTCGACAGCGGCCTCGACAGCGGCGCCGACGGCGCCGACGGGGGAGGCCCGGTCGAGGTCGACAGCGCCGCGGAGTACTGGCGGCGCGGCCTCGCGAGCGCCGACCACGCGGCGGTCGCCGACCGAGGTCGTACGGCGGGCGCCGACCTCGGCCCCGACCCGGCCACCGCGGTGGCCGACCTGGTGGCCCGGGTGTCCGCCGAGGTCGACGCGGCAGACGGCGACACCCGGG
Source organism: Nocardioides sp. (assembly GCA_036506675.1). Taxonomy (GTDB): domain Bacteria; phylum Actinomycetota; class Actinomycetes; order Propionibacteriales; family Nocardioidaceae; genus Nocardioides. The sequence continues at coordinate 7,227 of DASXRJ010000134.1, read as the reverse complement.
TCGCGACTCCGTTCGGCGTGATGACGCTGGCGGAGTATCTCCCCACCCGGACCTTCGAGCTCGCCGTACACACCTGTGACCTGGCCGCGGCGCTCGGGCTGCCGCTCGACGTACCGGCGACCGCGCTGCGCACGTCCCTCGCCGTCGCCGGCGCGCTCGCCGGCCCGACGTCGGGCGAGCTCCTGCTGGCCCTCACCGGCCGGCGCTCGCTGCCGGCCGGCTACACCGTGCTGGCAACCCGGCAAAGCTAGCCGCTCAGCCCAGCAGCGACTCGACCGTCGCGAGCACGTGCGGCCAGACCGGATCGGTGGGGTCGAGGTAGGCGAAGTGGGCGACACCCGGGATGACGTCCAGGGTCACCTCCGCGGTCGCGAACCGCGCGGCGTACGACCTCGACACCTCGACCGGGACCTCCTCGTCGTCGTCCCAGCTGACCAGCCGGACCGGCACCACCGGCAGCGCCCGCGCCGGGTCGGCGGCCGCCCACGCCTCGGGCACGACGTCGGGCCCGCCGCCGAGGAACGCTCGCGCCGCGTCGTCGCCCAGCTGCAGCCGGTCGACCACGGCCAGATCCACGCAGCCGGCCAGCGAGACGACCCCGGCCACTCGGCACTCCGCGATCCACGGCTGACCCGCGGCCCAGGCGGCCAGCTGCCCGCCGGCCGAGTGGCCCATCACGACCAGCCGGTCGGGCAGGCCGGCGTCGGCGGCGACCGCCCGCACGAGCGACTCGACGTCGGCCAGAGTCTCGCGCCACCAGCCCTGGTCGGTGGCGGACCAGCGGCGGTACTCACCCACAGCCACGTGGTAGCCCGCCGCGGCCAGGCCGGCCACCTGCTCGGCCGTGTGCGCCCGGTCGACGTCGGCCTGCCAGAAGCCGCCGTGCACGACCAGCACGGTGGTGTCTCGCGGGGCGGCGGGCGCCAGCACGTCGTAGACCTGGGCGGGGTCGTCGCCGTAGGCGACCGTGCGCGCGGGAGTGGTCTCGATAGTCACGCGCACATCCTGCCAGCCCCACGGTCGCCCCCCTTTCCCGCAAGGCCGCCTAAGGAGACCTCGTAGCCGGACGTACCCAACGCCCCCCGACACCGCACCCGCAGGCGGCAGAGCCGCAGCGGCTCGCCCGTTCGGTACGTCCGTCTCCGCGCACCTGGACACCACAGATCGCCAATGTCGGCGCCGAAAGGTACACATCGCCCAAACCCGGACGTAGAGTGCGCAAACAGGGGCACAGCAGACCAAGGAGAGCCGACGATGGAAGTGGCAGCAGTCGCCGCCATCGTGCTGGGCGGATACGTGCTCTCGATCCTCCTGCATCCCTACACGAACTGCAGCGCCTGCGACGGCCGTGGCCGCCACTCCGGAGCGGTGTTCCGGAACGCACACCGGCCGTGCCACAAGTGCTCGGGCAGGGGCCGGAGGCGACGGCTCGGGGCCAAGCTGATCGGCCGCGGTGAGCGCACGTCGTCGTCGGGCCGGATGGCCCCACCCACCAACTGACGACGAAGGCCCCGGTCTACTGACCGGGGCCTTCGCTTCACGTGCGCGAGGGGGGAGCTGAACCGTAGGACCACCACGCTCCATCAGGCACAAACCACCGTCCTGAGCGTGGACTGGACGTCCCGTTGCCTCCGGTTCTCTCCCGTTTCGTCGGGGGTGTGCACCCCAGGGGTGCATCAGCCAGTGTTCAGTTGATCCAGCTTCGACAGCCGGTCGGGCCACGGTAGCGGGCGCACACCTGGCTATCCTCACCAGTGGCTTCGCTACGGTCGTGCCGCCCCTGGGTGTCGCGGCACCCAGGAGCTCGTCGCTCGTTGCACATCGGTCGCGCCGGCCAGGTGGCGCGCCGCGGCGATGCCGGTGCCGCGGCCGGGAACCCGGCTGCGGGCGATCAGTGGCTCAGATGACGAGCCATCGCGCCGACCTCAGCTCGTGAGGACCAGCTCGTCCTCGACCACGCGGTGCCCCGCGTCGCACTGCATCACGACCCGCACCTCGGCCTCGCAGCCGTCGTGCAGAAGTGTGGGGCCACCCTTGTGGGGTGAATGCGTGCGTCCCCACTGGGCGAGGGCGAGCAGCGCGGGGAGCAGGTCGTGGCCGCGTTCGGTGAGGACGTACTCGTGCCGGGTGCGTTGACCCGGCTGGCGATAGGGCCGGCGCTCGAGCAGACCGTGGTCGACGAGCTCCTTGAGCCGCTTGGCGGCGACTGCCTCGGTGAAGCCCGTGAGGCGGACCAGGTCGTCGAAGCGGGTGGCGCCGTAGAAGGCCTCCCGGAGCAGGAGGAAAGCCGAACGGCTCCCCACGATCTGCAGCGTGCGGTCGATGGGGCAACGATCGCCGACAGCCCCGCGGCGACGGGCCAACCGTCCGGTCAAACGTAAAGCCATGGGGACATGTTACTCGCTGACTTGCGGATAGCATAGCCAGGCCTCTAGCATGGCTGACTATGCCGAGCACAAGTCAGACGATGAGTGCAGTGCGTACCGGCGCGTCGTCGGCACGCGCGGTGCTGCTCGTCACCGTTGGGGCGGCCTTCCTCTCCAGCCTGGACCTCTTCGTGGTCAACGTGGCCTTCGACCAGATCGGGCGCGACCTGGGGGTCGGCTTGGTCAACGGACCGTCGCCGGGCGACGTGAGCTGGGTGCTCAACGCGTACGCCGTGGTGTTTGCTGCGCTGATGGTGCCGTTCGGGCGGCTGGCCGATCGCTACGGCCGTCGCCGGCCCTTCCTGTTCGGGGTCGCCGTGTTCACCGCAAGCAGCGCGGCTTGCGCCCTGAGCGGCGATGTGTGGGCGCTGGTGGCGTTCCGGGCGCTGCAGGCCGTGGGTGCGGCGGCGATGACCCCGACCAGTCTGGGCATCCTGCTCTCCGCCCTGCCCTCGGAGCGTCGTCTGGTCGGCGTCCGGGTGTGGGCGGCGGTGGGCGCCGTGGCCGCCGCGATCGGCCCGACCGTGGGCGGCCTACTGACTGAGCTCTCGTGGCGCTGGGTGTTCCTCATCAACGTCCCGGTCGGGCTGCTGATCCTGCTTGCCGCGGCCCGAGTGGTCCGCGACGAGCCGGTCGATGACGACGCACCCGCGCCCGACCTGGTCGGCGCCGCCCTGATCGCGGGCGCGGCCGGCCTGCTGGCCCTGGGTCTGGTCAAGAGCCACGAGTGGGGCTGGACCGGTGGGCGGACCTGGGTGGCGTTCGGGCTCGCAGTCCTGGCCGCGGCCCTGTTCTGTTGGCGTTCCTCGCGACACGCCTCGCCGGTGATCGACCCGGCGCTGCTGCGGGTGCGCACGTTCCGCTGGTCGGTGCTCGCGATGTTCCTCTTCAACGTCAGCTTCGCGGCCAACCTCCTGGTCGGCGTGCTGTGGATGCAGCAGGTCTGGGGATACGGCGTGCTGCGGACCGGGTTCGCCGTCGCGGTGGGTCCACTGCTGGTGCCTGTGACAGCGGTGCTCACCCAGCGGTTGCTGCCCACCGCGTCACCGAGCCGGTTGGTCACCGCGGGATCGTTGATCTGCGCACTCGGGTGCACCGTCGTCGCGACCCGGATGGGCGAGTCCCCGGCCTACCTGACCGCCTACCTGCCCGCTTGGCTGATCGGCGGGGTCGGCGTCGGTCTGGCGCTGCCCAACCTGATGGCCGGTTCCACCCACGACCTCCCGGCGTCGATGGCGGCGACCGGCAGCGGCGTGGTCACGATGGCACGCCAGATCGGCTTCGTGGTGGGCATCAGCATCCTGTTCGCCCTGGTCGGTGACCACGTCGGTCCAGGGGCGGTCGACGGGTTCCGGGAGACGTGGCTCGTGGCGGCACTCGTGCTGGTCGCCGCTTCCGGCGCCGCGGTCGGCATGCGGCCCCGACCGGCGCCCGAAACTGTGACCGATGCTGTCACGGAGGGCTCAACCACATGACCCCGACTCGCGAGGAGTCGAGCCGCTCCACCTCACGACCCGCGCGGATGGCCGCGGACGCGCGCCGAGAACTCGTCCTCGCCGCCGCCACCCGCTCCTTCGCGAGAACCGGCTTCGCCGGCACCTCCACCGACACCATTGCGCGAGAGGCCCAGGTCTCCCAGCCCTACGTGATCAGGATCTTCGGCACCAAACAGGACCTCTTCCTGGCCACGTACGACCGGGCCGCCGCCACGGTCTACGACAGCTTCGCGGCCGTCGTCGGCGACCCGGCGTTCGACGGCTCACGTGCGGCCGATCGCAGCGGTCTCGGCAGCGTCTACAGCGACCTGCTACGAGACCGCGACCTGGCGCTCGTCCTCCTTCAAGGCTTCGCCGCCGCCGACAGCCCAATGATCCGCACCCGGGCACGAGAATGCCTGGGTCGCCTCAACAGCCTGCTGCTCGAGGCCGGTTTGCCGGCCAGTCTGGCTCGAGACTTCATCGCACACGGGATGCTGCTCACGGTGCTGATGGCGCTGAAAGCACCCGAAAACCCCTCCATCCCCCAAGACCTGCGCGACCTCGTCGCATGCGTCCTTCCGGACGCCGACCACCCGGTCCGGATCGAGTCGGACTGAGCACCGGCGACCCGGCACAGCCCACCTCATAGTCATGCCCACAGACGAAGGAACCAACATGCAGACAGCTCACCCAGTGGCCCTCGTCACCGGCGCCTCCTCCGGAATCGGGCGGGCATCAGCGCTCGCCCTCATCGACGCCGGCTTCAAAGTGGTCGGCACCAGCCGCAACGCGGCGAACGCCGAGCCGCTCGCCGGGGTCACGTTCCTCGACCTCGACCTGGCCAGCGACGAGTCCGTCCGCTCGCTGGTCGACCAGGTCATCGATCGGTCCGGGCGGATCGATGTCCTGGTCAACAACGCGGGCGTCGGTACGGCCGGCGCCGGCGAGGAGAGCTCGATCAGCCAGACCAAGGAGGTCTTCGACATCAACGTCTTCGGCCTGATCCGGATGACCAACGCGGTGCTGCCCCACATGCGCACCCAGGGCGGGGGCCGTGTCGTCAACGTCTCCTCGGTGCTCGGGCTGATCCCCGCCCCCTTCATGGCCATCTACGCCGCGACCAAGCACGCCATCGAGGGCTACTCGGAGTCGGTCGACCACGAGCTTCGCGAGCACGGCGTCCGGGTGCTGCTGGTCGAGCCGGCCTACACCAGCACGGGGTTCGAGACCAACAGCCTGGCACCCGACTCTCCCCTGCCGGTGTACGCCGCACAGCGCGACGTCTCGCGCGAGGTGCTGGCCACGGCCATGCGCGACGCCGACGATCCGGCCGTGGTCGCGAAGGTGATCGTCGCCGCTGCCACCGACTCAAAGCCGAAGCTGCGGTACACCGCCGGCTCGACGGCCGGGCGGGTCAGCGTCCTGCGCCGCGTCGTACCCTCCCGCGCCTTCGACAAGCAGATCCGCAAGCTCAACCGACTGGCCGGCTGACCCCGCGGTCCATTCGGCGTCCGAGGAGACCACCATGCCCGAGAGCAGCGACACCGAGTCCCGCATCAGCATCCCCGGAACCAGCAGTCACTTCCTCGATCCGACCGGGTCCGACAGTCGTGGCCAGGGCCGGCTCCGCTACCTCACGGGAGGAACAGGCGCGCCATTGGTCATGCTGCACACCGTCCGCACCCAGGCCGAGCACTTCCGCCACCTCATCCCGCTGGTCCAGGACCGGTACACCGTCTACGCGCTCGACCTACCAGGTATGGGCTTCTCCCAGATCGTGCCCGGCGCCTCCTACCAGGAGCCGGCCATGCGCGCCGCCGTCAAGGAGCTCGTCACCCAGCTCGATCTCCGCGACGTGACCCTGCTGGGTGAGTCCATGGGAGCCGTACTCGCCCTCACCACAGCGGCCGACCTCCCCGAGCGGGTCGAACGGGTCGTGGCGATCAACCCCTACGACTACGCCGGCGGGATCGCCCGGTCCAGTCTCCTGGCCCGAGTGATCGTCACCGGTGTCCTCGCGCCCGGCATCGGCCCGCGGGTCGCCGCAGTGGAGCCCAAGCCCATCATGCGCGCCGTGCTCCGGGGCGGCCTCGGCGACAAGACCGCGCTTCGGGAGGACTACCTCGATGAACTGCTCAAGGTCGGCCGCCGACCCGGCTATCCGGCCGTCGCCCGCGCCGTGTACGCCAACCTCCCCAGTCTCATCGCGGCCCGCGCCCGCTATCCCGACGTCAGCGCCCCGATCCACCTCATCTATGGAGAGAAGGACTGGTCTCGACCCTCGGACCGGCAGGCCAACAGACAACTACTCCCCACCGCCGACTTCACAGAGGTGCCGCACGCCGGCCACTTCGTCGCCCTGGAAAGACCCGACGTGCCAGCCAGCGTGCTGAACCAGGTGGTCTGATCTCGAGGTGCTGAGCAACGGCCGGGAACTTCCTTGCAGGGCGTCGACGACACGTGGCGCGTCTACGTCTGTCAGCCGCCCGATGCGAGGTCCTCAAGGTCCTCGTCGAGCTCCTTGGCCACGACCGAGACCTGGGACTTCGAACCTTCCTTGCCCGCGGTGACTTCCTGCAGCGGCAGCCCAACGGACTGTGCTTGAAATCAACGCTGGCGTCCCTACGACTCCGCCCGGACCCAGGATGCCGAGAAAGTCGCCGGCAGGTGATCGCCAGAGGTGTGCCGAGCGACATAGGTGACTGAGACCAAGGATCGTGCGACCACAAGGAGGGCCACGCCGAGGGAACGGTGACAACCGAACATCGTGGAGGCGACCCGCGCACGCAAGGTTGGGCAGCCCGAAATGGACGAAGCCCCGGATCGTAGACCCGGGGCCGGTCACACGTGCGCGAGGGGGGAGTTGAACCGTAGGACAACCAGGCTCAATCACATGGCAATCGCCGTCCTGAGCGTCAAAGCGGCCTCCCGTTGCCTCCGGTTAGCTCCCGTTTCCTCGGGGGCGTGCACCCCCGGGGTGCACCAGTCAGTGTCGAGCTCAGTAAGCCTTCGACAGCTCGGAAGTCAACCTGGCCGATGACTCCCAGTGGTCGCCGATACGCAGGTCGCGGCACCAACGCTCCCCTACCGGCGACGGCACGCCGCATCGGACGCGAGCTGGGCCGCTTGGGCATCGCGGAGTTCGTGCACAAGAAGTTGGTCCGCGTCCTCGGCTGACCCCGTGACCGGACATCACACCTAGAAGGCGGTGTACCCGCCGTCGACCGGGAGGACTGCTCCGGTGATGTACGACGACTCCGACGACGCCAGGAAGAGGACGGCGTCTGCGACCTCTTCGGGGGTGGCGAGACGGTGCAGAGGGA
>DASXRJ010000133.1:0-18589 GCA_036506675.1 Nocardioides sp. | reverse complement strand
CCGAACGGCTGCTCGCCGAGGTGTACGCGACCGGGTCCGGCGGCGGGTGCGAGGAGTTCTGGTACACCGCGGCCCCCGAGGACAACCCGGACGACTACTGGTGCAAGACCGCGCAGGGCCCCTGGCGCGAGGTCCAGGTGTACGTCGACGGGCGACTCGCCGGCATCGCGACGCCGTACCCGCACATCTACACGGGCGGCTGGTCCAACCCGTTCGTCTGGTACGTGCTCCCGGCCCCGCGCGCCTTCGACATCAGCCCGGTGGAGGTCGACCTGACCCCGTTCGTCGGCACCCTGACCGACGGCGCCGCCCACCAGGTCGCGATCAAGGTCGTGGGCGCGGCCGGCAGCGGCTGGTCGGTCCCGACCGGGTTCGAGGCCTGGCGCGACGCCGGCTCGACCCGGGTGACCGGTGCCGTGACCTCGGTCAAGGAGACCGCCCCGTCGGTGGTCAACACCAACGGCACCGACGGCGACTACTTCACCGCGGACCTCGACGGCAGCCACGCGCTGACCGTGAGCGGTTACGCCCAGACCTCCCACGGCAAGGTGACCACGACGGTCAGCCGCGAGGTCGGGGAGCAGTCGCACCACTACTGGACCGACGGCGAGTGGACCGACGGCGAGCAGGCCGAGCTGACCGACGCCGGCTTCGTCAAGACGCAGGTCGGGACCGCGACGCCGACGGTCGCGCGGTGGAACTACCGCTACCTGCTCGACGGCGTCATCGACGTCACCGAGGCCGGCGACATCACCACGACGATGTCGCTGAACGACAAGGGCAGCGAGGACACCCGGACCGGCAACCGGCGCGGCCCGTGGCACACCTGGAACCACGCGTTCGACGGCACCGCCACCTGGAACTACCTGGTGCCGCGGGACCAGCGCAAGGCCACCGGCTGGTCGGAGCACGACTTCACCGACCGCTCCGAGTCGGGGTGCTGGCACGGCTTCATCCACACCATCCAGGGCTGGGTCACCGAGGAGACCGGCGACACCACCTGCTGACCGCCCGACTTCCCCAGGACGTCATCCGGACGGAGCCATAGACGGCTCGCTCCGGATGACGTCCCGCGGCGGGCAGGCTACTCGATGACCAGGTTGGCCTGGTCGACCACGGGCAGGTAGCCGAGGTTCTGGTAGATCTTGTTGGACGTCGGGTTGGCCTGGTCGGTGAACAGGCAGGCCCGGGCTCCGGAGTCGAGGATCATCCGGCTGACCGCGGCGACGACGACGCTGGCATAGCCCCGGCCGCGGGCCGCCGGGGGCGTGTAGACCGGCCCGACCCGAGCGACCCCGGACTCCGGCGGGTTGGCGCCGGTCATGTGCACCCGCTCACCCGACTCGTCCAGCCAGAACCACAGCCGCCCCTCCCGGATCCGGCGCAGCATCTCGTCGCGGTCGCGGAAGAACTCCCCGACCTGCCCCGGCTCCCTCCCGGCCTGCAGGTCGGCATCGTGGTGGAACGCCGCGAACCACTCGATCGCCAGGTCCACATCGTCGTCCTCGGCCACCCGCAGCCGCCCGGGTACGACGGCCGGCTCGACCAGCTCGTCGAGCACGAACAGCCTGGTGTGCATGCCGACCGAGGCCTGCCGCCCGACCAGCCGAGCGGTCTCGTCGGCGAAGACGTCGACGGCCGGTCGCGAGCCGTTCGCGCCCAGCACCTCCTCGCCCCGGGCATGCAGCTCCCGGGCCAGCCCGGCCGCGGCCGCCTCGTGCATCGGGAGCAGGTATATCGGGTACGGCGGGAACGGCGCCGTACGCATCGCCGCGCTCACCACCTCGCCAGTCTCATCGTGTACGACGACCCACCACCGCGGCTGCCCCTCGGGTGGCTCGGCGCCGGACGCCGCGTCGGCCAGGAGCCGCCTCGTCACCGTCCCGACCACGGTCGTCACGACCGGGTCCACGGCCAGGAGATCGCCCGCCGCGGCGAGGAAGGTGCCGGGGTCGCACGTGAACGAGAAGGAGTACGACGACACGTCGGCAGGCTAGTCCAGCCGCCGACCCGCTCGGAACAGGTTTTCCCTGGACCCGCGCTCGCCCGTACCATTTCGCCCATGACTGACATCCAGACACCCGACCTGTCCACGCCGACGACGCCCGACCGGCGTGCCGTCGTCGTACCGGACAAGCCGGCTCTGGAGGGCCTGGAGACGAAGTGGGGCGAGCGCTGGAAGGCGGACGACACCTACAAGTTCGACCGCACCCAGCCGCGCGAGAAGGTCTACTCGATCGACACTCCCCCGCCGACCGTCTCGGGCAGCCTGCACGTCGGGCACGTCTTCAGCTACACGCACACCGACCTGATCGCGCGCTTCCAGCGGATGACCGGCAAGGCGGTCTTCTACCCCATGGGCTGGGACGACAACGGCCTGCCCACTGAGCGCCGGGTCCAGAACTACTACGGCGTCCGCTGCGACCCGAGCCTGCCCTACAACCCCGACTTCACCCCGCCGGAGAAGCCGGACCCGAAGAAGCAGGTCCCCGTCGACCGCCCGAACTTCGTCAAGCTCTGCGAGGCACTTGCCGAGGAGGACGAGACGGTCTTCGAGTCGCTCTTCAACACCCTCGGCCTCTCGGTCGACTGGTCGCTGGCCTACACCACCGTGGGCCCCCGGGCGCAGACGATCAGCCAGCGCGCCTTCCTGCGCAACTTCGCGCGCGGCGAGGCCTACCTCCAGGAGGCCCCGACCGTCTGGGACGTCACCGACCAGACCGCCGTGGCCCAGGCCGAGATCGAGGCGCGGGAGTACCCCGGCCACTACCACCGCGTGGCCTTCCACCGGCCGGACGGCGAGCCGGTCCACATCGAGACCACCCGCCCAGAGCTCATCCCCGCGGTCGTGGCGCTAATCGCGCACCCCGACGACGAGCGCTACCAGCCGCTCTTCGGTACGACGGTCACCTCGCCGATCTTCGGCGTCGAGATCCCGGTCGTCGCGCACCACGCGGCCGAGATGGAGAAGGGCGCCGGCATCGCGATGTGCTGCACCTTCGGCGACCTGACCGACGTGATGTGGTGGCGCGAGCTCCAGCTGCCGGTCCGCACCGTCGTCGGCCGCGACGGCCGGCTGCACCGCGAGACTCCGGCCTGGCTCACCGACGGGGCCGCGGCGACGGCGTACGCCGAGCTCGCCGGCAAGACCATCTTCTCCGCGCGCGAGGCGATGGTCGGCCTGCTGCGCGAGTCGGGCGACCTCGACGGCGAGCCGACGCCGACCACCCGGATGGCGAACTTCTACGAGCGCGGCGACAAGCCGCTCGAGATCGTGGCCACCCGGCAGTGGTACCTCCGTAACGGCGGCCGCGACCGCGAGCTCCGCCAGGAGATGCTCGACCACGGCACCGAGATCACCTGGCTCCCGGCGCACATGAAGCACCGCTTCGACAACTGGGTCGGCGGCTTGAACGGCGACTGGCTGATCTCGCGGCAGCGGTTCTTCGGGATCCCGTTCCCGGTCTGGTATCCCCTCGACGCCGACGGTGAGCCCGACTACGACCACCCGCTGCTGCCGAGCGAGGCCGAGCTCCCGATCGACCCCTCCACCGACGCGCCGCATGGGTACGACGAGTCCCAGCGCGGCAAGCCCGGCGGGTTCGCTGGCGATCCGGACGTGATGGACACCTGGGCGACCTCGTCGCTCACCCCCCACATCGCGGGCGGCTGGTCGGTCGACGACGACCTCTTCGGCCGGGTCTTCCCCATGGACCTGTGCACGCAGGCCCACGAGATCATCCGCACCTGGCTGTTCTCCCGCGTCGTGCGCGCCCACTTCGAGAACGGCGTGACGCCGTGGACGCACGCAATGCTGTCCGGCTGGATCCTCGATCCCAACCGCAAGAAGATGTCGAAGTCCAAGGGCAACGCCGTGGTGCCGACCGACATCCTCGAGAAGTTCGGGGCCGACGCCGTCCGCTGGCGGGCCGCCGCGGTGCGACCGGGCATGGACTCGCCCTTCGACGAGACCCAGATGAAGGTCGGCCGCCGGCTCGCGATGAAGGTCCTCAACGCCTCGAAGTTCGTCCTGGGCTCGGTCGGCGCCACCAACCCGACCGCCTCCGCGGTCGCCGAACAGGTCGACGTCGCCCTGATCGGCCGGCTGGCCGGGGTCATCACCAAGGCCACCGAGGCGTTCGAGGCCTACGACTACACCGGCGCGCTGGAAGCCATCGAGAAGTTCTTCTGGGAGTTCTGCGACGACTACCTCGAGCTCGTCAAGGAGCGCGCGTACGCCGAGGACGGCGGCCCGGCCACCGACTCGGCCCGCGCCGCGCTGGCGCTGGCCCTCCACGTGCAGCTCCGGCTGCTCGCGCCCTACCTGCCCTACGTGACCGAGGAGGTCTGGTCGTGGTGGCAGGACGGCTCGGTGCACCTGGCCGCCTGGCCGACCTCGACAGACCTGGGCGCGGCGGGTGCCGCCGACGGCAGCATGATCGACGCGGTCGCCTCGGCCCTCACCGGCATCCGCGGCGCCAAGTCGCAGGCCAAGGTATCGATGCGGGCCGAGCTGTCCAGGGTCGAGATCGGTGGCCCGGAGGCGCTGGTGGCGGCCGCGCGGCAGGCCGAGTCCGACCTGCGGCAGGCCGGCAAGATCACCGGTGAGCTGGTGTTCACGCCTGGCGACGGCGACGAGCTGACCGTCGCCGCCGAGCTCGCCGAGGCCACGCCCGCCTCCTGAGCGGGGCACCCGACAAGCATCAAGCAACGGGGGCGGATCGGCGTCAAGCCGTTCCGCCCCCCGTTCACATCTCAGTAGTGAGGGCGGCTACTCGTCGTCGGAGCCAGGTCGGCGCAGAGGTCGAAGCGCCACGGCAGCCCGAGGTGCAACGCCAACTCGCGCATCTCCGATGAGCGAGTGCGACCCTGGTCGCCGACGCTGCGGGAGCGAGCCGCCTCGCGGCCCTGGTCATCGGCCGGGAAGTGCGAGCAGAAGGCGGACCAGGCGTGCTCCGAGGACTCTCCGGGCGCACCGCTGTCGGCGCCGGGACGGTGCTTGACGAGACCGCTCAGGATCCGGTTGTCGCTCACACCCGGCAGCGTGCCGTGCGCGGAACCTTCTCGGCCGGCCGCGGCGCGTGACGCCTCTGGCTCTGGTTCGGTGGCGGTGGCCGGGGCGAACGACGAACCGGTGATCATCGCCAACGGCCGGGCGAACGGACGCAGGACACCCTCCAGGCCCTGAGATCGCAGCGTCTGCCCGATCACGATGCCGCAGACGACGGCTACCAGGATGAAGGCGTAGAGGGGGCGCTTGTGCTCGACGGACACGGGTCCAATTCTGTCGTGACCACCGGGGGCGCAGGCAAGAAGCGCCGTCAAAGTAGTTCCAAATGACTAGCCAGCGCGGGATCGCGCTGGACAGAACGCCGCCGGAGGCTCCGGGCTCAGGCAGACTTCTTCTTCTTGGTCTCGCGCGGGATCAGCGTCGGGTTGACGTTGTCGGCCACGACCTCGCGGGTCACGATCACCTTGCCGATGTCGCCACGCGAAGGCACGTCGTACATCACGTGGAGCAGCACCTCCTCGATGATCGCCCGCAGGCCGCGGGCTCCCGTGCCCCGCTCCATCGCCCGGTCGGCGATCGCCTGTACGGCGTCCTCGGCGAACTCGAGGTCGACGCCGTCGAGGTCGAAGAGCTTCTGGTACTGCTTCACCAGCGCGTTCTTCGGCTCGGTGAGGATCTGCACCAGAGCCTCGTTGTCGAGCTTGTTGACGCTCGCGATCAGCGGCAGCCGGCCGATGAACTCCGGGATCAGGCCGAACTTGATGAGGTCCTCGGGACGCACCAGGGAGAGCAGGTCCTCGGCCTCGCGCTCGGCGGCGCCGCGCACCTCGGCGGTGAAGCCCAGCGACTTCTTGCCGACCCGCTGCTCGATGATGTGCTCCAGGCCGGCGAACGCGCCGCCCACGACGAACAGGATGTTCGTGGTGTCGATCTGGATGAACTCCTGGTGCGGGTGCTTGCGGCCGCCCTGCGGCGGCACCGACGCGGTGGTGCCTTCGAGGATCTTCAGCAGCGCCTGCTGGACGCCCTCACCGGAGACGTCGCGGGTGATCGAGGGGTTCTCCGCCTTGCGGGCCACCTTGTCGATCTCGTCGATGTAGATGATGCCGGTCTCGGCCTTCTTGACGTCGTAGTCGGCGGCCTGGATCAGCTTGAGCAGGATGTTCTCGACGTCCTCGCCGACGTAGCCGGCCTCGGTCAGCGCGGTGGCGTCGGCGATCGCGAACGGGACGTTGAGCATTCGCGCCAGCGTCTGCGCGAGGTAGGTCTTGCCGCAGCCGGTCGGGCCGATCACCAAGATGTTGGACTTGGCGACCTCGACGTCATCCCTGGCGTGCTTGCCGGCGGCGATCGAGGAGACGCCCGCCTGGACGCGCTTGTAGTGGTTGTAGACCGCGACCGCGAGCGACTTCTTGGCCTGCTCCTGGCCGATCACGTAGGAGTTGAGGAACTCGAAGATCTCCTTCGGCTTGGGCAGCTCCTCGAGGCTGACCTCGGTGCCCTCGCTCAGCTCTTCCTCGATGATCTCGTTGCAGAGATCGATGCACTCGTCACAGATGTAGACACCCGGTCCGGCGATCAGTTTCCGAACCTGCTTCTGGCTCTTCCCACAGAAAGAGCACTTCAGCAGGTCGCCTCCGTCACCAATGCGTGCCACGGGCGATCATCCTTACGTCTAGGCCGGGGGGACCGGCGACAAGCGGTCGTGCGTTCAAGCTCTTCGACGGTACCCCGTGTCACCCCCCTTTGCAGGAGGTGACACGGGCCGACTTGTGGACAACACCCGCCCGGTCAGGGGCGGGCCGGCCCCGGGTCAGGCGAGGGCGGGCGTGCCCTTGCGCGACTCGAGAACCGCATCGATCAGGCCGTACTCGACCGCCTGTTCCGCGGTCAGGATCTTGTCACGCTCGATGTCGTGGCTGACCTGCTCGATGCTCTTGCCGGAGTGATCGGAGATCATCTTCTCCAACAACTCACGCATCCGCAGGATTTCGTTGGCTTGGATCTCGATGTCGGAGGTCTGGCCGAAGGTGCCCTCGGTGTAGGGCTGGTGGATCAGGATCCGGCTGTTGGGCAGCGCCAGCCGCTTGCCGGGCGCGCCCGCGGCGAGCAGGATCGCCGCCGCCGAGGCCGCCTGGCCCAGGCAGACGGTCTGGATGTCGGGCTTCACGAACCGCATGGTGTCGTAGATCGCGGTCAGCGCCGTGAACGATCCGCCTGGGCTGTTGATGTAGATCTGGATGTCCTGGTCGGGGTTCATCGTCTCCAGGCACAGCAGCTGCGCCATCACCGCGTTGGCGATGTCGTCGCTGATCGGCGTACCGAGGAAGATGATGCGCTCCTCGAAGAGCTTGGCGTAGGGGTCGATCCGGCGGAAGCCGTACGACGTACGCTCCTCCCACTGCGGGATGTAGTAGTTCATCGTGTCCTCAGCTCTTGGTGCGGGCCGGCCGGCCCTCGTCGGCGGCGTCGCGGGCGCTCTTGATGACCTGGTCGACCAGGCCGTAGTCCATCGCCTGCTCCGCGGTGAACCAGCGGTCGCGGTCGGCATCGGCGATCACCTGCTCGATCGTCTGGCCGGTGTGCTCCGCGATCAGCTCGAGCAGCACCTTCTTGATGTGCAGGGACTGCTGGGCCTGGATCTTGATGTCGGAGGCCGAGCCGCCCATGCCGGAAGACGGCTGGTGCATCATGATCCGCGCGTGCGGCAGGGCGTAGCGCTTGCCCTTGGTGCCGGCGCAGAGCAGGAACTGCCCCATCGAGGCGGCCAGGCCCATGCCGACGGTCGCGACGTCGTTGGGGATGTAGTTCATCGTGTCGTAGATCGCCATGCCGGCGTCGACGGAGCCACCCGGGCTGTTGATGTGCAGGAAGATGTCGGCCTCGGGGTCCTCCGCCGAGAGCAGCAGGAGCTGGGCGCAGATCGCGTTGGCGTTCTGGTCGCGGACCTCGGAGCCGAGGAAGACGATGCGTTCGCGCAGCAGCCGCTGGTAGACGTTGTCGTCGAGCCCGTACGACTGGCCGCCACCATTCAGCTGCGGCCCTCGGGGGCTGTGGGATTCATCGCTGGTGTGGTTCACGAGTGCGACCCTAGCCCGAACCAGGGAGACAACCACGGGAAGTCCGGCCCTGTTCGCCAACAGCGGATTATCCCGGCCCGGCGCGCGCAACCACGCCCTGCCGAAGGAGGTCCGGCGCGGCTCAGCCTTCGACGGCGGCCTTGAGCCGGTCGAGCGTGGTCGCCATTCCGGCCTCGAGCTCGTCGGCGTGCTCGGGGATGCCGCCGAGCGCAAGCGACGCGACGAGGCGGCTGCTCAGGGTCAGCGCCTTCGGCACCGGCCGCCGGTGTACGACGCGGGTCGCGTCGCCGTCCTGCTCCAGCTCGAAGACCCAGCGGGCCCCGCTGGTCCGGGTGTCCCAGACCAGGCTGCGCTCGGGCTCGACGGCCACCACGACGTTGCGGGTGGGCCAGACGACGTACTTGCGCCGGTTGATGCCGGCGTACCACTGGCCCTCGCGCAGGCCGCCGCCCTTCAGCGGGACCATCTTCACCAGCTCGGGGCTCCACTCGGGCATCCGGGCCAGGTCGGTCAGCGTCGCCCACACCTGGGCGGGCGTGGCCCGGATCGTGGTCTCCGCGCGCAGCTCGCGGTCGGGTTCGTGCGATCCGGTCATCGCCGGCACTCCTTCGTCGGGGTCGCGTCGCAGCGACGGTAGCGGGAAGTTCTACTCGGCGGTAGCCGTCTCGCCGTCAGCGCAGCCAGCGCCGCATCGCCGTGTGTACGTCGGGGTGGTTGAGCAGGCCGAAGTGCCCGGTGCTCGGCAGGTGCAGCACCTCCGCGTCAGGGAAGAGCGCCCGGCGGCGACCCGACCGGCCGGTCGCCGACGGCACCCGCACGAGCAGGTCGCCCAGCGGATGCCTGGTCGATCGCCCCAGGGTGGCGGCGACCAGGCGGTAGCGCACGCCGGGCAGCGGCGCGACGTCGACGCCGAGCCCGCGGGTCAGGTCGACGATGCCCGCCGACCGGGTGTCGAGGATCCGCGAGAACGCCGCCGTCTCCGGGAGTACGCCGAGCAGCCGGCTCCCGATCGTCACTCCGGCCGCGAGGTCAGCCCCGAGATGCGGCGTACCGAGGCAGACCAGGTCGCTGACCAGCGACGTCCATGGCCGCGGCCGGTCGACGCCGCCGCAGGGGTCGCCCGGGTCGCCGGGGCCGACCGGACCGACGGGTCGCACGGCGCAGGCCGCGCGCGCTATCAGCCCGCCCATCGAGTGGCCGACGAACGCGATCCGGCGTACGTCGACCGGCCACTCGTCGACCAGGTCGCTGAGCAGTCCACTGAGCGCGGCACCGTTCTCGCGCACCGACCTGCCGGTGTTGACCCGCAGCACCACGGGCGTCCAGCCGAGGGCAGTGAGGGTGTCGGCGTACGTCGTACCGACCTGGTCGCGGCGGAAGCCCCAGTGGGTGTCGTTCTCGCCGAGCCCGTGGATGAGAACGGCGACCCGCTCGGTCGCGTCCGGGTACGCCGCCGCGAGCTGCTCGCGCTCGACGAGTACGTCGCGGCCACCGAGCCGGATCCCCAGCTCGATCGCCATCGGTGACGCGTCGGCGGCCAGCCGGTCGCCGATCAGCCCGTTGACAGCGGACTGCACCACCTCGCCGGCCGGACCGGTGAGGCGCGGCCCTGCGCCGTACCGCTCCGCCCGCGCGGCCGCGGCCCGCAGGGCGAGCGTGCCCGTGCCGAGCCCCACGCCGATGGACCCGTAGACCACCGTGGAGATGGCGTCGTGGGCGAGCTGCGGCACCCGCGCGGCCCCTGCGGTCGACGGGTTGACGACGCTCCAGACCCGCTGCGCGATCGCCCGGTGTACGTCGCGGACCGTGCCCAGGACCAGCCGGTCGGCGTACTCGGAGACGAGCGCGACGGCCGTCAGCAGGCTGGGCTCGGCCGAGCGCACGGGCATGGGCGCGGGAGAGGTCACCTCGGCAGTGTCGGCCGGGCGGAGCACGGGCGTCAACGAGACCCTCGTCTCACTGAGTGCACACATGTGCACTGAAGTCAGGAGAGCCAGGTGAGCAGCGCGCGCTGCACCTCGGGGTGGTTGACCAGCGGGAACTCCCGGGTCGACAGCACGTGGTGGGTCGCGGACGGGAAGAGCGACCACGCCTGCCGGGACCGACCCGTCGCCGTCTGCCGCCACCACAGCAGCCCGCCGAGGAACTCGCCGACCGCGCTCTTGTTGGTCGTCATCGCGTCGTTGACGACGTGGTAGCGGGCGTGCGGCAGCACCGGTACGTCGATCCGTACGGCAGCGTCTCGGGTCATCCCCGCGAGCCGCTCGTCGAGTACGCCGGCCAGCCCGACCGCCAGGCCGACCGGGTCGACGGGCAGCCCGGAGGCGGTGTCCGTGACCAGGTGCGGAGTGTCGAGGACGACGACGTCGCTCACCAGGTCGGTCCAGGCCGGCCGGCCGTCCTCACCGGGGAGGGTGCGCACTCCGCAGGCGGACCGGGCCACCAGGCCCCCGGTGCCGTGCCCGAGCAGCGCGATCCGGCGTACGCCCAGCGGCCACGCCTCCACGAGTCGCTGCACGGCCGCGCTGACCGCCACGCCGTTGTCGTGAGCCGAGAAGCCGAGGTCGGTGCGCACGTGCACCGGCGTCCACCCGAGCAGCTGCGCGACCCGGGACGCATAGGTACCGCCGACCGCGTCGCTCCCCCGCGCCCAGGCCTCCTCGGTGCCGCCGACGCCCGGCAGCAGCACCAGCAGCCGGTCGGCCGCGTGCGGGAAGGCCCGGTCGAGCGAGTCGGGGTCGAGAGGCACCTCGACCCCCGCCGCGCGTACGACGACCCGCGCAGCCGGCACCTCGGGTTCGCGCTGCCTGCGCAGGAAGCTCATCGGACCCGCCGGCGTCAGCGATGCGGTGGCCCGGCCGAGCGCGCCCGAGTCCAGCGCCAGCGGCGCGCCGCCCAGGCGGACCAGCCGCAGCCCGACCCCCGCCGCCACCCGGACCAGCCGGACGCCCGCCTGCACGGTGACCGCGACCGCGGCGCCGGCCAGCCCGTCGACGCCCGCCTGGCTGTGCGCACCGGCTCCGGCCTCGGAGCCGACCGGCCGCTCGCCGGGCCCGCCCGGCTGACGTGTGACCAGCGGGATCAGCAGGGTCGCGTCGTCGGATCCCTGGAACGCCTCGGCGCCGCCCACTCCCGGTCGCTCGTCCCGGGATCGTCCTGCGATGGGGGCCTGGGTCACGCCCGCAATTGTCCGGGTCGCCGTGGGTGCCCGGCAACGACGTCGGTCACATCCGGTGGCCCGGATTCGGCCTAGGGCCGAAGTCGGGGCCGGGCCGCCCGGCCCGAAATACCGCGACCCCGCCGCCCACAGGGGCGACGGGGTCGTCGTACCGAGCGAGGGTCAGGCCTCGGTCGAGTCCTCGGCCGAGTCGGCCGGCGCAGCCGCGGCAGCAGCCTCGGCCGAGTCGGCCGGCGCAGCCGCGGCGGCAGCCTCGGCGACCTCCTCGGGGTCGGCGAGGGTGCCGTCGGGGCGGAGGTTCTTCAGCTCGACCACGTTGCCGGAGGCATCCTTGACGACCGCGGACTCCACGATCGTGGCCAGCGCCTTGCCGCGCAGGATCTCCTGGACCAGGTCCGGGATGTGGTTGTGCTCGAACATGTGGTTCGCGAACTCCTGCGGGTCCTGACCGGCCTGCTGGGCGCGGCGGACCAGGTGCTGGGAGAGCTCGGCCTGGTCGATGCCCAGCTCCTCCTTCTTCGCGACCTCGTCGAGGATGAACTGGGCGGCGACGGCGTCGCGGACCCGGCGGTCGAGGTCGGCCTCGAACTCCTCCAGGGTCTGGCCCTCGTCCTCGAGGTACTTGTCCATGGTGATGCCGGCGTACGCGAGCTGCTCCTCGACGTTCTGGCGGCGCGCGTTGAGCTCGTCGGTGACCAGGGTGTCGGGCAGCGGGATGCTGACCTTCTCCAGCAGCCTCTCGAGTACGGCGTCGCGCGCGGCCGCGGCCTGCTCGAGCCGCTTGCCGCGACCCAGCCGCTCACGGACGTCGGCGGAGAGCTCCTCGGCGGTGTCGAACTCCGAGGCCATCTGCGCGAACTCGTCGTCGAAGGCGGGCAGCTCCTGCTCCTGCACCGCGGTGACCGTGACCTCGACCTCGACCGGCTCGCCGACCAGGTCGCCACCGACCAGCTCGGAGGCGAAGGTCTTCGTGTCGCCGGCGCTCATGCCGACCAGCGCCTCGTCGAGCCCGTCGAGCATGCCGCCGCGCCCGACCTTGTAGGACATGCCGGAGACCTCGGCGCCCTCGACCGGCTTTCCGTCCTGGGTCGCCTGGAGGTCGATGGTCACGAAGTCGCCGTCGGCGGCCGCGCGGTCGACGTCGGCCAGGGTGCCGAACCGCTCACGCAGCGCCTCGACCTGCTCGTCGACGTCGGCGTCGGAGATCTCGACGTCCTCGACCTCGGCCGCGATGCCGTCGTACGCCGGCAGCTCGAACTCGGGCTTCACGTCGACCTCGGCGGTGAACTCCAGGGTCTCGTTGTCCTCGAGCCTGGTCACCTCGATCTCCGGCTGGGCCAGCGGCTCGAGGTTGTTCTCCTGCAGGGCCTCCATGTAGGCCTTGGGCAGCACGTCGTTGATCGCCTCGTTGAGCACGGTGCCGCGGCCGACCTGGCGGTCGATGACCGCGGGCGGCACCTTGCCCTTCCGGAAGCCGGGGACGTTGATCTGCTTCGCAATCTCCGTGTACGCCGCGTCGAGGCTCGGCTTGAGCTCCTCGAAGGGCACCTCGACGGTCAGCTTGGCCCGGGTCGGGCTCAAGGTCTCGACGGCGCTCTTCACAGGTTGTCTCCTCAAAATCGATCAGTGCTGGCTGCATGGGATGGTTCGTGCGTCGGGGCGACAGGACTCGAACCTGCGATCTCCTGCTCCCAAAGCAGGCGCGCTAGCCACTACGCTACGCCCCGCCAAGATGCCCCCGGGAAAAGCTTCCGTCGGACACTTGGAGCGGATGACGGGAATCGAACCCGCGTAATCAGTTTGGAAGACTGAGGCTCTACCATTGAGCTACATCCGCGCGCGCATCTCACGCGTGAAATGTGCGGGTGTCATGGTGCCACATCCCACCTGACGACACCGAATCACGCCACCGGCTGAGCCACCCTTGGGCCACCGGTCCGGGCCGCTCTCAGCGGCGACTCAGCGACGACGGTGGACCAGCAACAGCGCTCGGTCGTCGTTGGCCGACCCGAGCCTGTCGATCAGCTGCGCGGCTCCCGTGTCGAAGCCGGCCCGCAGCAGCCGCTCGCCCTGGCCCAGCAGCTTGTCGATGCCCAGCCCCATCTCCCGGTCCGGAGTCTCGACCAGCCCATCGGTGTAGAGGAGTACGGCGTCGCCCGGCCGCATCGTCCCGCGGACCGGCGTGAACTCGGCGTCTTCGAGGATGCCGAGCACCGGGCCCTCCGTCGCCAGCACCATCCACCGGCCGGCCCCCGAGTTGAGCTGCACCGCCGGCGGGTGGCCCGCCGTGCGGATCTCGAACGAGCCGTCGTCAAGGTTCAGGGAGAGCTGTACGGCGGTCGCGAACCCCTCGAGCCAGCCCTGGCGCAGCAGGTAGTCGTTGGCCGCGCCCAGGAAGCGCGCCGGCGGCACCGCGGCCAGCAGCCCGCCGAAGGCACCCGAGAGCAGCAGCGAACGGGTGCCGGCCTGGATGCCCTTGCCGGAGACGTCGACCACGGCCACGTCGAGCCGGCGTCCGTCGGTGCTGGTGCTGGCGACCATGAAGTCGCCGGCGAACTTGGTGCCGCCCGCTGACCGGAGCGCCTTCTCGGCGTACCAGCCGCGCGGCAGCGCCGGCAGCTCGCCCTGGCTCTGGATCCGGTCGCGCAGGTCGACCAGCATCGACTCGCCGATCACGCCCGCAACCCCGAGCCGGGTACGCCGGAACGCCGTCAGCAAGATGACAAGGCCGAGCAGGAAGATCGTGACGATGCCGACGATCGCCCGGAAGTTGATCATCTTTCCCTCCGCCGGCACCAGCGCGGCCACGACCGCCAGCAGGAACACCACGAACCAGGGCAGCCGGCGTGGGTCGACCCAGAGGCTCGCGAGCACCAGCGGGAAGGCCAGCATCGAGATCGGCCAGTAGTGGGGGTAGCTCGCGATCAGGGCCGAGATCGCCAACGTGAGCAGGGTGATCAGCCACAGTGCGCGCAGGCCGGAGGAGCGCCGCGCGAGCCGCAGCCACCTGCGACGCAGACGGACGCCCCATCCTGCTCGGCTCATTAGCCCTGCTGCGGACAACGGGTCCCTATCGGGTCGATTCGCCTTTACCCTATGGCCCGGGACCTGAACGCGTGTTGACAACGCGAACACCAGAACAAATTCCTTCCGACCAGCACCTGCGTCGACACCTTCGTGCTGCAGACCAGACAGGGCTGGCCGGTCCGGCGGTAGACGTAGACCTCTCCCCCGTGGTCGTCCACGCGCGGCGGCCGGCCCATCGCCTCGGGGGTGTGCTCGGGCCGGACGGTGTCTATCCGGCCGGTGGCGACGCCGTACGCCATCAGCTCGACGAGGTCGTCCCACATCGCCTGCCACTGGCGCTGGCGCATCGTGTTGCCGGGTCGAAGCGGGTGGACGCGGTGCCGGAACAGCACCTCGGCGCGGAACACGTTCCCGACGCCGGCGAGCACCGCCTGGTCCATCAGCAGGTCGCCGATCGGCCGGTGGCTCTTGGAGATCCGGCGCCAGGCCAGCCCCGGGTCGGCGTCCGCTCGCAGCGGGTCGGGGCCGAGCTTCGCGACGATGGAGTCGCGTTTCGCGAGGTCGACCAGGTCGCACTGGGTGGCACCGCGGAGATCGGCGTACGCCGTGTCGGTGGCGAGCCGGAGGCGCACCTGGCCCACCGGCAGCGGCACCTCGTCCAGACCGGTGACGATGTCGAACTTGCCGATCAGCCCGAGGTGGACGTGCACGAAGCGCTCACCGGGAAACTCGACGAAGAGGTGCTTGCCCGCGGACTCCGCACCGACCAGCGTCTCGCCGTCGAGGTGTACGGCGTCGGCGGCGAACCGTCCCTGCGGGCTGGACACCCGGATCCTCCGGCCACCGAAGGCACCGGCCAGGTCGCGGGCGAGCCGGTGGAGGGTGTGCCCCTCAGGCATCGGGGTTGGGGCCGCGGAGCGCCGACTCGGGCAGCGGCGGAAGGTCGCCGGTGGTCTCGTAGCGGGCCACCTGGCCGATCCGGCGTACGTGCCGCTCGTCGCCGGAGAACGGCGTGGCCAAGAAGACCTCCACGAACCGGGTCATGTCGTCGACGGGGTGCATCCGGCCGCCTACCGAGACGACGTTGGCGTCGTTGTGCTCGCGGGCCAGGGCGGCGGTCTCCTCGGACCAGACCAGGGCTGCCCGGACCCCCTCGACCTTGTTGGCGGCCATCTGCTCGCCGTTGCCGGAGCCGCCGATGACGACGCCGAGCGCCGCGAGGCCCTCCGCCTGGTCGGCGACGACACCCTCGGCGGCACGCAGGCAGAAGACGGGGTAGTCGTCGACCGCGTCGTACACGAAGGGTCCGTGGTCGACGACCTCGTGGCCCTGGTCGGTGAGCCACGCGAGGAGGTGGTCCTTGAGCTCGAGACCCGCGTGGTCGGAGCCGAGGTGAACGCGCATGGGCTCAGTCTCTCAGGCGGCGTGCGGCCGGCGGCCGGGTGGTCAGCGCCCCATCAGGGCGTCCATGCCGACCGCGACGGCAGCCGCGACCCGGAAGTCGATCCGGGGGTCGGGCACCTTGACGGTGTACTTGTCGCGGACGCTGGCCTGGCGCTCGATGCTGATCAGCGGCTGGCCGTTGACGTCGGCGTAGTCGAAGTGGATGGGCAGGAACGGGATGTCCGAGAAGCGGCGGAGCAGCGCGACCAGCTGGCTGCGCTCCTGGCCGGTTCCGGCGAAGCCCGGGCCCTCGATCTGGAACGTCGAGCGCATCAGGCTGGCGCCGAAGTCCTTCTTGAAGTACCCGATCTGGTTGCCCTGCTCGTCGGTGATGTCGTAGCCCGAGCCGAGGTCCATCACCCGACGGGCCTTGAACCCGAACACCGGCCGGGTCTTGCTGTCGTCGCTGAAGAAGGTCACCTGCTCCTTCAGAGCCATCTTCTTCTGCTCGGCCAGTGCCATCAGCTGCCCGAACGAGCCGTCCGGGTTGGCGGCGTACACCTCGTAGCGGTTGGTCAGCATCGCGAACTTCTGCTTGACGAAGAACTGGGGCAGGTACATGGCTGCGGTCATGGGCCGGACCCTACCCGGGGCCCACACCTGGATCGGCTGCCACACTGGGCCCATGCGCGGATTCGGGTGGCTCGTCCTGGCCTTGGTGTTCGTCGACGAGGTCCTGGCCGCGGCCGCGGCGGGGGTATGGGGCGGCCACGTGGCCGGCGTACTCGGGGCGGTCGTGGGGCCGGTGGCCGTGGTCGCGGTGTGGTGGACGTTCGCGTCGCCGAAGGCGCCGTACGGCGGTCCGGTGGTACGACCGGTCGTCAAGGTGCTGGTCTTCGGGCTCGCGTCGCTGGGGCTGTGGGCGGCCGGACAGCACGGCTGGGCGATCGCGCTGCTGGTGTTCTCGGTCGTCATCAACGGGCTGGCCCAGCTCCCCGGGATCAGGACCATGGTCGACGAGCTGGAGCGCTCGAGCGCCTCGGCCTGACCCGCTAAACCGGTTGAGCCTGTCGGCGGTCGGCGGTTTCCTGGACTCATGAGCAATCCGCGGATCCGGGTCGGCCTGGCCGCCGACCACGCACGCTACCTGGAGACGGACCTCACCGTCTGGTTCCAGGGCCTCGACGCCGGCCCGGTGGCAGAGCAGCTGCTCGGGGTGCCCGAGCGCTATCGGTTCGTGGCCGAGCTGGATGACGCCGACCCGGCGACGTACCCGGGGATCTACGGTGTCCGACCGCTCGCCCTGTCGGTGCCCGACCGGGACGGTGGGGTGCGGCAGGTGCCGTGCGCGGGGCTGACCTGGGTCGGCGTACACCCCGACCACCGGCGGCAGGGCGTGCTCACCGCGATGCTGCGCCACCACTTCGAGCAGGTCCGCGACGAGGCGGGCACGCACGTGTCCGCGCTGCACGCGAGCGAGCCGGCGATCTACGGACGGCACGGCTACGGGCTGGCCTCGGTCGGGCACACCATCACCCTCGGCCGCGGTACCAAGCTCACCGCTCCACACCTCGACGAGGCCGCGGGGGCGGTGGGCACCAGGCTCACAACGGTCAGCGACCCGGGGATGCCGAAGCGGGCTCGCGAGTGTCACCTGCGCTGCGCGGCCGACGCGCTGGGGGCGGTCGTCGGCGACGAGGACTTCTTCACCAGGATGTGCCTGGAGCGCCCCGAGGAGCTGCGCGACAAGGAGCCGACGCGGGTGCTGTTCGCGCAGCGCGACGGGGTGGACGTCGGGCTCGCGGCGTTCCGGCGTACCCAGAAGTGGGAGCACGGCCGGCCCGTCGGCGACCTGGAGGTCTTCACGCTGATCGGTGACCCGGCCGCGCGGCTGGCGCTCGTCCGCCGGCTGGTCGACTTCGACCTGGTGGCCAGCGTCAAGGTGCGCGGCATCGACGTCGACGACCCGCTCCTGCAGTGGATCGGCGGTCCGCGCGGGGCCGGCGAGCTGGTCACCTTCGACGTCCTGTGGATCCGGCTGGTCGACCTGGCCGAGGCCCTGGAGCAACGGGCGTACGCCGCCCCGTGCGACGTCGTACTCGACATCGTCGACGACGCGGCCCCGTGGAACGCCGGCCGCTGGCGCCTGGCCGTCGACTCGGCCGGTCAGGCGAAGGTGTCTCGCAGCGAGGCCCCCGCCGACGTCCGGCTGCCGGTGGCGCAGCTCGGCGCGGCGTACCTGGGTGGGTCGAACCTGGTTACGAAACTCCGCGCCGGCGTGATCGAGGAGCTGCGCCCGGGCGCCGTACTCGAGCTGTGGCGGGCGATGCGCGCCGAGGTCGCCCCCGGCTCGACGATGGGCTTCTAGGTCGGCGGTCGCCGACACGCGTGTGCCACCAGAGACCCTGGGCGGCCGAATCTCGCGAGCAGGTGCCACACCCGCTTGACGGCCTGCGGGTCGTGCTCGCCCGAGCGGGCGGCGGCACTCACGACCTCGGGCGTCAGCACGTCTCCGAGCGACCGGGCCAGGGCGACGAACTCGGGCCCGCGGTAGTCCGGGTCGAGACCCGCGGTCGCGACCGAGAAGCCGGGATGGAACTCGACCGGGCAGCCCAGCCCGGCGGCAGCCTGCGCGACGCGGCCGGCCGCATGACACGGATCGAGCATCAGCGCCTCGACGTCGCGGTCGAACCGCACCCCGCCGTGCACATGCGCCTCGACGTAGTCGTCGAGGTCGTCGTGGCCGGCCGCGACGGCCAGCGCCACCAGCTCGTCGAGCCGCTCCGGGCCGCCGACGGCCTCGGGTTCCAGGGTCGATTGAAGGGCCGAGTCGGGGAAGCAGAACGTCGTTCGCTCCAGGACCTCGGGCCTCAGCCGGAAGTACGCCGACCCGAACCGGATCGAGCCGCC
>DASXRJ010000132.1:0-15251 GCA_036506675.1 Nocardioides sp. | reverse complement strand
GACGCGGGGCTTTACGGCTTCGAGCGCGCCCTGCGCCGCAACGGCATCGCGCCGATCGCCGGGGTCGACGAGGCCGGCCGCGGTGCCTGCGCCGGGCCGCTGGTCGCGGGGGCCGCGATCCTGCCGGAGGGCAAGGCGGGGGTGATTCCCGGGCTGGCCGACTCCAAGCTGTTGACCGAGAAGGCCCGGGAGCGCTGCTACGACCACATCGTGAAGCGGGCGCTGGCCTGGTCGGTGGTCGTCATCGAGCCCGAGGAGTGCGACCGGCTCGGCATGCACGTGGCCAACGTCGAGGCGCTGCGGCGGGCGGTCGCGCTGTTGTCGGTGCGGCCGGCGTACGTGCTGACCGACGGGTTCCCGGTCGACGGCGTACCGGGGCTGGCGATCTGGAAGGGCGACCGGGTGGCCGCGTGCATCGCGGCGGCGTCGGTGCTGGCGAAGGTGACCCGCGACCGGATCATGGTCGAGCTGGACGGCGACTACCCGGTGTACGACTTCAAGACACACAAGGGCTACATCACCGACGTACACACGAGCGCGCTGCTGGAGCACGGCCCGGCGCCGGTGCACCGGATGCGCTTCGTGAACGTACGGCGGGCCGCGGGCCTCGAACCCTGGCCCGAGGTGGAGAATGAGGGGGTTCCGCGTCCGGCTGGCGTCACCGTGTCGGACCTTCAACTGGAGGAGTCGCCATGAGTGCCGAGGATCTCGAGAAGTACGAGACCGAGATGGAGCTCAACCTCTACCGCGAGTACCGCGACGTGGTGGCGATCTTCAAGTACGTCGTCGAGACCGACCGCCGCTTCTACCTCTGCAACCAGGTCGACGTGAAGGCGCGGACCGAGGCGGGCGACGTGTTCTTCGAGGTGTCGATGAGCGACGCGTGGGTGTGGGACATGTACCGCCCGGCGCGGTTCGCCAAGAACGTCAAGGTGCTGACCTTCAAGGACGTCAACGTCGAGGAGCTCGCGCCGCAGGAGATCGACCCGCCCAAGTCCTGACCCGACAGGCCACTAATCGTCCACAGGGCCCTTCTGCGGCCGGCTTATCCACAGGCCGGGGTCGGGCCCCTCGGATTGTCGCCGCGCCCCGGGACGCTCGTCGTCAGGAGGTAAGGCGATGGCGATAGGAACCGGGGCGGGAGCCCGACGACAGGCCCTAGGCCGGTACGGCGAGACGCTCGCCGCCCGGCACCTGGTCGAGCAGGGGATGGTGGTGCTCGACCACAACTGGCGGTGCCCCGCGGGCGAGATCGACCTGGTGCTGCGCGACGGGCCGGTGCTGGTGATCTGCGAGGTCAAGACCCGCAGCTCGGGGGCGTGTGGCGAGCCGCTGGAGGCGGTCACCCAGACCAAGCTCGACCGGCTGAGACGGCTGGCGGCGTACTGGCTGGAGGCGCATCCGGTGCGGCCGGCCGACGTCCGGATCGACGTGGTGGGCGTAATGCGGCCGGTGCGGGGTGCGTCGGTGGTCGAGCACGTGCGGGGGATCGGCTGATGACGTTCGCGACCGCCCGGACGATCAGCCTGCAGGGGGCGCTGGGCCACCTGATCGACGTACAGGCGGACGTGTCGCAGGGCATGGTCGGCACCACTCTGGTCGGCCGCCCGGACGCGGCGATCAACGAGGGCCGGGACCGGTGCCGGATGGCGGTGCAGAACTCGGGGCTGGACTGGCCGGCCACCCGGCGGGTGACGATCCTGCTCTCGCCGGCCGACGTACCCAAGAGCGGGCCGCACTTCGACCTCGCCATGGCGGTGGCGGTGCTGGCCGCGTCGGGGGTGGTGCCGGAGGAGTCGCTCCGCGAGACGGTCTTCGTCGGTGAGCTGACGCTGGACGGCCGGCTGCGCGCGGTGCCCGGCGTACTCCCGATGACGATGGCGGCCTCGTCGCGGGGCATCCAACGGGTGTTCGTGCCGGAGCCGCAGGCGCGCGAGGCGGCGCTGGTGCCGGGGATGAGCGTGTTCGGGATCCGCTCGCTGGCCCAGGTGGTGGCGGAGCTCCGAGGCGAGATCGTCCCGCCGGCGGCGCCGGTGGAGCCGATGACGGGCAACCGGCTGCTCAGCTGGCGCGGAGAGGGCCGACTGGTCGACGTCGACCTCGCGGAGGTCAAGGGCATGGAGGACCCGCGCTACGCGATCGAGGTCGCGGCCGCTGGTGGCCACCATGTCCTGCTGACTGGTCCGAAGGGTGCGGGCAAGACGACCCTGGCCGAGCGCATCCCGGGGATCCTGCCCGACCTCACGGTCGAGGAGGCGCTGGAGCTCACCGCCATCCACTCGCTGGCCGGAGCGCTCGAGCCGGGTGACGATCTGATCTCGCGGCCGCCGTACTGTGCGCCGCACTCGTCGGCCAGCCGGGCCAGCCTGCTCGGTGGCGGCACCGGCAAGGTGCGGCCGGGTGACGTGAGCCGGGCGCACTGTGGCGTGCTGTTCATGGACGAGTTCCCGCTGTTCGCCTCCGACGTGATCGAGGCGCTGCGCCAGCCGCTGGAGAGTGGCGACATCACGATCTCGCGTGGCGACGAGACCGCGACGTACCCGGCTCGGGGGATGTTCGTCTTCGCCTGCAACCCGTGTCCGTGTGGCATGTACTCGGTCTCGCCGGGGGCGAGCAAGTGCGAGTGCCGCGAGGTGGAGCGACGGGAGTATCGCCGGAAGATGTCGGGTCCGGTGATCGACCGGATCGACATCACCCGCCACGTCGTCCCCCTGGGCGGGTCGTCCGACGACGGGCTCAGCGGCCCGCCGGAGAGTACGGCGAGGGTCCGCGCCCGGGTCGAGGAGGCGCGGGACCGGCAGCGGCTGCGCTTCCGAGACGATCCGTGGCGCACCAACGCGCAGGTCCCAGGGCCACGGCTGACCGACCGCTGGCCCCTGACCCGGGCCGCCGAGAAGATGCTCGACCGCGAGCTGTACGCCGGCGGGCTGACCCGGCGCGGGGCCACCCGCGTGCACCGGTTGGCGTGGACGGTCGCCGACCTGGACGGGGTCGACCGTCCGGGGATCGACGAGCTGGACGTCGCGGTCCGGTTGCGCACGGGTGCGCCGCTGCTGCTGTCGACGACCCAGCAGAGGTACGCCGGATGAGCCGGGAGGAGGAGCGGCTGGCCCGAGCCGCCCTGTGCCGGCTCTCCGAGCCCGGCGACCCGCGGATGGCCACCCTGGTCGCCGACCTGGGCGCGGTCACGGTGCATCAGGGACTGCTCGGGCAGCGCGAGCTCGGCGGCGTACTCAGTGATGTCGCGGAGCGGCTGGCCGGCATCGACCCGTCGCGCGACCTCGAGCTGGCGGACCGGCAGGGCATCCGGTTCGTGATCCCCGGGGACGCGGAGTGGCCGGGTCAGCTCGGCGCACTCGCTCACGCTGGCGAGCTGCAGCAGCGCGGTGGCGTACCGCTGGGGCTGTGGGTGCGGGGACCGGTCCGGCTCGACACGCTGGCAGGTTCGGTGGCGGTGGTGGGCTCGCGGTCGGCCAGCAGCTACGGCGGCGACGTGGCCCGGGAGATGGCCAGGGTGCTGGCGGAGTCCGGGCTGCCCGTCATCTCCGGCGCGGCCTTCGGGATCGACCAGGCGGCGCATCGCGGTGCGCTCTCCGGCGGCGGACCCACGGTGGCGGTGATGGCCTGCGGGGTCGACCGGGCCTACCCCACCGCCCACCGGGACCTCCTCGACCATCTCGCCGCCCACGGGGCGGTCGTGTCCGAGGCCGCGCCGGGGTGCGCGCCGATGCGGATCCGGTTCCTCAGCCGCAACCGGCTCATCGCCGCGCTGACGGCGGCCACCGTGGTCGTCGAGGCGTCGATCCGGAGTGGCGCGCTGAACACGGCCAACTGGGCCGCCCGGCTCAACCGCCACCTGCTGGCGGTCCCGGGACCGGTCACCAGCGCGCAGTCGCAGGGCGTGCATCAGCTGATCCGCACCGGTGGGGCGATGCTCGCCACGTCGGGCGACGACGTACTCGAGGTGGTGGGCCGGCCCGGCGAGCATCTGATTGCGGAGCCGCGCGCGGAGACCCGGGCCCGGGACCGGCTCAGCCAGCGCGACCAGATGGTGCTCGACGCCGTGCCGGTGGTGCGGTCCGCCAAGCCGGACTCCATCGCCCGGACTGCCGGGGTCGGCCTCAAGGAGGTGGCCGGAGCCCTGTTGAGGCTGCAGAAGCGGGGGATGGTCGAACGGCAGAACGACGGCTGGGTGCTCGCCGAGGCGGCAAAGCCGTGATCTCGCCTCCCTGCTTTCTAGCGGGCGGGTCTCCCAATCCCGTTGCCTGCTGCGCGCCGCCCCACGGGCACCTCGCTGCGTTGTCGTCGGTTGACGATGCTGGCGCATCGCCTCCCTCCTCCGCCTTGCGAGGCACTCCGTGAGGCGACGCTCGCGACGGCAGTGGATTGGCAGACCCGCCCTAGACTGGTCAGCGTGCCAGCCGAACCGGAGGACCTGCCCGAGCCGATGGCGCGGGTGCTCGCGGAGTACGAGCGGCACCTCGCGTCCGAGCGGGACCTGTCCGCGCACACGGTCCGGGCCTACCTGGGCGACGTCTCGAGCCTGCTCGACCACGCCGCCAGGCTGGGGCACACCCGGGTGGAGTCGCTGGACCTGCGCACGCTGCGCAGCTGGCTGGCGAAGCAGCAGACGTTGGGCAAGTCGCGTACGACGATGGCCAGGCGGGGCACCGCGGCCCGGGTGTTCACGGGCTGGCTGACCCGCACCGGACGAGCGCCGTCCGACGCCGGCGCCCAGCTCGCGACGCCGCGTGCCCACAAGCCGCTGCCCTCGGTGCTGCGCGCCGACGAGGCCCGCGACCTGATCGCGGCCGCGGCCACGCAGGCCGACGACGGGAGCGCCCTCGGGCTGCGGGACGTGGCCATGCTGGAGCTCCTGTACGCGACCGGGATCCGGGTGGGCGAGCTCTGCGGCCTCGACGTGGATGACGTCGACCGCGAGCGCGACGTCATCCGGGTGCTCGGCAAGGGGCGCAAGGAACGGACCGTGCCGTTCGGCATCCCGGCGCGTCGAGCGGTCGAGCAGTGGCTGGGGCTGGGCCGGCCGAAGGTCGTCGTACCCGGGGCGGGGGCGGCGCTGTTCCTGGGTGCGCGCGGCGGGCGGATCGACCAGCGCGCCGTACGACGCGTGGTGCACCAGCGGCTGGCCGACGTACCCGGCGCTCCCGACATGGGGCCGCACGGACTCCGGCACACCGCGGCCACCCACCTCCTGGAGGGTGGCGCCGACCTGCGGAGCGTGCAGGAGCTGCTCGGCCACGCGTCGCTCGCGACCACTCAGATCTACACGCACGTGAGCACCGACCGGCTGCGCAAGGCCTACCAGCAGGCGCACCCGCGGGCCTGAGCCCGCGACGCACCCGGGCCGTTACCGCCCGGCCAGCCAGCCGAACGGGCCCAGCAACGCGGCCAGGATCGAGACCTGGCGCGACAGCGGTCGCCAGTCGGCGTACGGCGGCCGCACGTCGGGCAGGACGTCCGGTCGTTCTTCCGACGTGGGGCCCAGGGGAGTGGGCCAAAGGGGGAGCAGCCGGACCGGTGCCCGGCCGACCAAGCGGAGCGGGTCGAGATAGACGTCGCCGCGAAGCCAGCCCCAGTGCAGACAGGCGGCCGGGAAGCAGTGCGAGCCGACCAGTTCGAGCCGGCCGATCGGGCCGCCGGCCGCAACGATGTCGCCGACGTCGACGGTCGCCGAGACCGGCTCGTAGGTGGTGCGGGTGTCACCGTGGTCGACCACCACCACTCCGCGCCCGGCCAGCCGCCCGACGAAGGTCACCCGCCCGGGCAGGGCGGAGTGGACCACCTGTCCGAGGGTGCCGGCGAGGTCGACGCCGCGATGGCCGGAGCCGTACTCCGACGACGGCGGTTCGAAGCCGCGCACCACGTCGGGCTGCGGTTGGAGCGGCCACACCCCGACCGGGTCGGGACTGGCTGACCAGGCGATCGGAATCGGCGTCCCGACGCCGACGAGGCCGAGGAGAAGGCAGAGCAGCAGGAGCCGGACGAGGCGGCGGGCGGGGTCCGAGGAGAGGGTCATGGTCCGATGCTGGCGCGCGGTGCCGGCGTGCTCATGGCGCGCGGGCAGGGCTGTGGATAACCGGCCCGCGAGGCCCGGCTGTGGACGCTTCCTGGCCCGCGGGCGACGACCTCGCGGCGCGACGTCGTACACCCCGACCGCGATTGGTGGTCCGGCGCCGCGGTCGAGTAGTCTGGTCACCGCAATCCTTCCGGATTGACTTCGCACGCTCGCAGACCGCGACGGGCTCACCCTGGTTCCCTCGATGAGTCCGGTCTCCCGTGGGCGACGCTCCTCAGTCCCGGTCCCGAACCGATGGGGTCGAGTCGGACGTCGCGCGGCGTCAGGGCAGCAGGCACCCGCCCGCTGTGGCAACTGAAAACAACATGGCCGGTACGCCGGCCCGCCTCTCCTTCGGGGGTCAAGGCGGGCACCACGTCGTGCCGTTCATACGAACCAGGAAGACATTCACATGGCAGTCGTGACCATGCGCCAGCTCCTCGAGAGCGGCGTCCACTTCGGACACCAGACCCGTCGCTGGAACCCGAAGATGAAGCGCTTCATCATGACCGAGCGCAACGGCATCTACATCATCGACCTGCAGCAGTCGCTGGCCTACATCGACCGCTCCTACGCGTTCATCAAGGAGACCGTCGCCAAGGGCGGCACCGTGATGTTCGTCGGCACCAAGAAGCAGGCCCAGGAGGCGATCGCCGAGCAGGCGACCCGCGTCGGCATGCCCTACGTCAACCAGCGCTGGCTGGGCGGCATGCTCACCAACTTCCAGACCGTGCACCAGCGGATCAACCGCCTCAAGGAGCTCGACGAGGTCGACTTCGACAACGTCGCCGGCTCGGGCCGCACGAAGAAGGAACTCCTCCAGATGAAGCGCGAGCGCGACAAGCTGGAGAAGACCCTGGGCGGCATCCGCGAGATGAGCCGTACGCCGTCGGCCGTCTGGGTCGTCGACACCAAGAAGGAGCACCTCGCCGTCGAGGAGGCTCGCAAGCTCCGGATCCCGATCATCGGCATCCTGGACACCAACTGCGACCCCGACGAGGTCGACTTCCCGATCCCGGGCAACGACGACGCCATCCGCGCTGTCGGCCTGCTGACCCGCGTGGTCGCCGACGCCGTCGCCGAGGGCCTGATCGCCCGCTCCGGCGTGAAGACCGAGGGTGCCGAAGCCGGCGCCGAGGAGCCCCTGGCCGAGTGGGAGCGCGAGCTCCTGGAGACCAAGACCGACGAGGCCCCTGCTGCTGAGGCCGCTCCGGTCGCCGACGCCGCGCCGGCCGAGGTTGCCGAGGTTGCCGAGGCCCCCGCCGCGGCCGCGCCGCTGGCCGCCACCGCGGTTGCCACCGAAGAGGCTCCCGCCGAGGGCCCGTACGGCGTCGACTCCGCCGCCCCTCTCGAGGACGGCTCGGCCCCCGAGGGCTTCGAGATCAAGGGCAACGCCGACTCGATGAAGTTCCACGCGCCCACCAGCCCGTGGTACGGCCGGACCAAGGCCGAGGTGTGGTTCCGCACCGCCGAGGCCGCCATCGCCGCCGGCTTCGCCGACGCCGAGCACAAGGACTGAAGCGCCGGCGGGCCCGACCGGGCCCGCCGCCCGCTCCACCCTCCAGAACCAATTGGCACAACTTCGAGGAAGAAGGACAATGGCGAACTTCTCCGCCGCCGACGTCAAGAAGCTCCGTGAGCTCACCGGCGCCGGCATGATGGACTGCAAGAAGGCGCTCACCGAGGCCGACGGTGACTTCGACAAGGCCGTCGACGTACTCCGCACCAAGGGCGCCGCCAAGGCGGCGAACCGCGCCTCCGAGCGCGAGGCCACCGCCGGCCTGGTCGCCACCTCCGGCGGCGCGCTGGTCGAGCTGAAGAGCGAGACCGACTTCGTGGCCAAGAACGAGGACTTCGTGGCCGCCGCCCAGCGGATCGCGGATGCCGCCGCCGAGGCCAAGGCCGCCGACGCGGACGCGCTCAAGGCCGTCCCGCTCGACGACAAGACCGTCGGTGAGGTCGTCGAGAACCTCGCGATCACCATCGGCGAGAAGATCGAGCTCGGCAAGGTCGCGTTCTTCGACGGCCCGGTCGTGACCTACATGCACAAGCGGGCCGCGGACCTGCCGCCGGCGGTCGGCGTACTCGTCGAGTACGACGGCGCCAACGCCGACGCCGCTCGGGGTGTCGCCATGCAGATCGCCGCGATGCGTCCGCAGTACCTCACCCGCGAGGAGGTGCCCGCCGAGATCGTCCGCAAGGAGCGCGAGATCGCCGAGGCCACCGCCCGCGAGGAGGGCAAGCCGGAGCAGGCCATCAGCAAGATCGTCGAGGGCCGGGTCAACAGCTACTTCAAGGACACCGTCCTGCTGGAGCAGCCGTCGGTCACCGAGAACAAGAAGACGGTCAAGGCCGTGCTCGACGAGGCCGGCGTGACGCTCAAGCGTTTCGCCCGCTTCGAGGTCGGCGCCTGATCGGATAGGTTTTGGCCTGACGAAGAGGAGGCCGGTTGCGATGAGTCAGGACCGATCATCGCAACCGGCCTTCTCGCACGTCCGGACCACTGCATTTATCGAAGGGAACCCCAGGTGACGGCCTACCACCGCGTCCTGCTCAAGCTTTCTGGCGAGGTCTTCGGCGGGGGCAAGGTCGGCGTCGACCCCGACGTCGTACAGAAGATCGCCAAGGAGATCGCGGCGGTCGCGCGCACCGGCGTACAGGTGGCGATCGTGACGGGCGGCGGCAACTTCTTCCGCGGCGCCGAGCTCCAGCAGCGCGGCATGGACCGCGCCCGGGCCGACTACATGGGCATGCTCGGCATCGTGATGAACTGCCTGGCCCTCCAGGACTTCCTGGAGAAGGAGGGCATCGAGACCCGCGTGCAGACCGCGATCACGATGGGCCAGGTCGCCGAGCCGTACATCCCGCGCCGCGCGATCCGGCACCTCGAGAAGGGGCGCGTCGTGATCTTCGGCGCGGGAGCGGGCATGCCGTTCTTCTCCACCGATACGGTGGCTGCCCAACGAGCGCTCGAGACCAAGTGCGAGGTCGTCCTGATGGGCAAGAACGGCGTAGACGGCGTCTACACGGCCGACCCGCGCACCGACCCCTCGGCCACGAAGCTCGACACCCTGTCGTTCCGCGACGCCCTGCATCGGGGCCTCAAGGTCGCCGACGCGACGGCGTTCGCGCTGTGTATGGAGAACAACCTGCCGCTCATCGTCTTCGGTATGGAAGAAGAGGGCGCCATCCTGCGGATCGTGCAGGGTGAGAAGATTGGCACGCTGGTCAGCGCCTGACGCCGTACGACGCCGGCCGCCACGAATCGCAACCTAGGAGCAGTAGTGATCACCGACACCCTCAACGAGGCCGACCAGAAGATGAACAAGTCGGTCGAGGCGACGCGCGAGGAGTTCGCCGCCATTCGCGCCGGCCGGGCCCAGCCGAGCATGTTCAGCAAGATCACGGCCGACTACTACGGCACGCCCACGCCGCTCCTGCAGCTGGCGTCGTTCACTGCTCCGGAGGCCCGGATCATCCTGGTCCAGCCCTACGACATGGGCGCGATGTCGGCGATCGAGAAGGCCATCCGCGACTCCGACCTGGGCGTCAACCCGAGCAACGACGGCAAGGTGCTGCGCTGCGTGTTCCCCGACCTGAGCGAGGAACGCCGCAAGGAGTACATCAAGGTCGCCAAGGCCAAGGCCGAGGACGGCCGGGTGGCCGTGCGCAACCTGCGTCGCACCGCCAAGCAGCACCTCGAGAAGATGGAGAAGGACGGCGAGGTCGGCAAGGACGACGTCACCGGTGCCGAGAAGCGCCTCGACGCGATGACCAAGAAGCACACCGACGAGATCGACGAGCTGCTGAAGCACAAGGAAGCCGAGCTGCTCGAGGTCTGAGCGGGCAGCCTTGATGACGACCCCCACCACACCCGCCGCGGACGCCCCCAAGAAGGACCACGGACGCGCCGGGCGGAACCTTCCCGCGGCCATAGCATCCGCGGTGGTCCTGCTCGCCGTGATCGCCTCATCGCTCTACTTCTGGAAGCCGGCGTTCATGCTGGTCGTCCTCGCGGCCGTCGTGGTCGCGGTCTGGGAGATGGAGCAGGGCTTCAAGGCCAAGGGCATCGACCTGCCACGCGAGCCGCTGCAGCTCGGCGGCGCCGTGATGGTGCTGGTCGCCTACATCTGGGGCGCCAACCCGCTGGTGACGGCGACCGCGGTGACCGCACTGGTCACGATGCTGTGGCTGCTGCACCGCGGCGTGAGCGGCTACGTCCGCGACTCGGGTGCCGCGATCTTCACGCTGGTCTACGTGCCGTTCCTCGGCTCGTTCGTGGCGCTGATGCTGAGCGAGTCCGGTACGCCGTCGTGGGCCGAAGACACCAGCCTCGACAACGGCTCGCTGGGCGTCATCACCTTCATCCTGGTCACCATCGCCTCCGACATCGGCGGCTACATCGCGGGAGTGCTCTTCGGCAAGCACCCGATGGCGCCGGTGATCTCCCCGAAGAAGTCGTGGGAGGGTTTCGCCGGCTCGCTCATCTTCTGCGTGCTGGCCGGCTGGAGCACCGTGGTCTACCTGCTCGACGGGCCGTGGTGGGTCGGCGTCGTACTCGGTCTGATCGCGGTCGTGATGGCCACCCTGGGTGACCTGTGCGAGTCGGTGATCAAGCGCGACCTCGGCATCAAGGACATGTCGCACATCATCCCGGGCCACGGTGGCCTCATGGACCGCCTCGACTCGCTGCTAGCGACGATCGCCCCGACCTGGCTGCTGCTGCACTACTGGGTGTTCTGAGGGCCGGTCGCCGACGTGCTGCACCTGGTCCGGCACGGCCCGCCGCTGGTCGACCGCTCGGTCCCGGCAGCTCAGTGGGACCTCGACCCCGCCGGGTACGACGCCGTGTGGGCGCTGCGCGAGTCGGGACGGCTGCCCGAGCGCGCGACCTGGTTCTGCTCGCCGGAGCCGAAGGCGATCGCCACCGCTCAGCTGCTGACCGACCGGGACGTCGGCGTACTCGACGACCTGCGTGAGCACGTGCGCGAGAGCCCGGCCTGGATCGAGGACTTCGCGGGCACCGTACGACGGGCCTTCGCGCAGCCCGATCTTGCGGCGGCCGACGGCTGGGAGACCATCACCGCCTGCCGGGCCCGCGTGCTGCCCGCCGTGGAGACGATCCTCGACGTCCACCGCGACGAGGACGTCGTACTCGTCGGCCACGGCACCGCCTGGACCCTCGTCGTCGCCGCGCTCACCGGGCGCCCGCCGGACCTCGATGCGTGGGCCGCGCTGAGGATGCCGGACCTGATCGTCCCCAGACTTGAGACCACCCACGGAGGAGGTGACGACACATGACTGCCAAGCCGGTCGAGCACGGAAGCGCCTGCTGTCGCACCGAGGCGGACGAGCTCGAGGTGGACGCGCTGCTGCGGCGGCGCTGACTTGGCGTAGTCCGGGCGCCCTGCCGTGAGAGGCTGGGCGGCATGGTGCCCCGGCTCGGACCCCTCCCGACCCACGAGCTCTTCGTGGCCCTCGGCGTCGCGGCGGCGGCGCTGGTCTTCATGGCCGAGTCGAGGCGGCGCGGCCAGACCGACGAACGCCTCGTGTACGTCGTCATGGGAGCCCTGGTCGGCGGCGCGATCTTCATGCGGCTCGGCACCTGGGCCCAGCACGTCGACCTGCGCCAGAACGCCTCTCTGACCGAGCAGTGGCTCTACGGCAACCGGTCCATCCTCGGAGGGCTGGTCGGCGCCTGGCTCGGCGTCCACGTCGCCAAGCGGATCACCGGCTACCGCAGCCGCACCGGCGACCTGTTCGCGCCCGCGGTGGCGCTCGGGATGGCCGTCGGCCGGATCGGCTGCCTGCTCACCGAGCGGCCGGGCACTCCCACCGGCCACGGCTGGGGGATCACGCTCGACGCCGACGCGGCGGCGTACACGCACTCGCCGGCGGGCGTGCCGCTGCACCCGTCCTTCGTCTACGAGATCGTCTTCCAGCTCGCGGCCTTCGCCGTCCTCTGGTGGTGGGTGCGGAGGCTCGACCTGCCGCCGGGGGAGTCGTTCGTCTGGTACGTCGCGGCGTACGGCGTGTTCCGGTTCCTGGTCGAGTTCGTGCGCGGCAACGAGGTGGCCTGGGCGGCGCTGACCCGGCCGCAGCTGTTCCTCGCCGTCACCGTGCCGATCGTGCTCGCCCGGATCGTCTGGCAGGCCCGCCACGGCGCATATCGGGCGGCGTTCGAGCGGCCCGTCGAGGTGGCCGCGTGACGGGGCCCACGACTAGGCGCGGCCCCGGCATGCCGCTGCGCGAGGACCGGATCCACCGCTACGTCAACGCGTTCTGCCCGATCTGCCACGAGGAGCAGCCCGA
The DNA here is from genome assembly GCA_036506675.1 of Nocardioides sp. GTDB lineage: Bacteria > Actinomycetota > Actinomycetes > Propionibacteriales > Nocardioidaceae > Nocardioides. The sequence goes on along the minus strand of DASXRJ010000132.1, from coordinate 2,863 downwards.
CCGCCCGCTCGCGGAGGTGCCACGGCTGTCCGGCTGGCTCGCGGTCCGGGACGACCGGGTCTGGCTCGAGCGCGGCTGCGCGACCCACGGCCTGGTCCGCACCTTGTACGACGAGTCGCCCGAGATCCTGTCCTACCTCGAGCAGTGGACCGCCCCGACCAAGGTGCACGGACCCGACACGCCCGGCAACTTCCGCCCGGTCCCGAGCGCCTACGAGCACGGCCTGCCGGAGATGCAGACCCAGCACACCTGCATCCTCCTCGAGGACCTCCTCGACCACTGCAACCTCAAGTGCCCGACCTGCTTCGCCGCCTCCGGGCCCGCGCTGGCCGGCGTGGCGCCACTGGCCGAGGTGCTGGCCTCGATCGACGCCAGGCTGGCCCGCGAGAACGGCCGGATCGACGTACTCATGCTCTCCGGGGGCGAACCCACCCTCTACCCGTGGCTGGCCGAGCTGCTCGACGAGGTGGTCGCGCGGCCGATCGTGCGGGTGCTCGTCAACACCAACGGGCTGCTCGTCGCGCAGTCCGACGAGCTGCTGGCCCTGCTGACCAGGCACCGCGAACGGGTCGAGGTCTACCTCCAGTACGACGGCGGGTCGGCCGAGGCCTCGACCCACCACCGGGGCGCCGACATCCGTCGGTTCAAGGAGCGGGCCATCGAGCGGCTCAGCGGCGCCGGCGTCTTCACCACGCTGACCATGACCGCGGCGCTGGGCGTCAACGACGACGAGATCGGGTTCGTGGTCAAGCGCGCTCTGGACACGCCGTACGTCGGCGGGGTGACCATCCAGCCGGTCTTCGGCAGCGGCCGCTCGGCCGGCATCGACCCGCTCGACCGGCTCACGCACACCGGCGTACTCGCGCGGCTGGAGGGGCAGACCAACGGGCTGGTCACCTGGCGCGACCTGACCGCGCTGCCGTGCTCGCACCCGCACTGCTGCTCGGTCGGCTACCTGCTCAAGGACGATGCGGGCGCCTGGCGCTCGCTGACCGCGCTGATCGGCCACGACCGGCTCAAGCAGTGGCTCGACCTCGACCCCGAGCTGCTCGCCAACCGGATCGCCGACGACGCGATCCCCGACGGGCTGCGCAAGATCGTCAAGGACTCCCTGCTCGACCTGCTCAGCGAGCAGTCGTCGCTGAGCCATCCGTCGATGAGCAGCATCTGGCGCGACATCTGCGCCAACTGCGATATCGGGATCGGCACGCTCGCCACGCTGGCCTCGAGCAAGCTGCCCGGCCAGCACCGGCGGCTGCGCAGGATGCTGGGGGAGCGGGTGCTGCGGGTGACGGTCAAGCCGTTCATGGACATGAACACGATGATCGAGGAGCGCCTCACCCAGTGCTGCGTGCACGTCGGCACGGTCAATGCCGAGACCGACGTACACCAGTGCGCGCCGTTCTGCGCCGTCCAGGCGTGGGCGCCGCTCGGCCGGACCCGGCTTTCCACCGCGACCGGTGGCCGGGGATGAGCGACCCCCGCATCGTGCCACCGAGTACGCCGCCGCGCGCGGACCAGGAGCCCGGCCCGCCCTTCGACCCGCTCCGGCTGTGCGTGTTCGCGACCGTGGCTCTGCTCGGCTGGCTGCTCGGCCCGGTGGCGCTGGTGTTCTTCGCGGGGCTCGGCTTCGTCGGCTACTGGAAGGCTCGCCGGGCCGGCCTGTTGCGCTCGAAGTGCAAGCTCGGAGACACCCGGCTGGTGCTGCTCTACCTCGGGCTGCTGGTGGCCGCCGGGCTGGCCGGGATCGCGCTGGTGGTCACTGGGCGGATCGACCTGGTCTGACCCGGTCTGGCCCGGGTGCGGCGTGGGGCGTGGCCCCGTGCGGCGGGTCCGTGTGACGATGGGTCAGCCGACCTGAGAGGACCCCGATGAGTGACGCGCCCGGCTGGGGCACCCCGGAGCAGCCGCCCAACTGGGGGCACGGGCCGTCGCCGTACTCGAACGGCGAAGCGGGTACGCCGTCGAAGGTCGGCCTCTCGGTCGGCGGGTTCTTCACCGGCGTGGCCTGGGTCGTCGTCATCCCCGCGCTGCTGGCGGCCATCATCGGCGCCATCCTCAACGACGCGACGCCGGCGTTCATCGCCGCGGGAGTGCTCAGCCTGCTGCCTCCGATCGTGCTGCTCTTCGTCCCGAAGGCCCGCCGGTTCGGCGCGTTCTGGCTGATGGGGATGGCGGTGACGGTGATCGTGCTGGCCGGCGTGTGCGCGGCCTTCATCGCGCTGATCACCGCCAGCGAGTCCTGAGTTCGTCGTACGACGGTCTCGCGGGCGATAATCGAGGCCTGATGCCGGACTCTCCCAAGACCCTTCCCCTCGTCTTCGACGAACCGCGCGGCCGCGCCAAGCCGCCGCGGCACCTGGCCGACCTCGACGAGGCCGCCCGCAAGGAGCTCTTGGAGTCCCACGGACTGCCCGGCTTCCGGGCCAAGCAGCTCTCGACCCACTACTTCTCGCGGCTCGTCGACGACCCGGCCGAGATGACCGACCTGCCCGCGACCCAGCGCGAGGAGCTGGTGGGCGCGCTGCTGCCCAGCCTGATGACGCCGCTGCGCACGCTCGAGGCCGACAAGGGCACGACCCGCAAGACGCTGTGGAAGCTGTTCGACGGCGCGCTGGTCGAGTCGGTGCTGATGCGCTATCCCGACCGGGCCACGATCTGCGTCTCCAGCCAGGCCGGCTGCGGCATGGCCTGCCCGTTCTGCGCGACCGGACAGGGTGGCCTGCAGCGCAACATGTCGACCGCCGAGATCGTCGAGCAGGTCGTCGCCGGCGCGCGCTCACTCGCACGCGGCGAGGTCCCCGGCGGTCCCGGCCGGGTCTCCAACGTGGTGTTCATGGGCATGGGCGAGCCGATGGCCAAC
>DASXRJ010000131.1:0-2179 GCA_036506675.1 Nocardioides sp. | reverse complement strand
GTACTCCTCGTCCCGATCGACCACTGCACCATCTCGGAGGGTCTCAACCTCGCGCACGAGCCTCGCGACCGCGTCCAGTTCGACCTCGAGCTTGCGCGCGACTCAGTCGTGCCGGTCGGCGAGGACGTGGCCCGGGAGTGGCTGCTCCGGGGAGCTCTGGCCAGGACGGAGCAGACGTGCGGCGCGATGGAAAGGGCTCTCGCCCTGACCATCGACCACGCCTCCGAGCGGACCCAGTTCGGCCGTCCGCTGGGCAGGTTCCAGGCGGTCCAGCACCTCGTCACGGATGCCGCCGGTGAGGTCATCGCCGCGCGGGCCGCGTGCGAGGTGGCGGTCCGCGCCGCCGTGCAGGATGGGATCGCGAGTCCGGCCGGGGAGCTGGCCGTCGCGATCGCCAAGTCGCAGAGCGCGTGTGCGGCCGGTGTGGTCAGTCGGGCGGCGCACCAGGTCCACGGCGCGATCGGCTTCACGCTCGACCACAGGCTTCGCCACTTCACGTTGCGGATGCTCGCCTGGCGCGACGAGTTCGGTGGCGCCCGCGAGTGGCAGCGCCGGGTCGGGGACATCGCACTGACGGCAGGGGGAGACCTGTGGTCTCTCGTCAGCTCGGGTCGGCCCGACCCTGCGCCGTAAGAGGGGCGTCAGGCGCGGCCGACTCCGACGCCCTTGACCATCAGGAACTCGTCAAGGCCGGCCTTGCCGCCTTCGCGGCCGAACCCGCTCAGCCCGATCCCGCCGAACGGCCGCCCGGGCTGGGTGATCGGGTTCGGGCCCGGGTTGACGAACACCGTGCCGGCGCGCAACCGCGGCACCAGGCGGTTGACCCGGCGTACGTCCCGGCTCTGGACGTACGCCGACAGCCCGTACGCCGTGTCGTTGGCGAGCTCGACGGCGTGGTCCTCGTCGCGGAACTTCGTGACCGCCAGGACCGGACCGAACACCTCGTGCTGGGCAAGGTCACTGCCGTTGTCGACGTCGACGAACACCGTCGGCTCCACGAAGAACCCCGGGGTGTCCATGCCGGAGCCCCCGGTCCGCAGCTGTCCGGCACCGCTGGCGCGCGCGTCCTCGATCATGCCGACGACCCGCTCGCGGGCCGCCGCGTTCACCAGCGGCCCGAAGTACGTCGTCGGGTCGAGCGGGTCGCCGACGGGCAGCGCCTCGATCGTGGCCACCACCGTCTCGACGACCTGGTCGTAGATGTTCTCCTCGACGAGCAGCCGAGTCGGCAGCGCGCAACCCTGGCCGACACAGGACATCGCGAAAGCGGCGGCGTACGGCACGGAGGCGTCGAGGTCGGCGTCGGCGAAGAGCAGGTTCGGTGACTTGCCGCCGAGCTCGAAGAGCACCGGTTTGAGCGACTCGGCCGCGGTGGCCATGATCCGCTTCGCGGTGTTGGGCCCGCCTGTGAACGACACCTTGCCGACCCCCGGATGACGGACCAGCGCCTCGCCGGCCGACCCGTCCCCCTGGACCACGTTGATGACGCCTTCGGGCAGTCCCGCCTCGCGACCTAGCTCGGCGAACAGCAGGGCGGTGAAGGGGGTGAACTCCGCCGGCTTGATGACGACGGTGTTGCCAGCCGCCAGCGCAGGCGGAACCTTCATGCCCAGCGACAGCAGGGGAGCGTTCCAGGTGATGATGTGGCCGATCACGCCGTACGGCTCCGCCAAGGTGTAGGCGAGCTCGTCCGCCGGGCTGAAACCCGAGGCCACGATGCCCTCGAGCTTGTCGGCCCAGCCGGCGTAGTAGTGGCTCCACTCGATCGCAGCGTCGATCTGGGCCGACATCGCGGAGCACAGGCCCATCTCGAGCGTGGCGATGGTCGCGAACTCATCGCGCCTGGTCGCCAGCAGGTCTGCGAACCTGGTCAGCAGCCGGCGTCGGTCGGCCGGCCTCATCGGCCCCCACGTCGTCTCGTAGGCCGTACGTGCCGCGCTGACTGCCAGCTCGACCTCGAGCGCGCCACCGAGGGGCACCTCGGCCTGGGTCAGGCCGGTGGCCGGGTTGACGTGGTGATGCACACCGCCGCTCCCGGCCAGAAGGTCGTCGCCTCCGATCACGAGACGAGGCACCGGCAGCAACTTCGCAGCGGCCTCGTGACGGGCAATGTCGACGACAGGAGTGGGACGACTCACTGCAGCTCCTCTTCAAAACGGTTGACGACTGAACGACAATC
>DASXRJ010000130.1:0-17780 GCA_036506675.1 Nocardioides sp. | reverse complement strand
GCCGGAGGCGACGCGCACCTGTCTCCCTCATCACGGAGGTGGGGAACTCCCCGGAATGTCGGCGGGCGGATGGGGAGGCCGTGGTGACGTGCTGCGGGGTAGCCACGGCGATGTCGCAGGGGCCGAGTCGGGTGCCTCCTGCGTCGAGCGATCAACAAGTGAACACGGGAACCACCCCTGGCCTGGGGAAACGGATCGACAGCAATGCCGGCACCGCGCCCCAGGCCGACTCCACCGAGCCGGTCGGACTCAGCACGCAGCATCAGAGTTCGACCCCGTGGCCTCGAGCCTTCTCGAAATGGGTTCGAGCACAGCGATCAGCTCGTCCAGCTCGAGCGGCTCCAGCCCGTCGTACGGAGCTTCTGCGAGAGCGTCGGTCAGTGCCTCGATACGGTCTTTGGTCACACGCCCCGCGTCGGTGAAGCGGCCGGAGGCATCGAGGATGCCGCGGTCGCGCAGGCCGTCCATGACCTCGGCCAGGCGGGCCTTGGGGAGGTGGTGGATCCGGCCGAACGACTCGGCTGGGTAGATGCCCATGTCGAGGGCACTGAGCACGTGGGCCTCGGTCCCGCCGATCCGTTCGGAGACCAGGGCAGCGATGTGGCCGTCCCCGCGGTGTTCGCGGAGCATGTTGGCCGCGTGCCAGAGCCGGGCCACGGGCTCCTCGGGCATCGGGAGCGTGCGGAGCCCGGCGTACATGACCCGTCCCTCGGTCGGGGCGCTGGTCGAAGCCCTGGCGAGGAGCTCGGCGGCGCGCGCGAGCCCGGAAGTCTCGACGAGGTCGCCGAGGATCCGCCGCAGCGCCGCCACGCAGCCCTGCTCACGCGCGGCGTGCGCGGCCTCGGGTGTGGTCGTTTCCCAGACCTTGGGGATGTGGCGGGCCACCTCACCGTCGGCGAAGCTGTAGAAGGCTGCGTGGACCACCTCTGCCGGGACCCGGCCGAGCGGCGCTGAGCGTCCTGCGAAGTAGCCGTCCCAGTAGTTGCGGAAGCCGAGCGCCCCCATCGAGTCGTTGGGTTCCTGGGAGAAGAAGTTGACCAGCGAGATCGGCTCGGTGAGCTCGAAAAGACGGCGCGCGACAGGCTCCGGATGTGGCATCTGTGTTATCTCCTGTGGTCGTAACCGCGCCCCCGTGGGCGGTCCTCACCGGTACTACGAACAGGTCGGCCGCCATACGACAACGTCGCAGCGATCCTCCTTCACTTGGTCACCCGCGTCATTCCGCGTACCGGGAGGGACCTTCTGCCGACAACGCGCTGTCTCCCCGGGCCAACCGTCCTCAGGGCTGGCCTGCCGCTGGCCCCCTGAGCATGAACGTGATTACCGGGCAATCCGCGGTGTGTGTAGATCCGGTCACGCGGAACCCGAATCGCTCGTAGAACGAGATGGTGCGCGGGTTCGGCGTCTCGAGGTAGGCGGGCAGTCCCGTCTCGTCGACAACCCTGAGACAGTCGACCATCAACGTCCCACCGAGACCGGACCCTTGCGCCCTCGCCTCGACCCCGAACCATGGCAGATACCAGTGCGGATAACGCGGATGCGCAGTGTCCATCTGGTCGAGCGCCGCCATGGTGTCACCGTGGCGTGCCTCGTCCACTGTTGTCACCAGCACCCGAACGATCTCATCAGCGTCCGGCTCCGCACCCGGGGACAACCACAGGGCGACCGCAGCGAAGTCGTCCAATTGCCAGACGGTGTCGTCGGCGAACGCTTCGCCACCGAATGCGGCTAGGAATGTTGGAAAGAACTCGTCATACTCGTGCTCATCCGGATACAACCACCGCTCGACCGGATCAGTTCGGAACGCCGACAACAACGTGGCGTATGTCTTCGCCTGATCCTCCGGTGTTCCGCCAGACAGGCGAGTGACGACCATGAGCTCAACCTACGTCGGGGACGAGCGGACGGTCACCACGATGCGGCCCTCATCTGGCATCACCCACCCGAAGGTCATGCGTCAACACACTCTCGTCCACCCCGAAGAGGGGTGCGCCATTTCCGCGAAGCGGCCAAGTCGCGGCGGCGACCGCGTGCGAACTGAGCGCCGTAGCCAACCCGACGGCGGGCTCGCTCAACCGCCGGGACAGTACGCCTCTCCCTCGGCCAGCTCGGGGTGGATCGGGCCGGTCCGGGCGCTGACCGACCCGACCACGCCGGCGCCGCGGCGTACCGCCACGATCTCGGCGAGGATCGAGACCGCGATCTCGCCCGGCTCGTCGGCACCGATGTCGAGCCCGATCGGCGCGTGCAGCGCCTCGAGGTCGGCGTCGGTCAGGCCATTGGCGAGCAGCCAGTCCCGCCGCCGCGCCTGAGTACGACGCGAGCCCATCGCGCCGACGTACTCGATCTCGGCCGTGAGCGCCGCCTTGATGGCCGGCCCGTCGACCCCATCGTCGTGGCTGGTGACCACGACGGCGTCGTACTCGGGGGACACCGAGGACGCGACCGTCGGCGCCCAGCCCAGCGCCGACGCCATCGGGACGAGGGCGTCGGTCACCGGGCCGGCACCGACGATCAGCAGTCGCACACTCGGCGGCCCGGTCAGGTGCTCAGTCATGCCGCCAGTATTACCCGAGGTGGTGGACCTCCGGCAGGTTGTAGACCGGCGTCGGGATCCCGACCTGGCGGGCCTTGAGCTGCAGCGCGAGGTAGAGCGAGTAGTGCCGCGACTGGTGCAGGTTGCCGCCGTGGAACCACAGCCCGTCTTGCCGGGTCGGCTTCCACATGTTGCGCTGCTCGCCCTCCCACGGGCCGGGGTCCTTGGTGGTGTCGGAGCCGAGGCCCCACACCTTCCCGACGGTGTCCGCGGTCTCCTGGCTGATCAGGTCGGCCGCCCAGCCGTTCATCGAGCCGTAGCCGGTGGCGTAGACGACCAGGTCGGCGGGCAGCACCGTCCCGTCGGAGAGTACGACGGCGTCCTCGGTCAGGTGGTCGACCTGGCCGTGCGCGAGCCTCACCTCGCCGTTGGCCACCAGCTCGGCCGCGCCGACGTCGATGTAGTAGCCGGAGCCGCGCCGCAGGTACTTCATGAACAGCCCCGAGCCGTCGTCGCCCCAGTCGAGCTCGAAGCCCGCCTTCTCGAGCCGGTCGTAGAAGTCCTTGTCGCGCTCGGCCATCTGCTCGTAGAGCGGGATCTGGAACTCGTGCATGATCCGGTAGGGGAGCGAGGCGAAGATCAGGTCCGCCTTCTCCGTCGTCACCCCCGCCGCGACCGCGCGCTCGGAGTAGAGGTCGCCGAGGCCGATGTCCATCAGGGTGTCGCTCTTGACGATGTGGGTCGAGGAGCGCTGGACCATGGTGACGTCCGCGCCGTACTCCCAGAGCGCGCCGCAGATGTCGAACGCCGAGTTGTTCGACCCGATGACGACGCAGCGCTTGCCGGCGTACGCGTCGGGGCCGGGGTGCGCCGACGAGTGGTGCTGGTCGCCGCGGAAGACGTCCATGCCCGGGATGCTCGGCAGGCTGGGCTTGCCGGACATGCCGGTCGCGAGCACGAGCTGCTTCGGGCGGAGCGTGAGCGGCTTGCCCTCGCGCTCGATCTCGACGGTCCAGTCGCCCGCCTCTTCCGAGTACGACGCCCGCTTAGCCACTGTCGACGACCAGTAGGGCACCTCCATCACCTTCGTGTAGGACTCCAGCCAGTCGCCGATCTTGTCCTTGGGCGCGAACACCGGCCAGTTGTCGGGGAACTTGAGATAGGGCAGGTGGTCGTACCACACCGGGTCGTGCAGGCAGAGCGACTTGTAGCGGCCGCGCCACTGGTCGCCGGGCCGCGCGTGCTTGTCGATGACCAGCGCCGGTACGCCGAGCTGCCGCAGCCGGGCGCCGAGCGCGATCCCGCCCTGGCCGCCGCCGACCACGAGCACGAACGGCTGGGTCGAGACGCCGAGCTCGGCCTCCTCCGCCTCGCGGCGCTCGAGCCAGGTGGTGCGGTCCTTGTTGGCGCCGTGCTCGGCCCCGAGCGGGCGGGCCGGACCGCGGGGCTCCTCGTGGCCCTTGAGCTCGTAGAGGGTGGTGAGGAAGGTCCACGCCTTGAGGTCGCCGTTCTCCTCGACGAGCCGGAGCAGGCCGCGGCCGCGACCGACCGCGGTCTCGAACCCGAACCAGGCCGTGATCACGCCGTCGGCCTCCGTCGGCGGCTCCTCGGTGGCGAACGACGTCGGGTCGGTGTCCTCGAGGGTGCTGGTCAGCAGGCCGGCCACGCCGTCGGGGTTCTCGACCGTGGTGATGTTCCACGAGAACGCCACCAGGTCGCGCCAGAAGCTGGTGGCCGCGAACATGGCGGCCGCCCGGTCGACGTCGCGATCCCTCAGGGCCGCCTCGAACGCCGCGAGCCACGCGTCCGTCCGTTGCTCCGGGATCGCCTCCGGTGTCTCCACTGGGTGGTCAAGGGTCTGGGTCATGGTGTCTCCTTCGCCTACGCTTGTGTGACTGAGCACACACCCAGGCGGCACCCTCACGACAGGGTTGCAGTGGGTTGCAGGTGGGTGCAGCGGTCGGGCGGAAGGAGCGCCGTGCAGGACACCGGGGACGCCGGCGATGACACCGCCCGCGAGCGACACCGCACCAGGGACGCGGTCCTGGGTGGGCGTCCGGCCGTGCCCCGTCCCCGGCGGGCGGTCGCCGCGTCCTGGCAGCGGGTGGCTGCCTGCGGGCTCGACCCGGGCGACGACCCCGTCGTACCCCCGCTGGCGACGGCCGAGCTGGAGCGGCGGCGTACGACGAGCGGGCTGGCGCCGCTGGTCCCGCGGCTGACCCAGGCGCTGTCGTCGGTCATCGACGCCGGCCAGCTGGTGGTCGTCGCGGACGACGAGGGGCGGGTGCTGTGGCGCGCCGGCGGCTCCGGAGTACGCCGCCTGGCCGACCGACTGGGCTTCGTCGGCGGCTCCGCATGGACCGAGGGCAACGTCGGGACCAACGCGATCGGTACCTGCCTGGTGCTGGGCGAGGGCGTGCACATCCAGGGCGCCGAGCACTTCGTCGAGTCGCACACCCGCTGGGGCTGCGCGGCCGCCCCGCTGACCGACCCGTGGTCGGGCCGGACGCTCGGCGTGGTCGACGTCAGCGGTCCCTCGCGTGGCATGCACCCCGCCGAGCTGGCGCTGGTCGAGATGGCCGCGAAGCTGAGCGCGATGGAGCTGGCCGACGAGCGGCGGGCCGACCTCGACCGCCTCCGCGGGTACGCCGCCCCACTGCTCGCCCGGGTTGGCGGTCAGGCGCTCGCGGTCGACTCCGCGGGGCACCTCGCGGCCGCCGTCGGCATCCGCGCGCCGGAGCGAGTGGTGCTGCCCGACGACCTGGCCGAGCAGGCTTCCGGCGGCGAGCTGTGGCTGCCGACCCTCGGTGCTGCGGTCGCGGAGCCGCTGCCGGGCGGGTGGCTGCTGCGGCTGGGCGGCGACTCCGCCGCCTCGACGACGCTCGAGCTCGAGCTGGCGGGCCGGCCGCGGGTGACGGTCAGCGGGCCGAGCGGGTCGTGGAGCCAGTCGCTGACGCCGCGGCACGCCGAGATCCTGGCGGCGCTGGTGCTGGCCGGGCCGGCGGGACGGACCGCGGCGGGACTGGCCGAGGACCTGTTCGCGGACCCGACCAAGGTGGTGACGGTGCGGGCGGAGATGTCGCGGCTGCGTCGCGCGCTGGGCGTCGTACTCCTGGGGCAGCCGTACCGGATCGCGCCGTCCGTGCGAGCTCGGATCGTGCTGCCCGACGACACCCGCACGGTGCTGCCCGGTAGCAGTGCCCCGGTCGTCACCGCCCTGCGGTCCTGAGCCGCAGGTGTCGGCGCCGGCACGTAGGGTTGTCGATTGAGATGAGCACCCCTTTCACCCTCCCCGGTCTCGAGTCCATGACATCCGACATGGCGCCCGACGAGAGTCGTGTCGGCCCGCGCCCGGCGCTCACCGACGACGAGCTGCTCGACGGCCTCAACGAGCCCCAGAAGGCGGCCGTCATGCATGCCGGCGCGCCGCTGCTCGTGGTGGCGGGGGCGGGGTCCGGCAAGACCCGGGTGCTGACCCGGCGGATCGCCTGGCTGATCTCGCGGCGCAAGGCCCACCCCGGCTCGATCCTGGCGATCACCTTCACCAACAAGGCCGCGGCCGAGATGAAGGAGCGGGTCGAGGCGCTGGTCGGCAAGCGGGCCCGGATCATGTGGGTGTCGACGTTCCACTCGGCGTGCGTGCGGATCCTCCGCAAGGAGATCAACAAGGTCGGCTTCAAGTCAAGCTTCTCGATCTACGACGCCGCCGACTCCAAGCGGCTGATGACGATCGTGCTGCACGAGCTCGAGCTCGACCCGAAGCGCTACCAGCCGCGCACGGTCCTCAACTGGGTCTCCAACTGCAAGAACGAGCTCAAGGACCCCGAAGACGCGACCAAGGACGCCCACAACGGCCTGGAGGAGGCGTACGCCGCGGCGTACACGCTCTATCAGCGCAAGCTGCGCGACGCCAACGCGCTCGACTTCGACGACCTGATCATGACCACGGTGCACCTCTTCCAGGCGTTCCCGGAGGTGCGCGAGACCTATCGGCGACGGTTCCGGCACGTGCTGGTCGACGAGTACCAGGACACCAACCACGCGCAGTACGCGCTGATCCACCAGCTCTGCGCCGACGACCCCGAGCTGCACGACCCCGAGCTCGACGGAGCCGGTGGCGAGCGGGTCGAGCCCAGCGAGCTGATGGTGGTGGGCGACGCCGACCAGTCGATCTACGCGTTCCGCGGCGCCAACATCCGCAACATCCTCGACTTCGAGCAGGACTTCCCCAACGCGACCACGATCCTGCTGGAGCAGAACTACCGCTCCACCCAGACCATCCTCAACGCCGCCAACGCGGTCATCGGCCACAACAAGGGGCGCAAGCCGAAGCGGCTGTGGTCCGAGGCGGGCGACGGCTCCCGGATCGTGGGGTACGTCGCCGACGACGAGCACGACGAGGCCCGGTTCGTCTCCGACGAGATCGACAGGCTGGTCGACGAGGGCGGGCGGGCCGGCGACATGGCGGTCTTCTACCGGACCAACGCCCAGTCGCGAGTCTTCGAGGAGGTCTTCATCCGGACCGGTCAGCCCTACAAGGTCGTCGGCGGGGTGCGGTTCTACGAGCGGCGCGAGGTCCGCGACGCGCTGGCCTACCTGCGGATGCTGGCCAACCCGGCCGACGAGATCTCGCTGCGCCGGGTGCTCAACACCCCCAAGCGCGGCATCGGCGAGCGTGCCGAGGCATGCGTGGCGGCGCTGGCCAGCCGCGACCGGATCACCTTCTGGGAGGCCCTGGTCCGGGCCGACGAGGCGCCCGGCCTGGTGTCGAGGTCGCTCAAGGCCATCAAGGGCTTCGTCGACATGGTCACCGAGCTGCAGTCGATGGTCGACGCCGCCGAGCGCGCCGACGTGATCCTCGAGTCGGTCCTCGAGCGGTCCGGGTACGTCGCGGAGCTCGAGGCCTCCGACGACCCCCAGGACGAGACCCGCGTCGAGAACCTCGCCGAGCTCGTCGCCGTCGCCCGGGAGTTCTCCGACGACCCCGTCGCCGGCCCGTCGGCCGACCCGTCCGACGTGGAGGCCGGGCTTGTCGCGCCGGGGCTCACCGACTTCCTGGAACGGGTCGCGCTGGTCGCCGACGCCGACCAGATCCCCGACAGCCCCGACGGTGACGACTCAGGGGTGGTGACGCTGATGACGCTGCACACCGCCAAGGGCCTCGAGTTCCCGGTCGTCTTCCTCACCGGGCTGGAGGACGGCGTGTTCCCGCACGCGCGCGCCCTCGGTGACCAGCCCGAGCTTGAGGAGGAGCGCCGGCTCGCGTACGTCGGGGTCACCCGGGCCCAGTCCCGGCTGTTCCTCTCGCGGGCGGTGGTCCGCTCCGCGTGGGGCGCGCCGTCGCACAACCCGGCGTCACGGTTCCTCGACGAGCTCCCGATCGACCTGATCGACTGGCGGCGTACCGAGGCCGCTCAGACGCAGTGGGGACGGCCCGACTACGGCTCGACCTCGCTCGCCTCGCCGACCGCGGCCGGCCGGCGCAACTTCGGGTCCGCCGCGCTGCGGCTCGACGCCGCCGCCAAGGCCAAGCCGTCGCGGCCGATCCCGTCGCTGGAGCCGGGGGACCGGGTGGTGCACGACTCGTTCGGGCTCGGCACGGTCGTGACGGTGGAGGGCGTCGCGGAGAAGTCGGTCGCGTCGATCGACTTCGGTTCCGAGGGCGTCAAGCGGCTGCTGCTGCGCTACGCGCCGGTCGAGAAGCTCTGAGGCTGGCGCGTCGGCGAAGGGCGGCGCGGCGCGAGAGCACGACTGCCGCACGACACGGCGTCGGCGAGCGGAAGTTTGCGAGGGCTACGGCGTGACGCCGTGCACCACGAACGCCGGGTAGGGGTCGACCGGGTCGCCGCCGCCGGGGCGGACCTCGATGTGCAGGTGAGCACCGAAGGCGTTGCCGGTCTCGCCGACGAGACCGATCACGTCGCCCTGGTCGATCTGGTCGCCGACGTCGAGCCCCTCAGCGTAGGCGAGCTGGTGACCGTAGTAGATCTCGGTGCCGTCCTCGAGGGTCATCACCGTGAGCCAGCCGTAGGAGTTGTCCCACGTCTTCTCGGTGATGGTGCCGTCGGCGATGGCGTGGATCGGCGTACCCGACGGGCAGGCGAAGTCGAGACCGGTGTGGTAGCCGGAGGAGTAGTAGCTGGCGGCCGTGCCGAAGGTGTTGGTGATGTGGTAGCCCGAGACCGGAAGCACCCAGTAGTTGGCCTCGATCTTCTTGGCCTGCTTCTGGGCGGCCTGGGCCAGCTGCGACAGGGCCGCGTTGCGCTCGGCGGCCTGCTGCTCGACCTCGGACTGGGAGCTGTCGCCGGACTGACCGTCACGCGACGAGTCACGGCTGACCTCGTCGTCGCGGGAGCTGATGGCGGAGACGTCACTGGCGCCGTTGAGTGCGCTCACCTGGGAGCTGAAGTGGAAGTCGCCGGACGAGGCGAGGTCCGCCCCGGTCTGGCTTGCCGTTACGGCACCGCCGGCCGACACCGCGAGAGCGGCGACGCCGAGCAGGATCGGGGTCGATGGAAGCTTGGCGAAGAGCGGGGCGCGAGCGGCGACGTGCTTGACCGCCTTGCGTTTCCCACCACTTTGTTGAGAGGCCGAGGTGTCGGCGCGCGGCGCACGACGTTCCGCTCGGTGGTTTCCCATGAATGAGTTCCTCGGCTGTTCGGGGGTGTGACAGCGAGCCCTGACTGTAACGGATGAATCACGGGCTCGGAAATCACCCGCCGGGGAAATTCTGAAGAAGTTGCATGCCGACGGTATCTGGCCGACCGCGAGCAGGTCGGCCGACACCCCCGCGGTCGGCTAGCCTGCCCCCATGATCCGCATTGTCGTGGCCAAACCAGGCCTGGATGGGCACGATCGCGGTGCGAAGATCGTTGCCCGCGCCCTGCGCGACGCCGGACACGAGGTCGTCTATACCGGACTGCACCAGACGCCGGAGCAAATCGTCGAGACCGCGATCCAGGAGGACGCCGACCTGATCGGCCTCTCTGTGCTCAGCGGAGCCCACCTGACGCTGTTCAAGCGGCTGCTCGAGCTGCTCGCCGAGCGCGACGCGTCCGACATCGTCGTCTTCGGCGGCGGGATCGTGCCGCAGGAGGACATCCCGGTGCTCGAGGAGCTGGGCGTGGCCAAGGTGTTCACCCCCGGTGCGGCGACGACCGAGATCACCGACTGGGTCGCCGAGCACTTCGCCGACGCCTGAGCAGCACCTGCCGGGAAGCGGCCGTCAGTCGGCGGCCTTCCTGGCCACGTCGAGGATCAGTCGCAGCGACTGCCCGGTGTGCCGGACCTCGCGCAACGTCAGCCGCTTCGTGGTGATCCGGCGGGGGAGCAGGGGCGCGCCGGCGCCTAGCACCACCGGCCGCATCCCGAGCCACACCTCGTCGAGCAGGCCGGCGTCATCGAACTGACCGACCAGGTCGCCACCACCGACGAGCCAGATGTTCTGGTCGGGCCGGGCGGCCACCATGTCGTCGTACACGGGGCGGACGTCGTCGGAGACGAAACGGATGTCGACGCCGGGGATCGGCGGCAGGTCGCCGTGTGTGAAGACCCAGCACGGCCGGTCGTCGTAGTAGTCGCGCCACCGCTGGGGGTTGGCGATCATGTCTTCGTGCTCGAGCACCCACTCGTACGTCGTCGCGCCCATCGCCATCGGCCCGACCGCCCCGATGAACTCGTCCCAGCCGCCGTCGTCATCGTCATCATGCGCCGCCTCGAACAGCCAGTCGAGGGAGTTGTGCTCGTCGGCGATGAAGCCGTCCAGCGTGCACGCGGTGAAGTACTGCACCTTGCTCATGACGCAGACGTTATGGGTGACCACCGACAGCCTGCTTGATCGCGGTTGCGGACCGGTGGCGGGAGCGGAGTTGCGTGCGTCACGTCGCGGCCCCCGCCCTCGTCGTAGGCGTCCCTACAGGTCTAAGGTGCCGAATGGAATCCCCGGACTTCAACGAACTAGACGAACAACTTTGACAAGGGACTGGGTAGATCGTGGACCTGATGGAGTACCAGGCGAAGGAGCTCTTCGCCAAGCATGACGTAGCCGTGACTCTCGGCATCGTCGCCAACACCCCCGCCGAGGCGCGAGCCGCTGCCGAAGAGCTCGGCGTCGTGGTGGTCAAGGCCCAGGTGAAGGCTGGCGGCCGCGGCAAGGCCGGCGGCGTGAAGCTGGCCAAGACGCCCGACGAGGCGGAGGCGCACGCCGAGGCGATCCTCGGCATGGAGATCAAGGGGCTCACCGTCAACCGAGTCCTGATCGCGCCGGCCGCGAGCATCGAGGAGGAGTACTACTTCTCCTTCCTGCTCGACCGGGCCAACCGTCAGTACCTCTGCATCGCCAGCGTCGAGGGCGGCGTCGAGATCGAGGAGGTCGCCAAGACCAACCCGGACGCCGTCAAGCAGATCCCGGTCGACCCGGGCTCGGGTGTCGACGAGGAGAAGGCGAAGGCCATCGTGGCCGAGGCCGGCTTCCCCGAGGAGCTGACCGACCAGGCCGTGCAGATGGTGCTCGCCCTGTGGAAGGTCTTCGTCGAGGAGGACGCGACCCTGGTCGAGGTCAACCCGCTGGCCCGGCTCGCCGGTGACAAGCTCGAGGCGCTCGACGGCAAGGTCTCGCTCGACGAGAACGCCGACTTCCGCCACGAGGACCACGCCGCGTTCGAGGACAAGTCGGCCGCCGACCCGCTCGAGGCGAAGGCCAAGGAGAAGGGCCTCAACTACGTCAAGCTCGACGGTGAAGTGGGCATCATCGGCAACGGTGCCGGCCTGGTCATGTCGACGCTCGACGTGGTGGCGTACGCCGGCGAGGCGCACGGCGGCGTGAAGCCCGCCAACTTCCTCGACATCGGTGGTGGCGCGAACGCGCAGGTGATGGCCGACGGCCTCGACGTGATCCTCAACGACTCGCAGGTCAAGTCGGTCTTTGTGAACGTCTTCGGCGGCATCACCGCGTGTGACGAGGTCGCCAAGGGCATCGTCGGCGCGCTGGAGATCCTCGGCGACGAGGAGAACAAGCCCCTCGTCGTACGTCTCGACGGCAACAACGTCGAGGAAGGGCGCCGGATCCTGACCGAGGCCAACCACCCGCTGGTGACCCTCGTGGACACGATGGACGGCGCGGCCGACAAGGCCGCCGAGCTGGCCAATAATCGGCAGAGTGCCTGAGACGGGAGAACTGACGTGTCTATTTATCTGAACAAGGACTCCAAGATCATCGTCCAGGGCATCACGGGCGGCATGGGCTCCAAGCACACCACCCTGATGGTCGAGGCCGGTTCAAACATCGTGGGCGGCGTCAACGCCCGCAAGGCCGGCACCTCGGTCAACCTGGGCGGCAAGGACCTCGCGGTCTACGGCACCGTCAAGGAGGCCATGGCTGAGACGGGCGCCGACGTGTCGGTCGTCTTCGTGCCGCCGGCGTTCACCAAGGACGCCTGCATCGAGGCCATCGACGCCGGCATCGGCCTGCTCGTGGTCATCACCGAGGGTGTGCCGGTGCAGGACACCGCCGAGGTGTGGTCGTACCTGCAGGGCAAGTCGACCCGGATGATCGGGCCGAACTGCCCCGGCATCATCACCCCGGGCGAGTCGCTGGCGGGCATCACGCCGCACACGATCGCCGGCAAGGGCCCGGTCGGCCTGGTGTCGAAGTCGGGCACGCTGACCTACCAGATGATGTACGAGCTGCGTGACTACGGGTTCTCCACCGCCATCGGCATCGGCGGCGACCCGGTCATCGGTACGACCCACATCGACGCGCTCGAGGCCTTCGAGAACGACCCGGAGACCAAGGCGATCGTGATGATCGGCGAGATCGGCGGCGACGCCGAGGAGCGTGCGGCGGCGTACATCAAGGACAACGTCACGAAGCCGGTCGTCGGCTACGTCGCGGGCTTCACCGCCCCCGAGGGCAAGACGATGGGCCACGCAGGCGCGATCGTGTCCGGCTCGTCCGGCACCGCGCAGGCGAAGAAGGAGGCTCTCGAGGCCGTCGGCGTGAAGGTCGGCAAGACACCGTCCGAGACCGCCGCTCTCATGCGAGAGGTCCTCCAGGCGCTCTGACCCACCCAGCGCAACGTCATACGCCCCGAGCCATCTATGGCTCGGGGCGTATGACGTCTTGCGGGCGCGGTCAGCGGCTGCCGTTCAGTCGAAGCAGTCCTGGTCCGCCAACTCGAGCTGGAAGGCGGTCACGTTGCTCCCGTCGGTGAGGAAGAAGTAGCGGATGCCGTCGACCGGCTGGGTCGAGTAGGCGTCGCTGCCCGTGAGCTCGCCGTACGCGTCCCTGATCTCCTGCACGGTCGAGCCGACGCCGATGCCCTCGGTCGTGTGCATGTCCGGCTGGGCGATGATGATCGCCAGGCCCTGGTTGCGACTGACCAGACCGTGCACCGTGCCGCTGAAGTTGGGGTGCACGGTGTCACCCCAGCCGTGGATGGACATGGTCCGGCAGTTGGCTCCAGGGTCGGCGAACGGCTGCAGCGTGGCCAGGCCGGTGTCCTCGACCTCGGCGGCGGTCATGCCGAGCCTGAGGTCGCCGTACCCGTCGGGACCGAGCACCGAGCCGGCGGCCGAGGCGTCGTCGCTGGGCGCCGCGCTGTCGGTCCCGCAGCCGGCCTTGGTGAAGAGGCACATCGCGGCGACCACTGGGGCGGTCTCGTCGGTCATCTCGGCGAGCTGCTGGTCGAGGCCGTCCTTGGTGCCCTCGGTGGACGTGGTGTCGACCAGCACGCTCCGACCGAGCCGGATGACGTGGTCGACGCTCAGGCCGATCGCGGGCGCGCCGCCCATCTCGTACGACGTCACCAGCGCCACGGACTCGCCACCGACCTGGGTCGGCCGCAGCTCGTGTACGGCGGTCTGGCCGTCGCCGACGTCCTCGGACGGGCAGTCCATCCAGATGGCGCGCAGGTGGGCGACGTAGGTGACCGCCTCCTGGGCCGTCCCGAAGGTGAGCAGCTCGCGCGAGCGGTAGTCCTCGACGTTCTTCCAGGTGGCGTCGAGCCGGTCCAGGTTGCCCAGGTCCGGGAGGTGGTGCCCGCACGCGGTGATGTCGAGCGCCGGAAGGGTCCGGGACGGCCCCTCGAGCGCCTTGTCGCCGTACTCCGACTGCGACGGGTCGGGCCAGCCGGCCGCGAGGGGGAAGTCGTCGGGAATCTCGGTGACCGGCGAGTCGGAAGGCGACTCGGAGACGGATTGGCTCGGAGTTCCGGACGGGTTGTTCAAGGGCAGCGAGTCGTCGCCCCCATCGCGGTCCAGCAGCACGAACGGGGCGGCCACGACCGCGACGACGGCCGCCGCGGCGACGGCACCGACGACGGTGTTGCGGCGACGCAGCCGGTCGCCCTGGCGGCGTACCTCGGAGGGAGCGAGAGGGTTCACGGTGAGTCCTTCGGTGAAGTTCTCCAACTGGCGGATGGCGTCACGCGTGGGGTCAGACATGGCTCGCTCCTTCCTGGAAGCCGTGGGGTTCCTCGCCGGTGAGGAGTCCGGCGAGGGCGGCGCGGCCGCGGGACAGCCGGGCCTTGATGGTGCCCTCGGGTACGCCGACCTCGCGGGCCACCTCGACCACCGGGAGGTCGCAGACGTGGTGCAGCACGAGGGCTCGGCGCTGGGCCTCGGGGAGTCGCTTGAGGGCGGCCACGAGCGCCACCCGGTCCGGGGTCGGCGGCGCGGTGGTGAGGTTGGGCCCGACCGCGCGGTCGACGGGCCGGCGCGACCTCGTCGTACGCCGCCAGCGGCTCACCGCCAGCCGGTACGCCGTGGTGCGGACCCAAGCCTCGGGATGGTCCGCACGGTCCAGCTTCCGCCGATGCGCCCAGGCCCTGACGAAGGCCTCCTGGACGCACTCCTGAGCCTCGTCGCGGTCGCCGATCATCGCGTAGAGCTGCGCGGTGACCCGGCCGAACGACGCGGCGTAGAAGTCGTCGAACGCCTGTTCGTCCATCGACGGTTCCCCCTTCTCCTCGCGCTCGATGTGTGCTGCGAGGGATACGCCCGGGCTGGGCTCAGGGTTGCACGGCCGGTCAGCTCTTCTTGGGCAGCGCCTTCGGCTTCGGCATGTAGACGAGCCGTTCGGCGGCCCGCTGCGCCAGCGCGACGAAGGTACGGCGGTCGAAGGTGGCGTCGTTGGCGGTCACGAAGCCGATCTCCGCGACGGCGTACCCGGAACGCACGACGGCCATGAGTACGTCGATCGAGTCGTCGTCGTTGATCTCGGTGACGATGTGCCAGGCGGCCACCTCGACGGTCTTGCCGGACTTGTCGAGCATGGTGGTGACGTCGCTGCCGGGGTTGCGGTCCTCACAGCTGGACATCCGCCTGCGGACCCGGTCCGTGAAGCTCTGGGCGCGCTTGCTGCTCGGCAGCGTGCCGACGGTCTCGGTGATGCCGAACCGCTTGGGCAGCTTCTTGTTGGCCATCAGGAAGCTGCGGCTCAGGCCGTTGGTGACCGGGGACCGGCTGAAGTCGCTGTCGTCGCAGACGATCGCGGCGAAGTTCTGGTCGGCCTGGACGGCCTTGGTGGCGGTCCAGTCGGTGCTGACCTTGCCGGGCCCGGGGAGGTCGACCTGGTCGAGCATCCCGGGCGCCTCGCCGATGGCGACGGGCGCGACCGGCTTGACGGTCGGCGGGCCGGCGCAGGTGCCGGCTCCGGGCGTGCCGCAGAGCCGGTTGACGCCGGCGGCCAGCAGCAGGGCGAGCGGCTGGACGGCCGGCCGCGCCGAGCCCGGGGCGCGGCGTACGGTCGTCGTCACGATCTGGCGGGTGCGGGCGACTCCGACGGCCAGCGTGGACGGGTTGGGGCCCCAGGTCCGGAGCAGGAAGATCCGGGCCTCGTCGCCGACCCCGCCGACGGCGTACGTCGAGAGCAGCTGGGTGTGCGGTGACGTGCAGCCGGCGTACCAGCCGGAGGTGATCGTGAACGCCTCGACCGCCCGGTCGGAGGTTCGCGAGAGCTCGGTGGCCTGGACGGCGCCAACGGGGTCGCCCTTCTTGGGCTTCCCCCGGAACGTGCGCACCAGCGCGTCGATGCCGTCGGAGTCGGCGTACCGGGATCGCTGGCAGGCGTTGTAGATGCCGTCGCCGTCGGAGTTGTCGCTGGTGCCGGTGGCCTGCCAGGTCGCGGCCGGGGAGAGGCGGGCGGCCTGCTCGGGGGTGAGGAGGGCGTTCTCGTCGAGGTGGGGTACGACGACCTCGGGCTTGCGGATCGTGCTGCCGGACACGTGCTGGGCTTCGAGGCTCGGTGCGACGCCCTGGTTGTCGGTCACGAAGAAGCCGGTGCCGACCATGGCCAATGCGGTGCCGACGATGCCGGCGCCGGTGAACAGCCGCCGCCGGGCGGTGCCGGCCCGTCGGATGATGGTGCCCCGGGGGAACGGCGTCCCGGCGAGTACGCCGGACAGCGCCTCGAGCTCGCCGCGGGTCTGCGACGGGTCGCTCTCGCGCGCATGCGTGTACG
This sequence comes from Nocardioides sp., assembly GCA_036506675.1. Classification (GTDB taxonomy): domain Bacteria; phylum Actinomycetota; class Actinomycetes; order Propionibacteriales; family Nocardioidaceae; genus Nocardioides. The sequence continues at coordinate 1,785 of DASXRJ010000130.1, read as the reverse complement.
CCGTCGTCGCCGACTCCAGCAGCCGCTCGGCCGCGGCCTGGGTCAGCCCGATCTCGCGGGCCGCATCGGTCGTCTGCACCCCGGCCAGCCGGGCGAGGAGCAGGATCCGGCGCTGCTGGTTGCTCAGACTGCCGAGCGCGTCGAGGGTGGCCCGCAGCTCGGGGTCGAGAGTCTTGTCGCGGTGCCAGGGCCGGGCCGTGTGGCGACGCTGGGCCTGCGCCCAGGCGTTGGGCCGCAGCCACGCCTCGGGGTCACGCTTGCGGCCGACCTTGCGCCAGTGGTGCCAGGCCGCCACGAAGGCGTCTCGCACCGCGCTCCGGGAAGCCGGAAGGTCGCCGGTGAGGGCGTAGGTCTGCAGCAACAGTCGGTCGCGGCTCGTCTTGTATAACGCGTCGAAGGCGTCGGGGTTGCGCATGACCACACCAAGGTACGGGACCGGCGCGGCGACCCGGAATTCGGGCGCCCGGCGTGGGCTGCCGTGGGCGGCAACCCGACCGGGTGACACTGGTGTCGCCATGACGACCATCGTGCGAAGCCCCTCCGGGCCCCAACTCACCGACTCCAGCACCCGCCGTCCCTTGGCGCTGGTCGCCACCTTCGGCGGCGCCGCCGCGGCTCTCTCGCCGCTGATGGTCTGCCTGGCCCTGGGCGTGGTCGGCTGGTTCGTCACCGACGCCGGCGCCCACGGCCTGCCCCGCGACGGGCTGCGGGTGGGCGCGCTGGCGTGGCTGATGGCGCACGGCTCGGGGGTGCACGTCGGCGCGGTCGGCGTGACCTTCGTACCCCTCGGGCTGACGCTGATGAACGCCTGGGTGATCTGGCGGTTCGGCGTACGCGTGGGCGAGTCGGTGTCCGGACACGGACCCGACGTCGATGCGATCGCCGACGGCGAGCGGGACTGGACGGTGCCGGCCGCGGTCGGCGTCTTCGGGGCGGCGTACGTCGTCGTGGCGGTGTTCGCCTGCGTGCTGGCGTCGACGCCCGCGACCCTGCCCTCGGTCGGCCGGGTCGTGGTGTGGTCGGTCGTGCTGACCCTTCTGGTGGCCGGTCCGGCGGTGGCGATCGGCTCCGGGCGGGCCGCGATCTGGGCCTCGATGCTGCCGGCCGCCGCGCGGGCCGCGGGTGCCACGGCGGCCGCGACGCTGCTGGGCTTTCTCGCCGTGTCCGCGGCGGTGCTGGCGGTGGCCCTCGCCGCCGACTTCGGTACGGCGGCCAACGTGCTCTCGCGCCTGCACACCGACGCCGGCGACTCCGCGCTGTTCACGCTGCTCACCGCTACGGTGACGCCCAACGCGGTCGTCTTCGCCGGGTCCTACCTGCTCGGCCCGGGCTTCACGGTCGGCGCCGGGACCCTCGTCTCGCCGACCCTGGTCGCGGTCGGGCCGGTGCCGGCCTTCCCGCTGCTGGCCGCGCTCCCGGCCAACGGGGTGGCCCCGGGCTGGGTGGTGTCGCTCATGGGGCTGCCGTTCCTGGTCGCGGTGGTGGGTGCGGCGTACGCGCTGCGGCGCTACCCGGCGACCCGCTGGGAGGAGGGCGCGCTGCGCGGTTGCGTCGGCGGCGTACTCGCGGGCGTGGGGTTCGCGATGCTGGCGTCGGTGGCGGGCGGCTCGGTTGGCCCCGGCCGGATGCAGGACGTCGCGCCGTTCGTCTCCGACGTACTCGTGCACGGCATCACGTCGTTCGGCCTCGGCGGGTTGCTCGGTGGGGTGCTGATGACGTGGCGCGAGCGGCGGCTGGCGGGGGTGTCGGTTTCCCCGGATATCCGGGGAAACCGACGGTTGACAG
>DASXRJ010000129.1:0-9391 GCA_036506675.1 Nocardioides sp. | reverse complement strand
CGAGGCCCTCGCGCGGGTCGGGCGCGTCGTCCGACGACGCGTCGGCGGACGGGCTCTCCGAGGCACTCTCCTCCGACGAGGACGGGGACGGGCTCGGGGAGGCCGAGTCGTCGGTGTGTACGCCGTTCGCCAGCGCCGGTGTGGCACCCAGAGCGAGGGCGGAGAACATGGCCGCGCCGGAGAAGGCGAGGCGGATACGGCGGTTCACGGACGACCTCCACGGTTTCGGACGAGCATGATCAGGCCGACCACGGTCAGGACCGCGGCGACGCCGATGAGACTGAAGACGAGCGGCCACGAAGGCCCGGTGGCGAGGACGGACACGAGCGCGGTCACGGGCGGCCGCCCTTCCTCGACCGACCCAGCGCGACGGCGCCGAGCACCGCGAAGATCGCGGCTCCACCGCCGAGCATGGTGATGATCGGCCACGGTGGGCCCTCGTCGGTGGCGGCGTCGCCGTCGCCCGCCGCTGCGGCGTCGCCCTCCGCAACGAACGACTGCGGCATCGCCGGCGGGGGCTGCTTGTACGCCGGCGCACCCACCGCGAAGTCGGTGTAGTAGCCGGTCTGCATGGTGGCGTCGACGCCACCCTTGGTGCTCTTGTTGTCGGCGAGGTAGATCACGAAGTAGTAGTTGCCGGGTACGCCGGCCTCGTCGACTCCACCGAACGAGTCGTCCTGGTCGAGCTCGCGCGCTCGGTAGCTCACCACGGGAGTGGCGAAGGCCGCTGTGTCAGTGGAGTAGGAGACGTCAAGGCTGGTGCCGATATTCGGGGGCAAGGACAGCAGCTCGGGCTCGAACAGCGCCCCACCCATCGGGCCGACCCAGATGGCCGCAACAGACTCGTAGTCGAGGTACGCCTTCGGCTTGACCGCGACCTGGCCGTGCTGGCCCCAGTCGAGGGGCATCCGGAAGACGTTGACGGAGCCCGGCTCCAGGTGGAACGAGAACGTTCCCTGGCTGATGTCTGGCGCGTTCGACCAGGTGGTGCCGGGCGTGATCTCGGTCGGCGTCGAGGATCCTGGGCCCATGTCGGCCCAGGTGAGACTGGTGCTGGCGGCGGGCAGCCCCGAGACGCCGTCGACCGGCGGCTCCTCCCAGAGCACCAGCTGGATCTTGGTGCCGGCCGGGTAGGACACCTGATAGGGCAGGAAGTCGAGGGTGTACGACTTCGCCGACCGACACTCGGTCGCCTCGGTCACCCGGTAGAGCGAGGTCTGCAGCCCGCGGATGTCCGCCCCGGAGGCGTCGGTCGACAGGCTGGTGCCGAAGTCCAGGCAGTCGGAGTTGGTGTCGCCGTCGGCGTAGGCGCCGAGCTGGAGGTCGTTGGCCTGCTCCGCGGTGATGCCGGAGCCCGGGTCGAAGGACGCGCCGAACCACATCGTCGAGCCGGGGATGGTTCGGTTGACCGTCACCTAGACGTGCTGGTCCGCGGCGGGCGCGTCGATGACGTAGGTCCCCGTGCCGACCTGGGGCGCCTGCTGGATCGTCGCGCCGGTCTTGAGCTCGGTGCCCTGGTACGTCGGTGTCTCGTCGGCGTGGGCCGGTGCGACCGTCGTACCGACTGTCGCGCCGGCGGCCGCGAGGGTGCTCGCGAGCCCCCATGCTGCGGCGGCGAGCCCGTGGGCCACACCGTTCCGGGTCCGGGATCGTCCCCCTGAAGGTCCCTGGGCCATGGGTCACTGCCTCCATCTTCTATTTGCCGAGGGCAATACCGTATCCGTACGCCGTGCCCGCGAGAGGCGCCGACCCTGCGGGTCTCCCCTTCCACGTTCCGGGCCTCTCGAAACCTCGTTGTCACCGGTGAGAGATAAAGTGACCAGCACTCCCGGCTCGAGAGGCTTCTCATGGCCGCGTGAATGTCGGGAGACGGGGAAGACGCGAGCACGTACACGGAGGAACGCGTGGCAAACACCGACCGCGACGCGGCCGAGCGCCGCAGCGAACAGGCCTCCCTGTACGGCGCCTCCGTCGACGTGATCGCCGAGCGGATCGGCCAGCACGTCGGCCTCCAGCCGCGCGACATCGCGCGGGTGATCGGGGTGTCGTTCCCGATGCTCAACGAGGTGCTGGCCGGCCGTCGGGTCCGGATCGGCAACCCGGTCGCGACCGCCCGCCTGGGCATGCTGCGCGACTTCGCCGCGCACCTGGAGTCGGGCGAGGCCGACCCGGCCGACATCGAGCTGACCCTGCAGCAGATCCGGGCCTCGACGCTGGCGCCCGGGCCGGTGCTGACCACGCCGGCCGCGCGCCGCTCCGGGTCGGGTGTGCCGCTCGGCCCGGGTGGTACGCCGTCTGGCACACCGTCGCACCCGCCCTCGGGAGCCCCGTCGAACCCGCCGTCCGACCCCTCCTCCAACCCCGGCTCCAACCCGGGGTCCGGCGCGCCGTCGGGTCCGCAGGCGCCCACACCCAGCCTGCTGAGCCGGGCCACGCTCGACGCGGCGATGCGCGTCGTCCGCCCACACGTGCCGCCCACCCCGGTGCACCGCTGGCCGCTGCTCGAGCAGGCCACCGGCACCGAGACCTGGGTCAAGCACGAGAACATCAACCCGACCGGTGCGTTCAAGGTGCGCGGCGGCCTCAACTTCGTGGCCCGGCTCAAGGCCGCCCAGTCGCGCATCCCCGGGCTGGTCTCGGCGACGCGCGGCAACCACGGCCAGAGCCTCGCGTACGCCGGTCGCACCCATGGCGTGCCGGTCACGATCGTCGTACCCGAGGGCAACAGCCCCGACAAGAACGCCGCCATGGCCGCCTATGGGGCCGAGCTGGTGGTGCACGGACGCGACTTCCAGGCGGCCGCCGAGTACGCCGCCCAGCTGGCCCAGGAGCGGGGCCTGCTGATGGTGCCGTCGTTCCACCGGTGGCTGGTCGAGGGTGTGGCGACGTACGCCGCGGAGCTGCAGGAGACGCTGCCCGGGCTGGACACCATCTACGTGCCGATCGGGATGGGCTCGGGCGCCTGCGCCAACATCCTGGTCCGCGACCTGCTCGGTGCCCGCACCGAGATCGTGGGCGTGGTGAGCGAGCTCGCACCGGCGTACGCACTGAGCTTCGAGGCCCGCAAGCCGGTCCCCACGGCGACCGCCGACACGTTCGTCGACGGCGTCGCCTGCCGTACGCCGGACCGCGAGGCGGTGTCGATCATCGCCCGCGGCGCGGCCCGGATCGTGCGGGTGTCGGAGGCCCAGGCGGCCGAGGCGATGGCGATCTTCTACCGCAGCACCCATCAGCTGCCCGAGCCAGCCGGCTCGTTCGCGCTGGCCGGGCTGCTCGCCGAGAAGGACCGGGCCGCGGGCAAGCGGGTCGCGGTCGTGCACACGGGCGGCAACTGCGACTTCGACGTACTCCAGCGGGCGCTGGGCTGAACTACCTAGTGGCGCTGAGGTCCTGGGTGCCGATCACCCGCAGCAGCGCCAGCGACCCGGCCCCCTGGCTGCCGGCCGGGGCCGAGTAGACCACCAGCGCCTGGTCGGTGTCCGGCACGTGCAGCGTGTCGCAGTCGAGGGTGATCTCGCCGAGCTGCGGGTGCACCAGCGTCTTGCGGTGGCTGCGCCAGGTGGTCGCCCCGCCCTCGTCCCAGAGCCGCGCGAACTCCTCGCTGCCGGCCCGCAGGTCGTCGAGCAGCCGGGCCAGCTCGGGGTCCTTCGGGTAGCGCGCGGCGGCCGCCCGCAGACCCTGCACGTTCTGCGGTCCGCTCGCCGCGGTGGCGACCACCCGGCTGCGTGGCGGGTCGGCCGGGTCGGGCAGGAACCGGAGCCGGTTGAGGTTGCGCCGGTCGACCGGCAGCCGCGACCAGTCGCCGTGCAGGGCGGACGACATGGCGTTCCAGGCGAGTACGTCGCCCTTGGCGCTGAGCACCATCGTCGGCAGGTCCGCGAACCGGTCGATCAGCCGCAGCACGCTCGGACGCACGTGCAGGTCGATCAGGCCGGGCGCCGGCGGCGTGGAGCCGGCCAGGTGGAAGAGCTCGTCGCGCTCGTCGGTGTCGAGCCGGAGCGCCCGTGCGAGCGCGGTCAGCACCTGCGTCGAGGGCCGGCTGCTGCGCCCCTGCTCGAGTCGTACGACGTAGTCGACGCTGATGCCGGCCAGCAGGGCCAGCTCCTCGCGCCGCAGCCCCGGCGTACGACGGCTCGGGCCGGCCGGCAGACCCACCTGCTCCGGGGTCAGCCGTTCCCGGGCCCGGCGGACGACGGCGGCCAGCTCTGTGCGCTGCATTCCTCCAGCATGCCGGGTAGCGCGCGCGCTCGGGTAGGACTCGCGCTCCCACGACCAGCCGGCCCTGTTGCGGGCTCTTCGCGGCGCCCAGGCTGGACCGTATGACGCAGACGATCGCCCTGGTGACCGGGGCCAACAAGGGAATCGGGTTCGAGACGGTACGCCGGCTGGCGGAACTCGGCTGGACGGTCTGGCTCGGCGCACGTGACGCGGAGCTGGGCAAGGCGGCGGTTGCTCGACTCGAGGGGGATGTCCGGCTGGTGTCGCTCGACGTGACCTCCGACGAGTCGGTGGCCGGCGCCCTCGCGACGGTGGAGGCCGAGTCGGGGCGGCTCGACGTACTCGTCAACAACGCCGGGATCGGCGGTACCTGGGCGGACGCGGCCGAGACCCGACCGGCCGACTTCCTGCCGGTGTACGGCGTCAACGTGCTCGGCCCGGTCCGGGTGACCTCGGCCTTCCTGCCGCTGCTGCGCCGGTCGGCCGCGCCGCGGCTGGTGATGGTGTCGAGCGGGATGGGGTCGTTCGGGATCACCACCGACCCGGACCGGCTGGAGTCGACGCTGCACGGGCTGGTCTACCCGTCGTCGAAGGCGGCGCTGAACATGATCACCTCGCAGTACGCCAAGGCGCTGACCGGCGTACGCGTGCATGCCGTCGACCCGGGCTACACCGCCACCGACCTCAACGGTCACCGCGGGGTGCAGACGGTCGAGGAGGGCGCGGAAGCCGTCGTACAGGCGTGCACGCGGGACGACCTGGCCGGAGTGTTCGTGGACCGGGTGGGGTCGGTGCCGTGGTGACGCGCCGACTTGTCGGTGGGGCTTCCTAGACTGGCCGAATGACCATCGCTTTGGGCGCCCACGTCGACCAGACCGACCCGATCGCGGAAGCGAAGGCGCGCGGCGCCGCGCACGTGCAGTTCTTCCTCGGCGATCCGCAGGGCTACAAGGGCCCGGAGATCCGGTACGCCGGTGGTGCCGACGGTCTCCGGGCCGACGCGGAGGCGGCCGGGATCGACCTCTACGTGCACGCGCCGTACATCGTCAACGTCGCGACCACCAACAACCGGATCCGGATCCCCAGCCGCAAGCTGCTCCAGCAGCACGTCGACGCCGCGGCGTCGATCGGGGCCAAGGGGCTGATCGTGCATGGCGGCCACCTCAACGCGAAGGACGACCCGGCGGTCGGCTTCGACAACTGGCGCAAGGCGGTCGAGGCCACCGACCTCAAGCTGCCAGTGCTGATCGAGAACACCGCCGGCGGCGACAACGCGATGACCCGCTACCTCGACCGGATCGCGGGCGTCTGGGAGGCCATCGCGTCCGCCTCCGGGGCCGACCAGGTCGGCTTCTGCCTCGACACCTGCCACGCACACGCCGGCGGCAACGCGCTGGAGACGATCGTGGACGACATCCGCGCGATCACCGGCCGGATCGACCTGGTGCACTGCAACGACAGCCGCGACGAGTTCGACTCCGGCGCCGACCGGCACGCCAACTGCGGCGCCGGCCGGATCGACCCCGACCTGCTGGCCGCCGTCGTCCGCGACGCCGGCGCGCCGGTGGTGCTGGAGACGCCCGGCGGTGCCGCCGAGCATGCGGCCGACATGGCCTGGCTGCGGGAGCGGATCTAGCAGGAAGACGCCGTCAGGCGACGACGACGTCGAGGTCACGGACCTCGGCGGCATCGCCGCTGCGCGGGTGCACGAGCGCGAGCCGGAGTCGCTGCGCGGTCCCCCCGGCCCCGAAGGCGAGGAAGCCGAGCGCACGCATCCGCGGGCCGGGCGGATGGACGGCCGGACGCTCGTCGGCGCGCTCCTCCGACAGCGGGAACAGACACCCGGGCTTGTCGACGACCTGCCAGCGGAAGCCGGGGCGCGGAGGCGAGAGTCGCACCTCCAGCCAGTCACCCGGCCGCAGCCGGACCAGCGCCCCGGAGCGGGGCTCGCTGAGTACGTGTCGCATGCCTAACAAGGAGCGGCGGCGGCTCCTGGTGATACCCGGGAGGGATTCGATGCTTGACATCGCCCGGGGCTCGTCGTACGGTTTATTCAACATAGAAGTTGATAAAGGGATTGGTTGATCAATGGGTGACGACAAGGTGACCGAGGGCCGGCTCGACCAGGGCTTCCTGGCCCTGGCCGACCCGGTACGACGCGCGATCATCGCCCGGCTCTCCACCGGGCCGGCGACGGTCAACGAGCTCGCCGAGCCGCACCCGATCACCACTCAGGCCGTGAGCCGGCACATCGCCGTACTCGAGCAGGCCGGCCTGGTCACCCGCAGCCGCGACGCCCAGCGTCGTCCGGTGCACCTCGCGCCGGCGCGGCTCGAGGAGCTGACCGCCTGGATCGACCGCTACCGACTCGCCCACGAGCAGGCCTACCGCCGGCTCGACGCACTGCTCGCAGACAAGAAAGGAACAGCACAATGACCAACGCACTGACCGTGACCGCCCCCGAGGGGCTGCCGTTCATCGACACCAGCCGTGAGTTCGACGCCCCGGTCGAGGCGGTCTACCGCGCCCACTCCGAGGCCGACCTCTTCCGCCAGTGGATCGGCGGCGGTTCTCCTGACGTCGAGATTCCGCGCTTCGACTGCACCACCGGCGGCGGATACCGCTTCGTGCAGAAGTCCGAACAGGGCGAGTTCGGGTTCCACGGCGTCTATCACCTGGTCCGGGAGAACGAGCGGATCATCTGGACCTTCGAGTTCGAGGGCGCCCCCGACATCGTCTCGGTCGAGACGGTCGACTTCGTCGGCCTCGACGACGGCCGAACCCGCTGCGACGTACACGCCGTCTACCCCACGCTCGAGGCCCGGGACGCGATGATCTCGAGCGGCATGTCCGACGGCATGGAGGCCGGATACGCCCGCCTCGACGCGGTGCTGGCGGGGGGTCGCTGACCATGGACTGGACCCTCGAGGTCGTCGTACTGCCGGTCAGCGACATCGACAAGGCGGCGGCGTTCTACTCCGAGCAGGTGGGTTTCCACCTCGACCACGACACCCAGAACGAGCACATGCACGTCGTCCAGCTGACGCCGCCCGGGTCGGGCTGCTCCATCGTCATCGGCGACCTGCCGGCGCAGAACGAGATGGCGCCGGGCTCGATGCGCGCGCTGCAGCTGGTGGTCTCCGACGCGCAGGCGGCGCGGGACTTCTTGGTCGGCAACGGCGTCGAGTGCTCGGAGATCCAGGTGTTCAGCCCGGACGACGGCGGCACCTTCTTCGGGTTCGCCGACCCCGACGGCAACACCTGGGCCGCGCAGCAGCTCAAGGTGCGCGCCAACACGCCGCTGATCCCGGTCGAGCACCGGGGTCGGTTCGGGGCGTGACGGCGGCTTGTAACGCGCTGTTATCCCGCCTAACCACCCGCTGCGACGGCGCGGTAGGCGGGATAACAGCGCGTTACATCAGGCGTGCGCCGACAGCCAGCCACGCCAGCCGCCGTACGACGTGATCTCGCGGGCCGGGTCGACGGCGTCCGCCGTACACACGAAGCCGAGCACCCACTCTCCCGACGCCAGCTCGACCGGGCCGACCGCGAGCGGGGCGGCCACGGTGGCGAGGAAGCCTCCGAGGCGTTCCTCCGGGATTCGCCACAGCTCGACCTCCAGACCATCCTCTGTCGCGCCGGCCGTCGCGGTCCGGGTCACGCCCGGCCGCGGGACAGGGCCGTCGACGACGAACATCCGGTAGCCGGCCGCGGTCCGGGTCGTCTCGACGAACGACGCCTCGCGGCTCACCAGGTCGCCGTTCAGCGGCTGGCCGGTGAGGTGTGCGCCCGCCACCGCGAGTACGACGCCCGCCGGCTCGACAGGACCCACCGGCTCCCTGCACCAGACCGCGGCCAGGTCGAGCAGGAGCCCGTCGTGACCGGCCGGCGCGAGCAGCTGGACGCCGAACGGCAGCCCGTCCGAACGCCCCTCCCCCGGTACGGCGACCGCACACAGGTCCAGCAGGTTGGTCATGTTGGTGAACCGACCCAGCCGGCTGTTCACGCCGATCGGGTCGGCCGCCACCTCGGCAAGCCTCGGATGCGTCGGCGTGACCGGCAGCAGCAGCGCGTCGACCGCGTCCCAGATCGGCGCGGCCGCCCGCGCGAGGGACGCCAGCCGCTGGAACCCGGCGAAGGCGTCCACCGCCGTCAGCCCGACCGCGCCGGTCACGATCTCGCGTACGGCCGGGTCGACGGCCGGGTCGTCGACCAGCGCCGAGCCGAACGTCAGGTAGCGCTCGGCCAGCCACGGGCCGGCGTACAGCAGAGTGGCGGTCTCGAGCAGCACGGACACGTCGACCGGGACCACGGTGCCGAGGTCGCCGGCCCGGTCGAGCGCGGCCAGCCAGGCCTTCTCGTGGACCGGGTCGAGCCCGAGCGGCCGGTCCGGTACGCCGATCCGGGTGGCCGCCGGGCGCGACGCCGAGACCAGGACGCGAGAGTAGGGATCCGCCGCGTCGTACGCCGCCAGCGCGTCGAAGGCCCGCCGCGCGACGCCCACCGAGCCCGCCAGCACGCTCACGCAGTCCAGCGACGCACACGCCGGCACCACCCCGGACGTCGACACCAGCCCGCGCGACGGCTTCACCCCGACCAGCCCGTTGAACGCCGCGGGGACCCGGCCGCTGCCCGCGGTGTCGGTCGCCAGCGCGAAGTCGACCACCCCCGCCGCCACCGCGACCGCACTCCCCGAGCTGGACCCGCCGCTCACGTGGTCGGGCGAGAAGATGCTGTGGCAGGCGCCGTACGGCGACCGGGTGCCGACCAGCCCGGTGGCGTACTGGTCGAGGTTGGTCTTCCCGATCGGCACCGCGCCGGCCGCGACCAGCCTCGAGACGGCGTACGCCGATGCGGCCGCCGGCGTGGTCCGGCGCGGGTCGGCCGCGGTCGTGGGCAGTCCGGCCAGGTCGATGTTGTCCTTGACCGCGAAGGTCAGCCCGGCCAACGGCCCGGACCCGCCGGCGTACGCCAGCACCTCGTCGTCGGACAACACCGAGATGAACGCCGGCTGCTCGAAGCTCCGCGCCAGCCGAGCCGACACTAACGGGTTCATGAGATCCACCTCTCCCGCTCGGCGTCGAAGGCCGCCCGTCGCCGCGCGCGCACGCCCGCGATCTCGTCGGCCGCGGCCAGCTCGAGCGCGCGCACCTCGGCCACCGAGAACGTCGCC
>DASXRJ010000128.1:0-7840 GCA_036506675.1 Nocardioides sp. | reverse complement strand
CCTCGCCGAGCTGCGCTCGGTCGACCCGAGCACCGCGGTCGTGCAGGCCTGCTGGACGGCCTACTTCGCGGAGCTCGCCGAGCTCTTCGAGACCGGGTTCGACCCGGATGAGGCGCGGCGCGTCGGCCTCGAGGAGGTCCGCGAGCCCCGAGGAGTCACGCTCGTGGCGGTGTTGCGCGACGAGCCGGTCGGCTGCGGGTCCCTCAAGCATCACGGCGACTGGTCGGAGGTGAAGCGGGTCTGGGTCTCCCCCTCCGCTCGCGGCCTCGGGGTCGCGCGCCGGCTGATGTCCGAGCTGGAGCTGCGCGCCCGGGAGAGCGGCGCGACCGCCGTACGCCTCGACACGAACCAGGCCCTCACCGAGGCGATCCGGCTCTACCGCTCGCTGGGCTACGAGGAGATCGCGCCGTTCAACGACGAGCCTTACGCCCACCACTGGTTCGAGAAGCGACTGACATGAGCGGCTGAGCCGAGGCGCGTCATTGGATCCACTAGATCTAGTAATCTAGTCTTCTTTTGTGACTCTGACGGATCTCTACGGACTCCCCCTCACCGGAGGCGGCCACGCCGTCGCCGCCTACAACCGAGGCGTCGGCGATCTGTTGCGGCTGCGCCGAGGAGCGGCCGAGGCGGTGGCCGCGTCGATCGCTCACGACCCGACCTTCGCACTGGGTCATGCGGCGCTGGCGCTCTTCGGGCACGAGCTGTGTGCCCAGGTCGACATCGAAGCCCGGCTGCGGGACGCCGAGCTGCACGCCCGGCGCAGCACCGAGCGCGAGCGCAGCCACGTGTACGCCGTCGCCGCCCATGTCAGGGGCGACTCCGCTCCCCTGGTCCGGCACCTGGCTGAGTACCCGCGGGACGCGCTGCTGCTCTCGACCGCCGTACCCACGATCGCGTTCGCGGGCGTCACGACGGTCCCGGAGGAGACGTGGGCGATCGTCGAGAACGCGGCGCCGGCGTACGGCGAGGACTGGTGGTTCCTCGGGCTGCTGGCGTTCATCCGGCAGGAGCAGCACCGCTTCGACGAGGCGATGGCGCTGTCCTGCCGCTCGCTCGCCGAGGAGCCCGGGGCCGGCCACTCCGCGCACGCGCGCGCCCACGCGCACTACGAGACCGCCGACCACACCGCCGGGCTGGCATGGATGGACGACTGGATCTCGGGGCCGGGCGCCGGGCTCGACTCCCTCAGCCACTTCTCCTGGCACGCTGCGCTGCACGAGCTCTCGATGGGCGACCTGGCGGCGGTACGCCGTCGCTACGACACCCAGCTGAGGCCCGAGGCCGGCACCGGCTGTCGCGCCCTCGTCGACACCGGCTCGCTGCTGTGGCGGTGGCAGCTGACCCCGGGTGCCAACGGCGTACCGCCGATGCAAGACGTGGTCGCCGTCACCGACGAGGCGACGCTGGCGCGGCCGGCGACTCCGTTCCTGGCGATGCACTCGGCCGTCGCGCTACTGGCCCTGGGTGAGACCGACGCGCTGGTCCGCCTGGCGGGCTGGGCCGAGGAGCACGCCGACCCGACCCAGGCCGAGGTGGTGGCGCCGTACGCCCGCGCGCTGTCGCTGCTCTCGGCCCGCTGCCCCTCGACCGCGGCCGACCGGCTGCGCGACCTCGCCGGGAAGCTGTGGCGGTTCGGCGGGTCCGACGCGCAGCGCGAGATCGTCGAGGAGACCCGGATCCACGCGCTCCTGAAGGCCTGCCGGTACGACGAGGCGCGCGAGCTGCTCGACACCCGGCTGGACCGGCGTCGATGTCGTCGCGACGAGCTGTGGCGCAGCGCCTGCGCGCCCGCCTAGATCTCGCGCTCAGGCCTTCGAGATCTCCCCGCCCTTGATCGCGAGGTCGACCTTGGGCAGGTCGGCCACGCTGCCCGCGGGCGACCCGTTGGGACCCGTCACGTTGCTGCCGTCCTCGATCGAGAACTGGCTGCCGTGGCAGCTGCAGTTGATCGTCTCGGTGACGCTGGCCAGCGTGCAGCCCTGGTGGGTGCAGGTGCTGCTGAAGCCGTGGAAGGTGTTCTTGGCCGGCTGGGTCACGACCACACCGTCCGAGGCGAAGATGGCGCCGCCGCCGACCGGGATGTCGGAGGTCGACGCGAAGCCACCGGCCGGCGTACCGGTGCCGGTGCCGCCGGGCGTCGAGGCGTCCGAGGTCGGCGACAAGGGCGTCGCGGTCGAGTCGCCGCCACCACAGGCTGCCAGGACCGGAACCGCCAGCCCCGCCGTGGCGGTTCCGATGATGGCGTTGCGGCGGGAGATTCCATCGGTCACGGTCATAGCTCCTCGGGAGTCGAGCCGAGCGCTTCAGCCCGGCACCGAACATACTGACAAGGAGGTCCACGAGATTTCGATGCCGGGGCCGGTTTCTCGGTCACGGGTCCGGTCGCTACCCCTGGTCGAAGACGTCCAGCAGCAGCTGCGCCGGCGTACCCCCCTCCTTGGAAGCGTACGTTGCCGACGTAGCCGAGGTGGTGTCGAGCATCAGGCTCAGCTGAGTGCCGGTGATCGTGCTCGGATCCAGGTCGAAGGTCACCCATCCGGGAGCGCCCCAGGCCGGCGTGTCGTCGAGCCAGGCGTTGGGCGGCGGCGCGCTGTTCCAGGTCAGACCAGCTTCCGTCCAGCCATCCGCGGTCCGGTAGAGCGTGACCGGGGTGGTCGACTTCGTGTTCGCGTACACCCGCAGCCGGGCCCGGACGACCTGACCAGTCACGTTCGACAGGTCGAAGAGCAGGTAGGGCCGCTGCACCGGAGACGCGTCCGAGCGCAGCAACGACTGCGTCGAGTACGACGTCGCCGGGCTGTCGGAGTTGACCCAGGTGTCGCCGACCGGTGCCCGCGGGAACGCTTCCGGCGCCGTGAAGGTGACCGATGCTTCGCTCGAAAGCAGGCCTTCGCCGTCCACCGCAACCACCGACCAGGTGTGCGTGGACCCCGAGAGCACCGCACCATCGGTGAAGCTCAGCGTGGAGCCGTCGACCGCGCCGACCGAGAGGCCGTCGCGCGCGATCCGGTAGCCGGCCACGCCGACGTTGTCGCTGGCCGGCGTCCAGGTCAGCCGGACCCGGTTCGGCGAGTCGGCGGTCGCGGCCAGGTCGCCCGGCGGTCCGGGTGGCGTCGTGTCGCCGGTCGTGACGACGACCTCGTCGGACGGCCCCGACTCGTTCCCGGCCGCGTCGGTCGCGGTCACCCAGTAGTGGATCGCCTCGGACGTCCACGCCGGCTGGTCGTGGTACGACGTGCTCGTGGTGGTGCCCGCCGCGGCCCCGTCGCGCCAGACCGTGTAGTAATGCACGTCCTGGTTGTCCGTGGCCGCGACCCACTGGAGGTCGACCGACTGGTCTGCCGCGACCGTGCCGGTCAGGCCCGTGGGTGCGGTCGGCGGGGTCGTGTCGGGCGCGCCCAGGTCGACCGTCACGCCCACCGAGGCCGGCGAACGGTTCCCCGCCGCGTCGACGGCGACCACCCAGTAGGAGTGCTCCCCCGCCCCGCTCACCGCACCATCCGAGTAGGACGTCCCCGCCGTCGACCCGATCAGCACCCCGTCTCGATAGACGTCGTACTCGGTGACGCCGAAGTTGTCGGACCCCGCGCTCCAGGTGAGCGCCACGCCGGAGTTCCCGGGCACTCCGGCGAGGCCACTCGCGGGCAGCGGGGCCAGCCCGTCGTGGCCCTGGCAGCCGAGTCGGCTCTGGTCGAGCACGTCCCCGGCGGCTGTCGAGAAGGTCAGGTCGGCGTGGTCGCCGTACAGGTCGAACCGCGAGGCGCCGTAAGCCTTGGCCTTGACGACAACGCGTGAGTCGCTGGTGAGCGGCGCCTGGCTCGAGTGCCCGCCCGTGCCGACGACCAGCTCCGCGACACCGGTCGGGTCGGACGCACCGGAGGCGCTCATCGGCACCCAGCGCTGGTAGGTGTGGTCGTGGCCGGTGAGGTAGAGGGTGACGTGGTTCTGCGCCATCAGCTTCCACATGTCGGTCATCCGCAGCGCGGGGTCCTCCTTGCCGATGTTGTAGAGCGGGTGGTGGGCGAACACGATCGTGCACGGGGAGGGATTGGCGGCCAGGTCGGCGGCGAGCCAGCGGTACTGGTCGCTCGAGGGACTCGTCTCGTCGAACTGCGAGGTCGAGTCGAGGGCCACGAAGTGCCAGCCGTTGGCGTCGAAGCTGTAGTAGTGGCCGATGTTGTCCCAGTAGGACCAGTAACCGCCGCCGTCGGTCTCGTGGTTACCGATGACCGGTGCGGTGATCGAGCGGAACCGGTCGAACCAGGCCCCGTCGGTCCCGTACCAGTTGCGGAACTCGGTCAGGGTGCCGTCCTCGTAGACGTCGCCCAGGTAGAGGAACAGCTCGGGGTTCCAGCCGGACATCAGGTTGACGACGTTGGTGGCGTTCACCTCGCCCCCGGCCCCGTCGCCGACTGCGGCCATCGTCATCGGCTCGCCCCATGGGTGCTCGGGCGGCTGCGGCGGGCTCCACGAGTTCGGGTTGACGGGCGTGGTGTCGTTGCCGTTCTCGAGGGTCAGCCGAAGGGTGGTGGCCGACGAGGTCTCGCCGTCGCGGAGCTTCGCGACCACCCGGATCGTCACCGTGGCGTCGGCGAAGTCCGCGCTGTGCAGGGTGAAGCCGTAGGGGTTGGCGAAGTCGGTCAGCAGCAGCTGGTTGTCGATGGTCCAGAAGGTCTTGGCCACGCCGGGGCTGGTGCCGGTCACCGTCACGGTTGCGGCCACCGGCACGTCGCCCGAGACCGTCGTACCCGAGGCGGGGGCAGTGACGCACACCTTCACCGAGTAGGCGCCGGTCGGACTGCTGGTGGCGCAGTTCGCCGTGGTTGCTCCGGGCGCCGCGCTGAGCACGGTGCCGGCGCCGGTGGCGAGCAGCAGCCCCGCCAGGAGTACGCCGCCGCGGCGGCCGCGCGATCCGAGGGCGAGGTTGTCGAGAATGCCGTTCATCGGACCACTCCAGATCTGCGGTCTCCCGCGGTGTTGTCGTCGCGGGCGTCCCCCACGGATGGGTCGCCCACGGATGGGTCGTCGCGCTGGGGCCGGCGTACCGCCACGGCCAGGTTGAGGGCGCCGAGGAAGAGCACGATCAGGACCAGCGCCCCCCAGCCGGTCACTCCCGACCGGTCGCGGTCGGCCTTCGCCGGGTGGGTGCCGGCGGGCAGCCACACGCTGCCACCCAGCAGGTCGGCCAGCGTCTCTAGGCTGACCGTGCCGTTGACCTCGCTCGGCTCGATCTGGCTGTTCTCGCTGTACTCGTTCCAGCTGATCACCGACAGCACGTCGGGCCGCGACGCCTCGGCGGCGGCCACCGCCGCCCGCAGCGTCTCGCCGTCCGCACGCGGGATCACCTGTTCGCCGCCGACCAGGCGGGCGTCGAAACCGGGCGCCGCCGGCGCCAACCACAGCCCCCCGTCCGCGTGTACGACCTCGCCCATCGCGGCCAGCTTGTCGGCGTACCAACCGGGCCCGGGGTGCGCGGACGACCAGTAGTAGGCGTCGCCCGCCACCACTCCCGCGATCCGCGTGTACGCCGCGGGGTCCTTCGCCGTGCCGACGAGGCGGAGCCCGTGCGCGGCCGCCGCGATCCGACCCAGGTCCGGGAGCGTGAACGCGTCGGTGCCGGTGAGCGCCACGACCGGCGCACCGAACTGACCGAACACCGGGTTGGCGGCGTACCGGCCCGCGAACCAACGCAGGTCCCGGGTCACCGTGCCTACGGGCAGGTGGTTCCGTTCGTGGTCGAGCCCCTGGTAGACCAGCGCCAGCCGGAGGCCCTCCTCGCGCGCGATCCGGACCAGCAGCTCGAGCCGCCGGTCGAGCGTGTCGGTGTGCTTCCACGACACGATGAAGCCGTCCAGCCCGGCCGCCAGCGCCATCCGCACCTGCGCGCGCATCACCACGGCGTCGTCGCTCGAGTAGTGGCCGAGCAACGGGTAGTCGGACTTCGCCCGAAGCCAGGTGGTGGGCTGGTACCAGATGTAGAAGTACGCGTACGCCGGCACGTGCGCCTCGTCCCGCTCGGCCGCCACGACAGCTCCGGCAACAGCCGGCGAGCCGGCCGCCGAGGCCGGTGCGGGCGTGCCCACAGCGGCCATCCCGAGCAGTACGACGAACACGACCAGCACCGTGGTGGCGGCGCCCCAGCGCGGCACCCGGGCGAGCAGCGCGGAGATCTGCCGCCGCCGCCCGACCACCACGAGCGACACCGCGACCAGTACGCCGGCCGCCAGCACCACCCCGACGTCGAGGGGCGAGATGACCTCGATCGAGACCTCCTGGTCCCTCGAGATGCTCAGTGGCCTGGTGTAGCTGGCGCCCGCCCCAATCACCCGAACCTGATAGGAACCCCGCGGCAGCGACGGGAAGAGCGCGACGCCGTGGTCGTCGAAGGACTGCTTCACCACGGACCCGTCCGGCTGCACGAGCTCGACCCCGCTGCCGGCGGTCCCACCGAACAACAGGTCCCGGCCGTCGATCGTGACCCGGTAGAACAGCAGCGAGATCTGCCAGTCCTGGCCCTCCTCGGGGTAGAACACCTGCTGCCCCCGGTTCACCACCTCGGCGCCGTCGACGACGACCCGCGAGATCGACCAGTAGAGGTCCTTGTTGGCCAGGCCCTTCGGCGTCTGCTGGGTGCGTCCGGAGGCCAACCAACGAGGACGAAGGAGGTCCTCGCCGGTGAGGCTCGCAAGCTCGCCGGTGTTGCTGCGCAGCTCCATCAGGGAGATCCGCTCCTTCGGGATCTCCTGGCCGCCGCGGTCGGTGAACGACCAGCTGACCAGTCGCTCCGAGCGCAGGCCGATGTAGAACGGACGGCCGCCGCGGGCGGCGTACGGCGTGCCGAGCATCCGGTCGAGGACCACCTTGCGGGTCTTCGACACCCTGGTGTCGAGCACGTGGAACCGCCGGTTGATCAGGTCCCAGTTGCGCACGGGAAGTACGGCGACCCCGTGCTCGTCGGCGACCGCGATCACGCCCTCGGCACTGATCCGGGCCCCGGGCGTGGGCGGCACCGTGTGCACCACCAGGACCGACGCCGGGTCCGCCTGCGCGGGCGTGCCGAGGCCGACCCCGACCCCGGACACCGCGAACAGCAGCGCCAGCCAGGCGACGATCGACCCGATGATCAGCCGGCGCGGGCTCATGACGTGACCCCCGTGGGTCGGGCTGTCGCGCCCCGTTGGCTCAGCGGACGCCGGCTCCGCCGCAACGCGAAGAGTATGGCGCCCGCCGTGCCGGTCAGGACGATCGAGTAGAGCGCGTAGACCGGGCGCGCATCGACCTTCGGCGGCCGCACCGGCGGCGTACGAGAGGCACTCAGCAGCACCGGGTCACGCGGTGGAGCGGCGAAGTCGAACACCTCGGTCAGGTCGTTGGCGACCGCGTCCCGCGTCGCCATCGGCCTGAGGTTCCAGTTGTGCTCGATGAACGCCAGGATCGAGGCGAAGTCGCTGGTCTCGTGGCCGACGTACCCACGGCGCGCGTAGGGACTGACGAGAAGGGCCGGGACCCGGAACCCGTAGCCCCACTTGTCGACCTGGGGTGGCCGGACATGGTCATACCAGCCACCCCAGTCGTCGTACGTCCAGAAGAACGCGCTCGAGTCCCACGACGACGACCGCATCAGCTGCGCGACGAGTGCCTGCACCAGCCGCTCCCCCGCCTGGACTCGCCCCGGTGGGTGCTCGCTGTCACCGGACGGCACGATGTAGGACACCGCCGGGAGGGTGCCCTCGGCGACGTCCCGGTAGTACTCGTCGAGATCGACGATGTGCCGGCTCAAACGAGGGTTGTCGACGAACCGCTTGTAGCCGAGCACCGGCGCCCAGATCACCTGGGC
>DASXRJ010000127.1:0-13642 GCA_036506675.1 Nocardioides sp. | reverse complement strand
CCGCCCCGGCGCTGCCGTAGTCGCTCGGCCAGCGGCGGGGGTCGCCCGTGAGGTTGACGGCCGTGTTCGTCCCGCCGTGATAGGAGCGGTACGCCGACAGCACCTTGATCCGGCCGGTGTGCAGCCGCGCCATCCGGACGGCGTGCTCGACGGCGTCCGCGCCGCCGGTGGTGAAGAAGACCCGGTCCAGGTCCCCCGGCGCCACCTCGGTGATCAGCCGAGCGGCCTCCGACCTCGCGTCGTTGGCGTGCTGGGGAGCGACCGTGCAGAGCTTCGCCGCCTGCTCCTGGATGGCCTTGACCACCGTCGGATGCTGATGCCCGATGTTGGTGAAGACGAGCTGGGAGGAGAAGTCCAGGTAGCGGTTGCCCGTGTCGTCCCAGACGTACGCCCCCTCGGCCCTCGTGACCACCATCGGGTCGAGGGTCGCCTGGGCGGACCAGGAGTGGAAGACGTGCTTGCGGTCCAGCTCGTACGTGCGGTCGGACACCGTGGTCTCTCCTGTCGACATCAGTGGTTCTTCGGGAAGGCCAGCTCGAGCCCGCCGGGGGGCTTGACCGCGGGGTCTCCCCAGCGCGAGGTGATGACCTTGCCGCGCGTGAAGAACTGGACGCCTTCGACACCGTGCGCGTGGCTGTCGCCGAACAAGGAGTTCTTCCAGCCGCCGAAGGAGTAGTAGGCCATCGGGACGGGGATCGGCACGTTGACGCCGATCATTCCGACCTCGACGTCGTGCTCGAACTTGCGCGCCGCGCCACCGCTCCCGGTGAAGATCGCGGTGCCGTTGCCGTACGGGTTGGCGTTGACCAGGTCGACCGCCTCGTCGTAGCTGTCCGCGCGTACGACGCTGAGCACCGGCCCGAAGATCTCCTCGGTGTAGATGCTCATGTCCGGCGCCACGTTGTCGAACAGCGTCGGGCCCAGCCAGAAGCCGTCGGCTCCCCCGTCGGCCTCGACGTCACGACCGTCGACGATCACCTTCGCGCCCGCCTGCTCGCCGGCCTCGACGTACGACGCGACCTTGTCGCGGTGCACCCGGGTGACCAACGGGCCCATGTCGGCGTCGCGGGTGCCGTCACCGGTCTTCAGCGTCCGCGTGCGGTCGGCGATCTTGGCGACCAGCTCGTCGCCGATCGGGCCTACCGCGACGACCACGCTGATCGCCATGCACCGCTCCCCCGCCGACCCGTAGCCGGCGCTCACCGCCGCGTCCGCGGCCTGGTCCAGGTCCGCGTCGGGCAGCACGACCATGTGGTTCTTGGCTCCTCCGAGTGCCTGGACGCGCTTGCCGGACTGGCTGCTGCGCTCGTACACGTAGCGGGCGATCGGCGTGGAGCCGACGAAGCTGATCGCGGCCACGTCCGGCGAGTCGATGAGCGCGTCGACCGCCGCCTTGTCGCCCTGGAGGACGTTGAAGACGCCGTCAGGCAGACCGGCCTCCTTCCACAGCCGGGCCATCCAGATCGAGGCCGACGGGTCCTTCTCACTCGGCTTGAGTACGACGGTGTTCCCGGCCGCGATCGCCACAGGGAAGAACCACATCGGCACCATGGCCGGGAAGTTGAACGGGCTGATGATCCCCACGACGCCCAGCGGCTGGCGCTTGGAGTGCACGTCCACACCCGTGGAGACATCCTCCGAGTAGCCACCCTTGAGCAGGTGCGGGATGCCGCACGCGAACTCGACGACCTCCTGGCCACGCGAGACCTCGCCCAGGGCGTCCGAGAAGACCTTGCCGTGCTCGGCGGTGATGAGCGCGGCAAGCTCGGACTTCCGCTCGTTGAGCAGCTCGCGGAACCTGAACACGATCTGGGTCCGGGCGCTGATCGAGGTGTTGCGCCAGCTGGCGGCGGCGGCCTTCGCCGACCCGATCACCCGGTCGGCGTCCTGGGCGTTGGCGAAGGCGACCTTGGCCGTGGTCCGGCCGTCGGCGGGGTTGGTGACCTCGCCGGTGCGGTCGGAGGTGCCCGTGAAGGCCGCCCCGTCGGCCCAGTGGGGCACGAGGTCGGTGGAGATGTCAGTCGTCATGGCTCGAGCGTCCCGCCGACGGCGTACTTAGGCAACTGACAGACTGTCTCGGAAACAGCGCGGAACTTTACACATCGTCACCGGGAGCGGACTTAGGCTGTGGGGGTGCTCCCCAGCCTTCGCGCGGTCCTGTCCTCGGCCGCCGTACGCGCTGCCGACCCGGAGGTCGTCAGCGGCTCGGGCCGCCTCGAGCGGACGGTGCGCTGGGTGCACGTGAGCGAGGTCAGCGAGGTCACCGGGCTGCTCACGGGAGGTGAGCTGATCCTGTCGACCGGGCTGGCCATGTCCGGCTCCGACGAGGAGGCGGCCGGGTATCTCCGCGCCCTGATCGCCGCCGGTGCCTCCGGCCTGCTCGTCGAGCTCAGCGAGCGCTTCCCAGCCGTCCCGGAGCCCGCGCTGAGGATCGCCCGCGACCACGACTTCCCGATCGTCGTCCTCCGCAAGCAGGCCCGGTTCGTCGCCATCACCGAGGAGGTCCACCGCGAGATCGTCGCGGAGCAGTACACCTACGTGGAGTTCGCGCAGCGCGTCCACGAGGTGTTCACCGCGCTGAGTCTCGAGAACGCATCTCCCCAAGCCATCGTCGACACCACCGCGCAGCTCTGCGACTCGTCCGTCGTACTCGAGGATCTGGCCCGCAACGTGGTCGCGTACGCCGCCCGCGGCCGTCCGGCGGCGGGACTCCTCGGCGACTGGCAGAGCCGGTCGCGACTGGCGGCGGCTCGTGAGAAGACCGGAATCAGCGGCCCGGAGGGTTGGATGACGACCCCGGTCGGGGTGCTGGGCCAGGGCTGGGGGCGGCTGGTGGTGCCGAACCCCGCCTTCAACCAGGAGCGTCTCGGGATGCTGCTCGAGCGCGCCGCCCAGGCACTGGAGCTCGGCAGGATGGTCGAACGCGACCGGGTCGGGATCGAGTTCCAGGCGCAAGGGGGCTTCCTGGCCGACCTGGCGAACGGCCGCATCACCGACGAGGCCGACGCCGCCGCGCGTGCTCAGGCGCTGGGCCTCGCCAAGGCCCTGCTGTTCGTTCCCGCCGTGGCGCACCAGCGCGCCCTGGCCGACGGCGACCCGATGGCCGAGAACCGCAATGCCCGCCGGCTCGTGGAACGGGTCTCCGGGGCGGTGCGCTCCGCCGGACTCTCGGCACTGATCGGCACGCTCGGCACCAACCAGGTGGGCCTGCTGATCGCGTCTCCCACCCGGTCGGGCGACGCGCGGGTGCTCGCCGCGCTGGCGGAGTCCCTGGACGCGCAGCGCGAGAAACAGCCCGACCTCGACGCGATCACCCTCGGGGTCGGCCGGCCGGCGGTGTCGGTCGTGGCCTCCGCATCGACGTTGCGTCTGGCACAGCACGTCGCCGAGGTCGCGAGCGCGATGGCGAGCGACGGGGCGGCGCGGCTGCCGTTCTACCGCAACACCGACGTGCGGCTGCGGGGTCTGGTCGCACTGCTGCACGACGACCCTCGCGTCCAGGCCTTCGCCGAGTCCGAGCTGGACCGGCTCCTGGTCCACGAGGCGAAGCACGGCGGCGGGCTCGTCGACCTACTCCGGCAGTACGTCGTCGTCGGCGGCAACAAGACCGAGCTGGCTCGCCTCTCCCACCGGAGCCGCCCGGCGTTGTACAAGAAGCTGGAGCAGATCGAGCGGATCCTCGGCGTCTCCCTGTCCGACCCGGCCTCACTCATGTCGCTCGGCGTCGCGCTGATGGCCTACGACCAGGGCCGTCGGCGGTGACGAAGCGCCCTCAGTCGGGCTGCGAACCTCCCCTCGAAAGCGACCCTGAGCCCCCGACACCGGGACCTCTGGCCCTGCCCGGAGAGCGGCGTACGCTCGAAAGATGAGGGGGTCAGCACGCCCCCTCACCTGGAGGAACCATGTTCACGCAGAACGACTGGAGCCCGTTGGCCTGGACGCTCATGTTCACCGGCATGGTGTTCTTCGTGGTCGGGCTGATGGGCCTGCTCATCTTCCTGGTAGCCCGGGCCGGTCGCGCCACCGGAGCTCCGGCCGCCGACGCGACCCGCGACCAGACCGGCGACCAGAAGAGCGAGTACGCCGAGCCCCGACACCTCCACGTCCA
The DNA here is from genome assembly GCA_036506675.1 of Nocardioides sp. Taxonomy (GTDB): domain Bacteria; phylum Actinomycetota; class Actinomycetes; order Propionibacteriales; family Nocardioidaceae; genus Nocardioides. The sequence goes on along the minus strand of DASXRJ010000127.1, from coordinate 9,534 downwards.
CCCATCGACTCCGGCGCACGACGACACCCAGGCATGGCCGCCGGCCGACCAGCCGGCATCCCGGAAGCATCTCCGGGCGGGCTAGTGGTGTCCAGCCAGACGTCCGGGCCCTAAGCCCCGGGGCCGGTGACCTCCGCCCCTGTCGTCCGGGGACGATCCGGTGATGCCGTGGAGCCATGACTCCCGATCGCGACACCAGCAGCCACAACCGCGCTGCCGCATCGAGCGGCGCCCTCTACGGTCTCGGTATCTTCGGCGCCTGGTTCTACTTCTGGCAGGCCGCCGACGGGTTCTGGGGCCACGTGTACGCGATCTTCGAGGGCGTGTTCTGGCCGGCGTACATGGTCTTCGACGCGTTCGGCGCGCTCCACGGCTGAGGCTGCGCCGCCTGCGCAAGGTCACAGCGAGTATTCCGGCGGTGGGTGCAACCCGACTCCCCCGCCGGAGGTCGTACCTAGTGAGGGTGCGGACGCACCGCACGGACGGGCAGGGTCGCGATGACGAACGAGGAGTTCGTGCGCGATGTCTACGAGACGTCGTACCGGCGGTTGGTCACCCAGCTGGTCGGCACCTGTGGCGACGTCTCCACGGCCGAGGAGGTCGTCCAGGAGGCGTTCGTCAGGGCGATCGCGCACGGCGCCGCGTTCAGCCGTACCGACAACCCGGAGGCGTGGCTGCGGCAGGTCGCAGTCAATCTCGCGCGGAGCCGTTGGCGCCGGCTTAAGAAGTACGCCGGACTGATGCCGCGGCTGGCGGAGCCGTCCGCCACCCCGGACCTGTCCCCCGATCACCTGATCTTGATGGCTGCTCTCGAACAGCTGCCGCGGGTGCAGCGCGAGGCGATCGCGATGCACCATCTCGCCGATCTCCCCGTGAACGAGATCGCCGCTGCCCTGGGTATTTCCTCCGGCACCGTCAAGGCACGGCTCGCGCGAGGGCGTGCCGCCCTCGCCCAACTGCTCTCCGAGGGCTCTGAGGTGCACCATGACTGATCAGAGGCTGCGCGACCTGGGCGCCCGCATCGAGGACTCCACCCCGATGCACGACTTCGAGGACCTGGTACGCCGTGCCCGCCGACGCGTCACGCTGCGACGTGCCGTAACCCTCGCCGCGGTGGTCGCCATCACCATCGCGGCCATGTTCGGCGTTGCCCAGGTGGTCGATCGCAACCGACAGACCGGCCCGCCTCCGGCCGATCGCACCGAGCAGAGCCGCGACACGTGGTGCCCGACGACCAAGGGGCCGGACTGCTTCGCCGACATCCACGGCTGGATCGTCTATGGCGGGCCGGGGTCAAACGGGATCTGGGCGGTCAACCCGGCCGGGCCCGGCGACCCCGAGGGTCAGATCCACCTGACTGATGGTTGGCGCGAAGAGCCGCTGGGATGGTCCAGCGACGGCACGAGGCTGCTGATCGCTCGGGATGTGCCGGGTGTGATCGAGCTCGAGGACTTCGCTCATGCCGTCGACCTCGTCGTCCTGAACGCCGACGGCACCGAGACCCGGGTGACGCGCACCTGGATCAATGTCGACGGCTCGATCTCGCCCGACGGCACCCGGGTCGTCTACTCCTCTTACAGCTCCGGCATGTACGCCGTGGACCTGGACGGAGGCACCCCGCGCCTTCTCCTGGCCCCCGTTCCTCGCCACTACCCCGGGGAGGAACTGGCGAAGTACCCCGTAGGGCTCTACAACCCGGTGTTCTCCCCCGACGGGACCCAGATCGCCTATTTCGACGGCATGCTCGACTGGGGCCACAGCCTGCGGATCATGAGGTCGGACGGCACCCACATCCGGGTCCTCCTCGACGAGTTCCCGCAGGCGGATCCGGTTCACGTTGATGATCTGGTCTGGTCCCCGGACGGCCAACGCTTGGCGTTCTCCGCCCAGGAGGGTGGCATCTGGATCATCGGCGTCGACGGCTCCGGACTCACCAAGCTGGTTCACGGAGTGAACCCCGCCTGGTCACCGGACGGCACCCGGATCTCCTACCAGCTCGTACAGCCGGATAGCCCTGAGTCGGTGCCCGGCACGCTGCGGATAGCCGACGCTGACGGTACGCACGTCACTGGCTTCGGCTATGGCGAGTCCGGGCCCTGGAACCCACTCCCGCTCGATCGCTGACCTCGTGAAAGCACCGGAAGGCAGCACGATCTGCGGTCGCGATGGAGTCGTGCCCGCCACGAAGAGGTAGTCGGTCGGGCAGCCGCCGCCCTCGCGTACGACGCGCTGCGCACCTGACCGGGCGGTCAGGTCTGGTCATCGGCGATGGGTACGGCGGACCACCGTTCCTCGATGCGGCCCAGCCGCCACACCAGCCATGCGGCTGTCCACACGGCCACGAACGCGCCGACGACGATGAACCCGGCGTGGTTGAGGTCGACCCCGTTCGCGAGGTCCCAGACGCCGCCGCTCAGGCCGAGCTGCCCGGACACCACCTGGGTGACTTCGAGACCTCCGACGAACAGCGCCACCGCCACCGACAGGCCGGTGACGGTGAGGTTGTAGTAGACCTTCCGGACCGGATGCGCGAACGCCCACCCATAGGCCACGCTCATGAACGCCCCGTCCGCGGTGTCGAGCAGACACATGCCGGATGCGAAGAGCAGCGGCATGCTCAGGATCGCCCAGAAGGGCAGCCCCACGCTGACCGTGGTGCCGGCGAGCACCAGAAGCGAGACCTCGGTGGCCGTGTCGAAGCCGAGACCGAACAGCAGACCCAAGGGATAGAGCTTCCAGCTGGCGTCGATTCGTCGAGCGAGCGGGCCGAGCACGCGGTTCATCAGGCCACGCTCGGCCAAGTGGCGCTCGAGCTCGAGGTCGTCGTACACGCCGGCGCGAAGGCCGCGAAGCACGCGCAGGATGCCGACGAGTACGACGCAGTTGAGCACCCCGATCAGCACCAGGAAGACGCCGGAGACGGTGGTGCCGAAGAGCCCGGTGTAGTGGTGCAGGCTCGACCCGCCGTCCTCGACCTGGCCGTAGACGGCTCGGAGGCCCAGACACAGGAGGACCGACATGACGAAGACGATCGACGAGTGCCCGAGGGAGAAGAAGAAGCCGGTCGCCAGCGGGCGCTTCCCTTGCGCCATCAGGGCTCTGGTGGTGTTGTCGATCGCCGCGACGTGGTCGATGTCGAACGCGTGCCGCAGGCCGAGCGAGTAGGCAAGCATGCCGGTGCCGAAGCCGATCGTCGTCGCCGACAGGTCGGCGTGCCCACGCACCCAGGCCAGGAGGAGACCGAAACCGAGGACATGGAGCAGCGCGACCCCGGCGCCCATCGACCAGAGTGCTCGCCTCTCGCGCTGGTCCAGGGATCGCCTTTCGCCGACGGGTCCGGCGGTCCTGGCAACCTGGGTCGCGGCCATCGCGATCACCTCCTAGGCCGACGACGCTACTGCGAACAAGACGCAGAAAGACCGTCTGGCACGGCACCCTTCCCGACCGATCGGGCAGGTCGCCGGCCCCGCCGCACGGAGGATGTGCCCGCCTGGTCAGCGGCGGCAGACTCCGGGTGATACCGGTGTTGCCCGCTCCTCCCACATGGGCTCGAGCACGCGACCAAGGCGGCTTCCGGCCCGCGCAGGCGCTGTTCCTAAGGAGCACTTCATGACTCAGACGACCGAACACCCCGCCGAGCAGTTGCTCGACGTACCTTCCGAGGTGGTGCCGGAGGGCAACCCCGCCCTCGTCGGCGTACCGACCTTCCTCGTCGGCTCGATCGCCCTCGGCCTCGTGCTGACCGGCTTCGTGCCCGCCGGCGCGGGGGCCGCCTCGATTCCGATCATCATGACCGCGACCGCCTTCGGACAGGCTCTCGCGGCGGCCTGGGCCGCCCGGCTCGGGCTGAACGCCGTGGCCGCGATCTTCGGGATCTTCACCGGCTTCTGGACCAGCTACGCCGCACTCGTGCTCGGCCTGACCCACAACTGGTTCGGCATCACGCCCGAGGCGGCCGTGCGCACCCAGGAGCTGTTCCTGGGCTCCTGGCTGGCGGTGATCGTCCTGCTGACCGTCTCGACGCTCCGCCTCCCCGGTGCCTTCACCCTGCTGTTCACGCTGATCGACCTCGCCCTGCTGTTGGTCCTGCTCGGTACGTCGCAGGCGAGCACCGGTCTCACCAAGGCAGGTGGGTTCGTCGTCTTCTCGTTCGTCGCCGTCGGCGCCTACCTGTTCCTCGACGCGATGGGCCAGGCGACCGGGGGGAAGGCACTTCCCCTCGGGCGTCCCGTGGTCAGGACCTGAGCCGCTGCCCCGTGGTGGGGCGAAGGGGGCCTGTGGTCCGGTGCTTGACCGCCCCGAACCACAGGCCCGCGCCGTAGGCGAGGTCGTCGGCTCGGCGGAGAGCGACGTACCGAACGGGGTCGAGGTTCGGTTTCGTACGCCGCCAGTCGGCCACCCCCTCGACGATCGCGGCGGCGAGGACAGCGCGGCGGGCCCTGCGTGAGACCACCATCGCGACCAGCGACACCGGCCACCAGTGCCGGGTCATCGCCGCACCACACTGCCAGAGGGCGGACACGACGCCGTACGGCGCGAGGCGGGCGGCCGCCTGGACGGGGGCCTTGCTTCCCGTCAGGCGGCGCGACAGCCGCAGGGTCGCCCCTCCCATCACGACTGCCGCGACGGGGAGCGACCACCGTCGCTGCGTCAGGAGGACGGCGACGACGGCCGCGGTCCACGGACTGACGACGACGGGCGCGACCGCGCCGCGATGACGTTGGGACAGCGGGGCGGCGCTGGTGCCGTAGAAGGCCTTGCGCAGCAACCAGCCTCGGGGGCTGACCCGATGATCGTGCTCGACGACCGAGGCCGGCTCGTAGCGGACCTGCCAGCCGGTGGCGATCGTCCGCCACACGAGGTCGACGTCCTCGCCGACCGGCATCGCCTCGTCGAAGCCCTCGGCGAACGCGGTGACCCGGCCGACCAGACAGGCCGAGGGAACGTAGGCGACCCTGCCGCGCGGAGCGACGAGCGATGGTTGCGGGCCGAGGTCGAGCGAGGAACGGGCCGCCTCGTAGCGGGCGATCGACCCGCCACCCCCTGTCCCGAGCGCGGCGATGCGCGGTGCGACGATGCCGACCGCGGGGTCGGACAGGACCCCCAGCAGTGGCTCCAGCCAGCCGGACCGCGGCACGACGTCGGAGTCGATGAAGGCCACCAGCGGTGTTCGTACGGCACGGAGCCCGGAGTTGCGCGCCGCCGCGGGGCCTCTCGAGGCCGGGTGCCTCAGCAATCGGACGCCTCGGCGCCCGGCCACGGCCGCGGTCTGCTGCGGGTCAGCGGAGCCGTCGTCGACCACCACCGTCTGCATGCCTGGTGGAAGCTCGTCGAGCAACCGCGCCAGAGACTGCGGCCGGTCCTTCACCGGTACGACGACGGTGACGTCGGCAGCGTCGTACTGTGCGGGGTTGGTCGTCGCCGGGTTCGCCACGCCGCCGTCGAGCAGCAGCCGCGCCAGCCTCGCGGACGGCTCGTCCACCACGGTGAGGTCGTTCCCGGCGAGAAGAGCGCACGCCCGTGGCTTGAGGTACAGGATCCGTGCGGGCGATCCGCCGAACAAGGTCCGCCCGCCGTCGGAACGGCGTACGTCGTGACCGAGCTCCACGCGGAACCCGTCGGGCAGCCTGGTCGGACCCACCCTCATGTCGTGAAGCCCCCGTCGACGCGCAGCACCGTCCCGGTCACGCCACTCGCCCGCTCCGAGCAGAGCCAGCTCACGCCGGCGGCAACCTCACTCGGCTCCAGCACCCGGCGCACGAGCTGGTGCCTGGCGAGCTCCGCGACGTCTGCCAGTCCGTAGAGGTCCGCGGTGGCGTCGAGCATCGCCGTCCGGGTAGCACCCGGCGAGACCGCCACGGCGGTGACACCGGTCCCTTCGAGGTCCGCCGCGAGCCCCTTCACGAGCCCTACGACGGCGTGCTTCGCAGCGCTGTACGCCGCCAGGTGCCACAGCCCTCGATGGCCGGCGGCCGAGGCCAACGCCACGAACCGACCCTGGCGCGGACTGGGCGCGCGCAGCATCGCGGGTACGGCGGCCGCGGCCAGGTTGAGGACGCCGCGCACGTTGACGTCCATCAGCACGTCGTACGCCGACTCCGGCGTCTCCCACAATGCCTCGCCTCCGGCGATCACGCCGGCAGCTGCCACGGCGACGTCGAGCCTGCCGTGCCGGCGCTCGGCGTACTCGACGATGTCGAGAAGGGCGGCCCGGTCCCGCACGTCGGCCACGAATGCCTTGACCCGGCCCCGGCCGGCGTCCTCGACCGCGGCGAGCTCCTCCTTGCCGGCCAGGGCATAGCCGAGGGCCGGGTCGTCGAGGCACGAGTCAACGGCCAGGACCGTGAGGCCCTCGTGCACCAGCTCCGCGACGACGGCCGCCCCGATCCCGCGGGCGGCGCCGGTCACGATCGCGCAGCGTGAGCTCATGCCGCCTCACCCGACTCCCGAAGCTGTCCGACCCGATCGACACTCCCTGACCGGACGCAGCCGACCACCCGGTCGACCATGCCGGCGAGGAGCGTCTCGCCCTCCGCAGCGGATGCGCCGGCCGGGTCCCCCAGGACCCCGTTGGGCGAGACGCCTGCGACACCCTCGGAGCGCAGTCGCGGGATCAGGTCTCGAACCGGCTCGGTGGCGCCGGCCGCGGCCCGTTCCCACCTGACCGCTGCGGGGGTGAGAGCGCCGATCAGGGACGTCTCGGTGCGGCCCGCGTGCGCGTCGGCAGTCGCCGGCTGACAGGGCGTCCAGGACGCGTCGCGCCCTTCGCTGCGCAGGGTCAGGACGGCCGTGGCCACCGTCGGCAGGTTGCCTCCGTGACCGTTGACGAAGACCATCCGGGCGGCCCACGTGGACGCCGAGCGGCCCAGCTCGATGATGACCCGCTCGAGCGCCTCGTGCCCGATCGAGAGCGTTCCGGGGAAGTGCTGGTGCTCACCACTGGCGCCGTACGACAGGCCCGGAGCCGCCACGGCGCGCACGCCGTCGTACCCGAGCGAGCGGGCGGTACGACGGGCGACCTCCTCGGCCACCGTCGCGTCCGTCACGAACGGCAGGTGGGGACCGTGCTGCTCGCAGGAGCCCAGCGGAATCAGGACGACGTCGGTGCCGCCGACGAGGTCGGGCCAGCAGGCCGACGCGAGGTCCATGTCACCGGGCGCCGAGGGTCCTGGTGAAACCGGGCGGGACGATGACGTCATCCGGTGTCAGCTCGTGGATCGAGGAGCGCCCGAGACCGAGCAGGGTCGAGTCGATACCGGATCGGAGCAGGTCGAGCACGTTCTCAACCCCGGGCTGGCCGTTGGCCGCGAGGCCCCACAGGTAGGCGCGTCCGATCATCACGGCCCGGGCCCCGAGCGCCACCGCCTTGACCACGTCGCCACCGCGGCGTACGCCGCCGTCGAGGACGATCTCGACCTGTCCTCCCACCGCCTCCGCGATCGCGGGCAGGACCCGAATCGGAGCCGGGGTGGTGTCGAGGTTGTTGCCGCCATGGTTGGAGACGGAGATGGCGGTCATCCCGGCGTCCACGGCCCGCTTCGCGTCGTCCACGCGACAGATGCCCTTGAGCATCACCGGCCCGGCCCACTGCTCGCGGAGCCAGGCCAGGTCCTCCCACGTGGGCAAGGGGGTCTGCATCCACTCGTAGTAGGCGCCGAAGAACGTCGGCGCGTCCTCGCCAGGGGCGGCGAGGTTCGGCGTCGTGAGGTCGGGGACGTAGCCCGCCTTGGCGAACTCCAGCAGCCACTTCGGCCGCCGTACCACCTCGGGGGCGAACCGGGCCATCGCCTTGAGGTCGAGGCGCTCCGGGATGCTCGGGCTGCCCCAGTCGCGGCCCATCGAGAACGACCAGTCGGTGGTGACGATCAGCCCCGGCGCGCCCGCGGCCCGGGCCCGATCGAGGCGCTGCAGCATCGCGTCGCGGCTGCCCAGCCAGTACACCTGGAAGAAGGTCTGCGGGTTGGCCGCGACGACCTCCTCGACCGGCTTGCTCGCGAAGGAGCTCAGGCCGGTGATGGTGCCCCGAGCGGCGGCGGCGCGGGCGACGGCGACCTCGCCGTCCGGGTGCACCGCCTGTACGCCGGTCGGCGAGCAGATCACCGGGAGTGAGATGGACTGGCCCATCAGCTCGGTGCTCTGGTCGCGCTTCTCCGACAGCTCGGCCAGATGGGGTGCGAAGCCGAGCTCCGCGAACGCCGCCGTGTTGTCGTCGTAGCTCACGCCACGCTCGGAGCCGGCCAGCAGGGCGCTGTAGACCGACTTGGGCAGCCGCTTCTTGGCGCGCCGCTGCGCCTCGGCCACCGACTCGAACCAGGTGCTGGACATCAGGACTCCTAGAGAGGGTTTTCGTTGCAGGGACGGTCCGGCGGCTTCGCCGGGAAGCCCGGCAGGCCGAGGGAGACGGGGCGGGCCGAGGGGCGTGAGTGGTCCTGGGATGCCTTCGGCGGCTGGGCGACGCCCGCCGCCAGGGCGGCCTCGCCGAAGCCGCGGACGCATTCGGGGTCGGGTCCGTCGAGCGGGATGCCGGTGAAGAACTTCGCGGCCATGCAGCCACCGCGACAGCTGTCGAAGAACGAGCAGGAGGCGCACGCTCCCCCGCTGGTCGGCGTACGCAGGCTGGTGAAGAGCGACGACTCCTGCCATACCTTGCGGAACCCTCCGTCGCTCAGCACGGTCCCTGCGAGGAACTCGTCGTGAATCGCGAACGGGCACGCGTAGACGTCGCCGACCGGGTCGATCAGGCACACGACTCGGCCCGCGCCGCACAGGTTGAGGCCGGGTAGCGGGTCGCCGAGGGCGGCGAGGTGGAAGAACGAGTCACCCGTGAGTACGTCGTCGCCGCGGGCCAGGAGCCAGTCGTAGAGGGTGCGCTGGTCCTCGGCCGTCGGATGCAGCTCGCTCCACACATCGGCGCCGCGGCCCGAGGGCCGCAGCCGGGTCAGCCGCAAGGTCGCGCCGTACCTGTCGGCGATGGCCTTGAACTCATCGAGCTGGCTGACGTTGTGCCGGGTGACCACCACGGAGATCTTGGCGTCCTCGAAGCCGGCCTCCGCCAGGTTCGCCAGCGCCCGCGTCGCGGTGGCGAACGAGCCCTTGCCCCGCACTGCGTCGTTGACCTCTGCCGTGGCGCCGTCCAGTGACACCTGTACGTCGACGTAGTCGGTCGCCGCCAGCCGCGCCGCCCGTTCGCGGTTGATCATGACGCCGTTGGTCGAGAACTTGACCCCGACGTTGCGAGCGACCGCGTAGTCGAGCAGGTGCCAGAAGTCGGGGCGCACCGTCGGCTCGCCGCCGCCGATGTTGACGTAGAAGACCTGCATCGCGCTGAGCTGGTCGATGACGGCCTCACACTGGGCAGTGGTCAGCTCCCTCGGGTCCCGCCGGCCCGACGACGAGAGGCAGTGCACGCAGGACAGGTTGCAGGCGTAGGTCAGCTCCCACGTGAGGCAGATCGGGGAGTCGAGACCGAGCTCGAACTGGTCGACGAGCCGGGGCACGGGCGCGAGCGAGACCGTCATGACGCCTCCTGGGTGT
>DASXRJ010000126.1:0-6766 GCA_036506675.1 Nocardioides sp. | reverse complement strand
GGACCTGTTCGCGAAGGCCCACCTCTCGGTGCCCACCACGATGGACGAGTTCGTGGACACCGCGATCGCGCTCAAGCAGGCCAACCCCGAACCGGCGAACTTCTCCGGGTTCTGGCTCCCGGGGCAGGACTGGCGCAACGGGGTGACCTTCGTCTGGAACGACGGCGGTGACCTGGCCGTCAAGGACGGCGACGAGTGGAAGGGCGACCTCGAGAGCCCGGAGTCCATCGCGGGTCTGGAGACCGTGCAGAAACTCTTCCAGCAGGCCTCCGGTGCGGCCAAGGACGGCAACGAGGCCGACCCGCAGACGCCGTTCTGCAACAACGAGATCGGCATGATGTCGGCACCTGGCTGGGTCACCGGCCTGATCGAGGACCCCGCCACCGGCTGCCCCGACATGATGAAGAACGTCGGCGTCTTCGCGATGCCGGGCTCCGACGGCAGCCCGGCTCCGATGCTGCTGGGCGGATCCAACATCGCGGTCTCGGCCAAGTCCCCCAACCAGGATCTGGCCAAGAAGGTGGTGGCGCTCATGCTCAGCGACGACTACCAGACGATCCTGGCTGACAACGGCCTGACGCCGGCCAAGTCGTCCCTGGCCAGCAAGCTCGGCGACGACGAGTTCGCCCAGGCGACCATCGCCGCCGCCTCGAACGCGAAGCTGACGCCGGCGGCTGCCGGGTGGGCGAGCGTCGAGGGAGCCCGGATCCTGGAGGACTTCTTCGTGGCCATCGCCAACGGCGGTGACGTGGAGGAGCTCGCCAAGGACGCCGACACGAAGATCGCCGACCAGCTGAACTGAGTCGGCGGCCGCGCTCCGAGCTCGGCCGAGGCGGCGAGAGAGTCGCCGCCTCGGCCGCGCCGTACTCAGGGAGGAGGAACCCATGACGACCACGACCTCGCGGCCGACCGACGCACCCCAGAAGGTCGCCACCCGCACGACGACGCTGCGCCGCAAGGCGTTGCCCTACGGGCTGCTGCTGCCGAGCCTGGTGGCGCTGACGGTCGCGCTGGGATACCCCCTGGTGCGCCAGGTGGTGCTGTCGTTCCAGGAGTTCGGGCTGGCGCAGCAGTTCGGCCGGCCGCCCGAGTGGGTCGGTCTGCGCAACTACACCGACCTGCTGACCGACTCCTACCTCTGGACCGTGGTGGTCCGCTCGGTGCTGTTCTGCCTGGTCAACGCGGCCCTCACGATGGTGTTGGGGATGGCGGTGGCGATGCTGCTGCGGCAGATGTCCAAGCCGATCCGGATCCTGGTGCAGAGCGGGCTGCTGCTCGCCTGGGCGATGCCCGTGCTCGCGGCGCTGATCGTGTGGGAGTGGCTGTTCGACACCGAGTATGGCGTCGTCAACTGGCTGCTGAGCCATCTCGGGGCCGACTACGACGGCCATTCCTGGCTGCTCAGCCCGACGTCGTTCTTCTTCGTGGCCACGGTGATCGTGGTGTGGATGAGCGTGCCGTTCGTCGCCTTCACCCTGTACGCCGGCCTCACCCAGGTCCCGCGGGAGCTGATCGAGGCGGCCGAGGTCGACGGCGCCAACGCCTGGCAGCGGTTCCGGCTGATCATGCTGCCCACCGTGCGGCCGATCCTGCTGGTCGTCGCGCTGCTCCAGGTGATCTGGGACCTGCGGGTCTTCACCCAGATCTATGTCCTGCAGAGGGCCGGCGGAGTGACCCGGGACACCAACCTGCTCGGCACCTACATCTATCGGCTCGGCATCGGCGAGGGGAACTTCGGCACCGCTGCGGCGGTCGCCATCTTCATGCTGGCGCTGACCGTCGTACTCACGGCGCCGTACGTGCGCCAGATGCTTCGTCAGGAGGACCCAACATGAGTCGGCCTACGCGACGGTCGGTGCGGCTGCTCGCCGACCTTGGCGGCCTGGGGGTGTTCGTGCTGTGCGTGTTCCCCGTCTACTGGATGGTGACCACGTCGTTCCTGCCGCGCCGCGAGATCCGCGCACCGGAGCCCACCTGGCACCCGATCGGTGGCACCCTCGACAACTACCGACGGCTGTTCGAGGACGGGGACTTCTTCGACGCGCTGCGGATGAGCCTCCTGGTCACGCTGGCCACGGTCACCCTGGCCCTGCTGTTCGCCTTCGTCGCCGCGGTGGCGGTGACGAGATTCAGGTTCCGCGGCAAGAAGACCTTCATCGTGGCGCTGCTGGTCATCCAGATGATCCCGGTCGAGGGGCTGTTCATCTCCCAGTACAAGATGCTCGAGGGCATGCACCTGCTCAACACCGTGGCCGGGCTGACCGTCGTGTACGTCGCCTCGGTGCTGCCGTTCACGGTCTGGACGCTGCGCGGCTTCGTGGCGGGGGTGCCGTTCGAGCTCGAGGAGGCGGCCCTGGTCGACGGCTGCTCCCGGGTCGGAGCGTTCTTCCGGATCACCCTCCCGTTGCTGGCGCCGGGTCTGGTCGCCACCGGGGTGTTCGGGTTCATCCAGGCCTGGAACGAGTTCACGCTCGCGCTGGTCGTGATGACCCGCGAGGACAAGCGGACCCTGCCGTTGTGGCTCAGCACCTTCGCCGACGCCCACCGCGGCACCGACTGGGGGGCGGTGATGGCCGGCTCCACGTTGATCGCGATCCCGGTCGTGATCTTCTTTTTGGCCGTGCAGGGCCGGATGGTCTCCGGGCTGACCGCCGGGGCGGTGAAGGGATGAACGTCGAACGTCTCGCGCTGCAGGTGCAGCTCGCCGCCTTCCCCGGTACGACGCTCGCACCAGAGGCCGCCCGGCTCCTGGACGAGGGCCTGGGCGGGCTCTGCCTCTTCGGCAGCAACACCGCGGCCGGCCCGGACCAGATCGGCCGGTTGACGCAGGCGATCCACGAGGTCGCGCCGGGAGCCGTGGTCGCCATCGACGAGGAGGGCGGCGACGTGACTCGGGTGCACGCCGCCACCGGCAGCCCGGTGCTCGGGCCGGCCGCGCTGGGCGTCGTGGACGACCTGGACCTCACCCGGGCCACCGGCCGGGCGGTCGGGACCGAGCTGGCCGCCCTCGGTGTCGACCTCGACCTGGGCCCCGTGGCTGACGTGAACAGCAACCCGGACAACCCCGTGATCGGCGTCCGCAGCTTCGGCTCCGACCCCGCCCGGGTGGCCGCTCACGTGGCGGCGTGGGTGGTCGGCCTGCAGGAGAGCGGGGTCGCCGCCTGCGCGAAGCACTTCCCGGGCCACGGCGACACCGCTCAGGACAGCCATCTGGATCTGCCGACGGTCGACGCCGACCGGGCGACCCTGGTGGCCCGCGACCTGCTGCCGTTCGCGGCTGCCGTCGATGCCGGGGCCGCCGCGGTGATGACCTCACACCTGCTGGTGCCGGCGATCGACGCGACGAGTCCCGCAACGTTGAGCCGCCCCGTGCTGTCGCTACTGAGCGAGCTGCTCGGCTTCCAGGGAGTGCTGGTCAGCGACGCGCTCGACATGGCCGGTGCGTCGGGTGCCGGCCGAGGCATTCAGGAGGCCGCGGTGCAGGCCCTGCTGGCCGGGTGTGACCTGCTCTGTCTGGGTGCGGACAAGGACGCCGACCTGGTCAGGAGCGTGCAGTCGGCGATCGTGGCCGCGGTCGGGTCGGGCCGGCTGCCCGAGGAACGGTTGGCCGACGCGGCCGCGCGGGTGACCCGGATCGCCGGGCGGGCGCGACCGAAGGTCGACCGCGAGCTCGACCACGAGCTCGACCACGACCGGCAGCTCGCCGGCGCCCGGGCCGCGATCGGGGTCGAGGGCGAGCTGCCCGCGCTGGAGGGCGCGGTGACGGTGCGCGTCGACACGACCCCGAACATCGCGGTGGGGGTGGTGCCGTGGGGTCTTCCGGCCGACCTGGTGGTCGATCCGGGGTCGGCGGATCCGCTGGCGGGTCTGCCGAGAGACGGGTCGGCGGCGCTCGTCGTACAGGTGAGAGACGGGCACCGACAGCCGGGTGTCCGGGCCGTGCTGGCCGAGCTCGGCTCCTGGCAACGCCCGATGGTGGTGGTCGAGTGGGGATGGCCGGGAGCGTCTCCCTCCGACGGGGCCCGGATCTGCACCTACGGGGCGTCGCTTCCGTCCCGGGACGCCGTCGCGGAGCTCCTCGCGGCGGCGGGATGGGGCGGTGGCCGGCGGGCGGCCGGCGTACCGGCTCAGCGGCAGCGAGGTGCGTAGGCGCGGACGGTGGCGGCGTCGGCGGGCGTGACCGACAGGTCGTACGCCGCGGCGACGGTGAGGTACTTCGCCAGATAGGTACAGCGGAAGCTCACCCGCGGGGGCAGCCACGCGGCCGGAGTCCGGCTGCCCTTGTCGTCGTTGACGGCGGCGCCGACGGCGAGCAGCTCGCGCCGCACGTCGTTGGCGAAGCGGACCCGCCGGGAGAGCGGCCAGCGCGAGGCACCGGCGTACCAGGCCTGGGCGAGGGGGTAGACGTGGTCGATCTGGATCCGGTAGCCGTCGTGGCGCCAGGTCAGGCGCGCTCCGGTGTAGGGGTCGGTCAGGGTGGCCTGGTAGATCCGGCACGGGTCGCCCCAGCGGCGCTGGATGTCGCTCATCTGGTGGAGGAGCACGTCCTCGCGGGTGTCGCAGCCGACGCGGTCGTCGGGGCCGGCGTACTCGTCGGTCCACTCCTCGCCGAACACGCAGCCATGGCCCGGTGCGCAGGAACGGTCGTAGCCCGCGGCGTACGACGTCTCGGCGATCCGCACCCGGGCCAGCAGCCGGAGCAGCCGCACCGGCGCCGGACCGCTCGGGTGGGCCGACGTGTGCCGGGCCGGCTCGGCCGACCGGTCGGGCACCTCCGCCGCGCAGCCGGAGACGGCCAGCGACAGCGCGGCCAGCACGCTCGCGCAGATGGTCCCCCAGGTCAGCCTCATCGGCGTGAAGTCTAGGAGCGGGAGGTCCGTACGATGGGCGCCGTGAGCAACGAATGGGACGCTGCCGGTCGACCTGGGAGGTCGCGGGAGGGTCGCCGCGGACGCGCGCCCCGGCCCTCGCAGCCGCTGGTCGCCGCGCAGGACGCGCGGGCGGCGCTGCAGGAGCAGTTCTACCGGGTCGACCAGTTCCAGTCGGACATCGGCGGCACCGTCAAGCTGTACGCCGGCCTGGTCGCAGACCGGGCGAGCCGGACCGGCGTCGTACCCGGGTGGGAGGCGCTGGACTCCCGCGCCAACGAGCTGATCATTGCCTACCTCGGGCTGCTGGACCGTTACGACCCGCTCGAGGAGCGGATGCTGCCGGAGCTCCAGCAGGCGCGCCGGGAGTTCGCCGACCTGACCCCCAAGCTGGGGCTGCTCGGCAACGACATGGAGGGCTACCTCGACCGGTTCGGTCCGGAGCTGCAGAAGGTCGGGGAGGCCAAGCAGGCCGTCGAGCGCCGGGTGGCGGAGGCGGTCGCGAAGGTCGACCAGGCCGAGGCGGCGTGGCGGAAGATGACCGCCGAGGGCCTGGAGTTCCAGAGCGCCGACCAGGCGATCGCGCAGGCCCGGATCGCCGCCCGCAAGCTCGCGGCGGCCGCGCCCACGCTGACCGCGGACCGGGTCGACGAACCGGCCCGGGTGGTGGAGAAGCTCGCCGCGGAGGCGCTCACCCAGGCCACCGACCTGCCCCGGCGGGCGGCCGGGCTGCGCAACCGGATCCCGTCGCTGGCGACCCGGATCCAGGCCCTGGAGACCCGGGCCCAGTCGGTGCCGGAGGCGATGCGGGCGCTGAGGAGGGAGTTCTCCCTCGGCAACTGGAAGGACATCGCCGACCGCGAGACCGACGTGGAGAAGCTGCTCGACGACGCCCGGACCAGGCTGCGTGACCTGCGCCGGCTGCACGACTCCGGCGACCTGAACGGTGCGCTCGCCCAGCTCGGCCTACTCGAGGACAGCCTGGCGGCCGCCGGGGAGGTCGTCGACGGGCCGCGCGACCGGCTGGAGGAGCTGCGGGGGATCAGGCAGAACCCCCGCGGGCTCTTCGACAAGGCCCGCTTCAACGTGCGCGACGCCCGGTTCCTGGTGATGAAGGGGCGCACGGTCGCGCCCCAGCCCTGGGCCGGCCGGCTGGACGCCGCGGCCGCCGAGCTGATCGCGATGGAGACGATGCTCGAGGGCGCCCACCCGGACTACTGGGCGCTCAAGCGCAGGATGGACACCCTCAACGCGCGGGTCAAGGAGCTGATCGACGACTTCCGTCGCGACCAGTGAACCGTCAGAGCGAGACGCCGAAGTCGCGCGCGATGCCCTCGAGGCCGCTCGCGTAGCCCTGGCCGACCGCCCGGAACTTCCAGTCGGCGCCGTTGCGGTAGAGCTCGCCGAAGACCATCGCGGTCTCCATCGACGCGTCCTCGGTGAGGTCGTAGCGAGCCATCTCCTCGCCGCTGCCCTCGTTGACCACGCGGATGAAGGCGTTGCGGACCTGGCCGAAGGACTGGCCCCGGGCGTCGGCGTCGTGGATCGTGACGCAGAAGGCGAGCTTGTCGACGCCCGCGGCCAGGCCGCTGAGACCGACGTACACCTGCTCGTCGTCGCCGGCGACCTCGCCGTCACGTACGTCGCCGCTGTGCCGCACGTTCCCGTCGGGGGTCTGCAGCTGGTTGTAGAAGATGAAGTGGTCGTTGCCGATGACCCTGCCGTCGGGGCCGCAGACCATCACGCTGGCGTCGAGGTCGAACGGCGCCCCGTCGGTGGTGCGGGCGTCCCAGCCGAGACCGACCCGCACGCTGTTCAGCGAAGGTTCGATCTTGGTCAGGCTGATGTTTCCGCCCTTGGACAGCGAAATTGCCATGGTGGTCCTCCTGAGTTTCTGC
>DASXRJ010000125.1:0-5161 GCA_036506675.1 Nocardioides sp. | reverse complement strand
TCCACGACGACGACATCGCCTGCCAGCCGAGCCGGCCGAGCCAGAGACGCATCGACGCGACCACCTGCGGACCGGTCCGCGACGCGACCGGCATCGGCGTACCGAACGATCGCGCCGGCGAGTCCGACGACCGCAACCACTCCCACACCGGCCACGAGAAGCCCGAGTAGTTCATCACCCCGTGCCAGCCGTCGACGTCCACATCCCCCGACGGATCGTGGTTGTGCTCGCCGATCACCCACGCGTCGGGCCGCAGCGCGACCGCCGTACGCCGCACGCCGCGCGCCACCGAGTGGTTGACGTCGACGTCGCGCAGCCGGCCGGTCATGTTGGCCACGTCGATCCGCCAGCCGTCCAGGTCGTACGGCGGCCGCAGCCACCGCGCCACGACCGACTCGGTGCCCTCCACGAAGGCGGCCCGCAGCTCAGGAGAGTCGTGGTTGACCTTCGGCAGCGTGTCGTGGCCCATCCAGGTCTCATACGAGCCGTCGGAGGAGAAGAAGTAGTACGACCGCTCGGCCGCACCCGGGTCGGCAGCCGCCCGCGTGAACCACTCGTGCGTGTCGCCGGTGTGGTTGGTCGTCAGGTCGCCGAGGATCCGCCAGCCGCGCTCGTGCACCGCCGCCGAGAGCCGGGAGTACGCCGCGTCGCCGCCGAGCAGCGGGTCGACCGACTCGAAGGTCGACGCGTTGTAGCGGTGGTTGGACTCGGCCGGGAAGACCGGGGTCAGGTAGACGATGTCGACGCCGAGCCGTTCGAGATGGTCGAGGTGCTCGATGATGCCGTCGAGGTCGCCGCCGTAGAACTGCAGTGGCGTCCGCGGGTCCGAGCCCTCGAAGATCACCTCGTCGTCCCATTCGGCCGGCAACGCCCAGGCCGGCGTCGGCCGCGACGCGGCCTCCCCCGAGCGCGCGAACCGGTCCGGGAAGATCTGGTAGACGACGCCGTCGCGGCCCCAGTCCGGCGCCGGCGCGTAGGTGGAGACCTTGAAGTCGAAGGCGTCCGGTACGTCGTGGTCGAAGACCCCCGCCCCGGTCAGCCAGACCTGCTCGCCGGACGACGTCACCACCAAGAACCGGTAGTGCATCACCGGGTTGTGCATCGGCAGCTCGCCAGCCCACCAGCGGACGCCGTCCGAGGCCGACGCGACCGGCGTACACGGGTGGTACGTCGGCTCGGCGTCCTGCGTGGTCCGGATCCACACCTCGGCGACATCGGGCGAGGTACGGCAGCGCAGCACGACGAGCGACCCGAGAGCGGGCGTCGCGTCGTCGACGTACGTCGGGGAGCCGTCGTGGTGCGGGTCGGTCAACACGCGCAAACCCTAAGCCATGCCGACCGACGCCAACGCCCGTTGCGCGACGGACGAGAAGAGCCGGGCATGCCTAACCCCTGTCCAGGATGACCGCCCCCGGTCCCTCGCCAGCGAGCACGTCGCCGGGGTTGTAGAGCGCGCAGGTCTTCAGGCTCAGGCAGCCGCAGCCGATGCAGCTGGTGAGCTGGTCGCGCAGCCGTTCGGTGCGGGCGATCTGTGCGTCGAGCCGCGAGCGCCACGACCGGCTGAGCCGCTCCCAGTCGGCCTTGGTGGGCGTGCGGTTCTCCGGGAGCGTCGACAGCGCCTCGCCGACCTCCTCGAGCGTCAGCCCGACCTGCGCGGCGGCCCGCACGAACGCCACCCGCCGCAGCGTCGACTGTGGATAGCGCCGCTGGTTGCCGGTCGTCCGCTCGGCGTGGATCAGCCCGCGCGACTCGTAGAACCGCAGCGCCGACGTGGCGACGCCCGAGCGCTCCGACAGCTGTCCGATCGTGAGCACGTAACCACCCCTTGACTTAAAGCGGACTTCAACTTCCACCATGGTGCCATGACCGCGACACAGATCGAAACGCAGCCCCGAACGGAAGGGGCCGGGTACGACGACCTGCCCGCCCTGATCAGCCTGATGTCCGGCGACGAGAAGCACTCCGCCGCCGCCCACTCGACCCTCGACGTGGTCTGGGTCCTCTACGACCGGATCCTCGACGTCACTCCCGAGACCGCGGGCGACCCGAACCGCGACCGCTTCTACCTGTCCAAGGGCCACGGCCCGATGGCGTACTACGCGACGCTGGCCGCGAAGGGCTTCATCCCGGACGAATGGCTGCCCGGTTGGCTCGAGTTCGACTCGCCGCTCGGCAGCCACCCGGACCGCAACCTGGTGCCGGGTGTCGAGATCTCAAGCGGGTCGCTCGGCCACGGCCTGCCGTTGGCGGTGGGTACGGCGCTCGGGCTGCGGGCGCAGGGGCTGAGCACTTCCGGGGCGGGCGCGCGGGTCGTCGTACTCGTGGGCGACGCGGAGCTCGACGAGGGCAGCAACCACGAGGCGCTGGAGCTCGCCGCCGCGCTCGGCCTCGACAACCTCACCGTGGTGGTGGTCGACAACCGCTCCTCGTCGTACGCCGTCGGCGGCCGGGTCGCCGACCGGTTCCGCACCGAGGGCTGGCACACCGTGACCGTGGACGGCCGCGACCACGGCCAGCTCGAGACCGCCCTGTCCTACCGTCCTGCCGGCCGCCCCAACGCGGTCGTCGCCACCGTCATCGAGCCCGTCATCGAGCCCGTCATCGAGCCCGTCATCGCAACCGTGGAGTCGAAATGAACCCCCGTCTGCAGTTCGCCGAGACCGCCGCCGACCTCGTCGAGACCGACCTCTCGGTCGCGCTCGTGTACGCCGAGATCTCGGGCCAGTTCTTCGGCGAGGTCGAGCGCCGGCACCCCGATCGGGTGATCAACGTCGGCATCCGCGAGCAGCTGCTGGTCAACGTCGGCGCCGGGCTGGCGCTGACCGGGATGCGGCCGATCGTGCACACGTTCAGCTCGTTCCTGGTCGAGCGGGCCTTCGAGCAGATCAAGCTCGGCTTCGGCCACCAGGACGTGGGTGGGGTACTGGTCGGGGCGGGCGGCTCGTTCGACGCCGCGGGCGCCGGCCGCACCCATCAGGCGCCCGGCGACGTGGCGCTGATGGACACCGTCCCGGGCGCGCACATCCACGCGCCCGGCACCGCGGTCGAGGTCGACGCCGTGCTGCGGCGGACCGTCGCCAGCGACGGGCTCCACTACGTGCGGGTGGCGGGGCAGACCAACGCCGACAGCTTCCCGGTGACCGGCAAGCTGCACGTCGTACGACGTGGGTGGGGGCCGACGGTCGTCGCGATGGGGCCGACGCTGGACGCCGTACTCGAGGCGACGGCGGGTACCGACGCCACCGTCGTCTACGCCAACACGATCCGCCCCTTCGACGCCCGCACGCTGCGCGAGGTGCTGGCGACGCCGGACGTCGTACTCGTCGAGCCCTGGTACGCCGGCACCTCCGCCCATGTGATCTCGGCGGCCCTGGCCGACCGGCCGCACCGGCTGTTGTCGCTGGGCGTGCCGCGGACGGAGTTCCGTCGCTACGGCACGCCCGAGGAGCACATCGCCGCCCACGGCCTGGACGCCGCCGGCCTCCGGGCCGCGCTGGACGGGTTCGTCAGCCTGGCCGCCTGAGCGGCGTTGCGGAAGAGGGGCGTTACCGGAAGAGCGGGTGAGCGGGCAGGCAGACCGCGCCGACCGGGGGCAGCTTGAGGGAGACCAGGTAGTCGCGGGTCCGCGCGATGATGCACGGGCCGTTCCCGATCGCGCCGTGGCCCCAGGTCCGCAGCTCGAGCAACCGCGAGCCGGTCAACAGCCCGCTGGCGACGCGGGCTCCGCTGATCGGGGTCGCCGGGTCGTGGCTGTTGCCGATCACCAGCACCGGGTGCGCGGTGACGACCTTGAAGGGACCGTGGAAGGCGTCCTCCTTGGTGCGCCCCGGCCAGTTCGCGCACGGGCTGGAGATCCAGGTCCAGAGCGCGCCGAACCACGGCTGGCTCTTCTCGAAGGCACGCGCCGCGCGCCACCATGCCCACGGGTCGCGCGGGTTGTCGGTGTCGGCGCAAGCGACGCCGACGAAGGGGTTGGTGACGGAGCCGAAGCCGGGGGCGGAATAGGGCCCGGCGATGCCGCGTGGGTCGGCGGATGGCCGAGGCAGCAGCGGTCGGTAGGTCCGGGTCGAGGTGCGGCCGGTGATCCGGTCGTGCAGGTGGGCCAGGATCCGCATCAGGTCGGGGTAGCTGTCGGCGGCGTACAGGTAGCCCAGGGTGCCCGAGACCAGGTCCTGGTAGGTCAGCCGCTGGCCCTCGAACCAGGCCGGCCCCCGGCGCAGCCGATCCACCAGGTGGGCCCACTTGTGGCGCGCGTGGGGCGCCAGCGCGCAGTGCCGGGGCCCGACCTGGTTGCACTTGTCCAGGGCCGAGGTGAGTGCGTCGGCGGCGCCGGCCCCGCTCTTGAGGCGGGTGCTGAAGGGCACGGTATCGCCGGTACCGTTGCGGCCGTTGGCCCACGCCACGGGGTCGAGTACGCCGTCGATCACCATCGCGCGCACCCGGCCGGGGAACATCGCGGCGTACGTCGCTCCGAGGTAGCTGCCGTAGGAGATCCCGTAGTAGCTGAGCCGGGCCTCGCCGAGCGCCTGCCGGATCAGGTCCATGTCGCGCGCGGTGTCGGCCGTCGACATGTGCAGCGTGATCGGGGCGGGGTCGGTGCGGCAGGCGCGTCGTACCCAGGAGTCGAGGCCGATCCAGAGCTGCGCCTCCTTCGTGGTGATCGGGAACGGCACGTGCGCCCCCCGCGGCCGCTGCTCGTCGGTCACGCAGCGCATCGTCGGCTTGGAGGTCCCGCGCGGGTCGATCCCGACGATGTCGAACCGGTTGGCGACCGCGGGCGCGACCAGGGCGCCGAAGTACGCCGCGAAGTCGCTCGCCGTCGCCCCCGGCCCGCCCGGGTTGACGAACAGGGTGCCGATCCGGTGCGCCGGATCCCCGGCCGGCACCCGGAGAAGGTGCAGCGGCGTCGTGGGGCCGGTCGGGTCGTCGTAGTCGAGCGGCACCTGGGGCGTCGCACACTCCGTGTTGTCGCCGCAGTCCGTCCAGGTGAGCGTCGGCACGGGCGCCGCGACCTCGGTGGGCGCCGGGCTCGTCGGCTCGGCCGCCTCCGTGGGTACGACGGCCAGCGCGGCCGCCCCGACGGCCAGCCCGGCAATGAGCGTGATGATGCGGCGCATGACTCCCCTTCGCCCCGCTGAGTGTTGAGCCGAACATACCGACC
>DASXRJ010000124.1:0-18642 GCA_036506675.1 Nocardioides sp. | reverse complement strand
ACGACCAGTTCACCAGCCAGGGCATGATCAACCTGACCGAGTCCTGCAACGTCGCCGGTGCCCATCTCACCCGCGAGGAGCAGGACGCGTTCTCGGCGCAGTCCCACCAGCGGGCCGCGCTGGCCTGGAAGAACGGCGTCTTCGACGACGAGGTCGTGCCGGTCACGATCCCCTCGCGCAAGGGCGACATCGTCGTGTCCAGCGACGAGGGCATCCGGGGCGACACCACCGTCGAGTCGCTGGCCGGACTTCGCCCGGTGTCCAAGGACGGCACCATCACCGCTGGCTCCGCCTCGCAGATCTCCGACGGCGCCTGCGCCGTGGTCGTGATGAGCAAGGCCAAGGCCGAGGAGCTCGGCCTGACCTGGCTCGCCGAGATCGGTGCCTCCGGCCAGGTCGCCGGCCCCGACTCGACGCTGCAGCTGCAGCCCGCCAACGCGATCGCCAAGGCCGCCGAGAAGGAGGGCATCGCCGTCTCCGACATCGACCTGTTCGAGCTCAACGAGGCCTTCGCCGCGGTCGGCATCGAGTCGGCCCGGGCCCTCGGCGTCTCGGAGGACAAGGTCAACGTCAACGGTGGCGCCATCGCGATCGGTCACCCGGTCGGCATGTCCGGTGCGCGCATCGTGCTCCACCTCGCCCTCGAGCTCCAGCGTCGCGGCGGCGGCGTCGGCGCGGCTGCCCTCTGCGGCGGTGGCGGCCAGGGTGACGCGCTGATCATCAAGGTTCCCGCGACCAGCTGAACCGCGTGACCCGACGTAGTTTCTCCGGCTCGGTCGACGAGCTGGTCGCGAAGGCCCGGGCGGGTGACGCCCGGGCCGTCGCGCGTCTCATCTCCCTCGTCGAGGACGCGTCGCCGCTGCTGCGCGAGGTGATGGCCGGCCTGGCGCCGTACGCGGGGAAGGCGCACGTCGTCGGCATCACCGGCTCGCCGGGCGTCGGCAAGTCGACCGCGACCTCGGCGCTGGTGAGCGAGCTGCGGAAGGCCGGCAAGCGGGTCGGCGTACTCGCGGTCGACCCGTCGTCGCCGTTCTCCGGCGGCGCGCTGCTCGGCGACCGGGTGCGGATGCAGGATCACGCGCTCGACCCCGACGTCTACATCCGCTCGATGGCCTCGCGCGGGCATCTGGGCGGACTGGCCTGGACCACCCCGCAGGCGCTGCGGGTGCTCGACGCGGCCGGCTGCGACGTCATCCTGATCGAGACCGTCGGCGTCGGCCAGAGCGAGGTCGAGATCGCCGGGCTGGCCGACACCACGCTGGTGCTGCTCGCGCCGGGCATGGGCGACGGCATCCAGGCGGCGAAGGCCGGCATCCTCGAGATCGGCGACCTGTACGTCGTCAACAAGGCCGACCGCGACGGCGCCGACCAGGTACGTCGCGACCTGCGCTCGATGCTCACGCTGGCCGAGCGGGCCGAGGGAGCGTGGCGCCCGCCCATCGTGAAGACCATCGCGGCCAAGGGCGAGGGCATCGACGAGGTGGTGGCCGAGATCGAGAAGCACCGGGCCTGGATCGACGAGTCCGGTGAGCG
The DNA here is from genome assembly GCA_036506675.1 of Nocardioides sp. Lineage (GTDB taxonomy): Bacteria > Actinomycetota > Actinomycetes > Propionibacteriales > Nocardioidaceae > Nocardioides. Next base: position 17,109 of record DASXRJ010000124.1, on the reverse strand, counting down.
GGAGCGACGGCGTACTCGGCGGGCTCGGGACGAGATCGAGGCGATCGCGGTGACCGCCCTGCGCGCGCGCTGGGGCGACGTACACGGGCGGTCCGAGCTGGACGCGCTGGCCGCCCGGGTGGCGGCCGGCGAGACGGATCCGTACGCCGCCGCCGACGAGCTGCTCGAGGATCTGTAACCCACTCACTCGATCGAAGTTGCCCTCGGTCACAGACGTTCGACCCAGCCGGGAGCGAAGGACCGCGTCAACGCGGCCGCACGAGTGAACGGTTCCCTGACGATGTTGAGCGCCGCGATGCATCACGGCTGGCGGGTCAAGACGCCACCGGCCCGGCCGCAGGTCGTGGTGCCCGCTGGGAGGAAGGCGTCGCCGCGCACGGGCCGCGGACACGTGCTTCTGGTGCTGCGGTACGCCGATCAGCGCGCTGCCAACACCTTCGAGTCGGCTCAGCGGGCGCTGTGCATCGAGGCCGGTCTCGACGTAGAGCCGCAGGTGCAGATCGGCGACATCGGCCAGTGCGATGTCGGCGACCGGAGCAGACGGATCGCGATCGAGGGTGACTCGTTCCGTTACCACTCCTCGCCGAGCGCCTACGAGCGCGACGTACACCGCTATACCGCCTTCGGGAGGATGGGGTGGCTGGTGTTGCGGTTCACGCTCGATGCCGTGTTCGAGCGGCCCGGCATCCGGGCGGATTCGGCCTGTTCTGGCGCGAACCCCTCGTCACCACGCAGCGACGAGGTCACCCTTTGGAAGCGTCTGCGGGCCACCGGTTGGGCGTGCCAAGATGACGTCGGGCCCAGGATTTGGTACCAATGAGACTGACCCGCGCACAACTTCCCCGAGAACGGATCTGCCCATGGACCTCAAGAAGGTTGTCATCATCGTGGCGGTGCTGTTCGTTGGTTTCTGGATGTTCAACGACCCGTCCGGCCTGGCCCAGCTGACCAAGGACGGCGCTGGCAAGGCCCTCGATCTCGGCGGTGACCTGTTCACCGCGCTGATCGACTTCATCAAGCAGTTCACCTGAGCTGGCGCAGATGAGCGTCATGACGTCCTGGTTTGATCCCAGGATCGGCCGGCATCTCCTCCGTGACGAGGGCGAGGTGATCGTGGACGAGGTCCGTCACCACTGGGTCGTCTTCTTCCTCCCGGTCGTGATGATCCTCGTCGGCGTACTCCTGATGCTCTCGACGCTGTTCATCGACGCCAACCTGGGCTGGTTCCCGTTCCTGCTCGGCCTGGCCGTCCTGCTGTACGGCGGCTACAAGGCGCTCTCGCAGCACATGGACCGCTTCGTGGTCACCAACATGCGGGTGTTCCGCGTCAACGGCGTCCTGTCGCAGAACCTCGCGACCATGCCGCTGATCCGAATCCTCGACATCACGGTCAAGAAGCCGATCCACGGCCGGATGCTCGGCTTCGGCCACTTCATCTTCGAGTCCGCGGCCCAGGAGCAGGGCCTCAAGGACATCCGGTACGTCGGTCGCCCCGACCAGCGCGACCTCACCATCCAGCGGGTGGTGCAGCGATCCGGACTGCGCGGGCCCAAGGTCAACTAGTGGGGCTGGACTTCGACCCCATCGACGAGGCGGCGCGTCAGTGGGGTCAGCGCTGGGACGGCGTACCCGCCATGCATGCGGTGACCTCCCTGATGCGGGTGCAGCAGCTGGTGCTGTCGCGGCTGGACGCGATCCTGAAGCCGCACGGGCTCACCTTCGCCCGCTACGAGGCGCTGGTGCTGCTCGTCTTCTCGTCGCGCGGGTCGCTGCCGATGGGCAAGATGGGGGAGCGGCTGCAGGTGCACCCGACCTCGATCACCTCGATCATCAACCGGCTGGAGGCCGCGGGGCTCGTCGTACGCCGGCAGCATCCGGAAGACGGCCGCACCGTACTCGCCGAGGTGACCGACGCCGGCCGGGCTCTGGTCGAGGTGGCCACCGCCGACCTGGTCACCGCCGACTTCGGCCTCGCCGCGCTGAGCGAGGGCCAGCTGCGGTCGCTGTCGACGCTGCTGCGGCCGATCCGGCGCGCTGCGGGCGACTTCTGAGCGGGCTGATCCGCCGGCTGAACCTCGGGCTGATCGCGGGATCCGTCCGGGGCGCCCGGTAGGGTCGCGCTTCGTGATCTCCCGACTGGTGCGCCTCCTGGCCGGACTCCTGACCGTCGCTGCCGTGGCCTGCTGGCCGGCGCCCGCGCTGGCGGAGGCCCACCCCTCGGTCGGGCTGCCCGGGGAGAAGAAGGAGGGCAGCACCGACGCCGGCCAGCCGACCCGGATCGAGGCCGGCACCTGGCGCGGCACCATCGGCCCGGGCGCGACGAACGACGGCCTGCGCTACTACGCCTACCACCGGACCATGTCGGAGAGCACTGTGCATGTGGCTCTGCTCGGCGTGCCCCCGGCCGGCTCGTCGAGCGACCTCGGCCTGAAGATCAGCACGCCCGGGGGCGAGGACTGCGAGTCAACCTCCCCGAGCGTGCCGTACGACGCGACCTCGACGTACGCCGTCGGCGTCGATATCGGTGCGCTGCCCGAGGACAAGCCCGACGACCTCGACGAGTGCATCACCGGCGACACGCTCTACATCGAGGTCGACCGCGGCTACTCGGCCGAGGAGGCCACCGGCACCGTCGACTTCTCTCTCACCGTGATCGAGGAGGCGCGGGTGAAGTCGGTCAAGGGCCTGCCGCCCGCGGTCGAGGAGCTGCCCGACTTCACCGAGCCCGACGTACCCGAGACTGCCTCGCAGGAGCCGGAGGGCGCCACGTCGTTCGACGAGGCCGCGCTGGTGGAGCCCGGCGCGTACGCCGGTTCCCTGGAGACCGGCGAGGCGTTGGCCTACCGCGTTCACCTCGGCTGGGGCCAGACCCTCAACGCCAGCCTCACCGTCAACGCGATCACCGGCGCCGACGGCGAGAAGGTCGGCAGCTACGGGCCGGCCGTCGGGGTCGGCATCGTGTCTCCGCTGTTCCTGAGCGACCGCTCCGACACCGATGCGGCGAACCTGTCCAACGCCGACTTCCAGGTGGCGCAGGCGGTCGCGGGACCGGTCCGCTACCGCAACCGCGACGACACCGATGCCCCGATGCTGCCCGGTGACTACTACGTCGTGGTCGCGGCCGACCCGCTGGAGGGCGGCAAGGTCGACTTCGGCTACACGCTGAAGGTGGACGTCTCCGGGGCGGTCGAGGGCGCGCCGGAGTACGGCACGGACACCCCGTTCGTCACGGGTGCCGGGGCTGTCGGCGAGATCGGCGCGGCCGACGCGGGCGGCTGGACCGCGGGCCGGCTGCTGACGGTCGCCGGGCTCACCGTGGTCGGACTGGCCAGCCTCGGTGGCGGCGTACGACTGCTGCGCCGGCGCTGACCCGGCGTCGACCCAGCGTCGACCCCGCGTCGACCCGGCCGCCGGCCGGCGCAGGCGCAGGCGGCGTGACCGGCGCAGGCGCAGGGCGTGACCGGCGCGGGCCGGCTTGTCCAGGGGCTGGCCCCGATCAGCTGGGCGGGCATGACCGGCGCTGTCGGTTCAAACAGGCAGTGGTGCCAGGTGTCGCCGGGATCGAAGCCAAAACCGAGGCAACGAGGCGTGTTGGGCGACCACTGCCTGTTTGAACCGGCACCAGCGTGGTCTGACCGATAACGCCGGCTCCTCGGGTCGGGTAGCGCGATCGAGTGTCCCCATACCCGCCACCCGCCGTCCGCGACTGGCGGGTTTGGGGACACGCGCGCGCAGCGTTTGGTCGGGACCGCTGACGCGGCCAACCCGACGGCGCGGCAGCGCACAGCGACTTATCGCCGGGCCCGCCACGGAGTCGCCCTACGCGCTGAGGGCGACCGCGGCCGCGAGGAACAGGCTGACCAGGCCGACTATCACCAGGACCAGCCCCGGCAGCGGGGAGCGCCGGTCCCTCGCGAGTACGGCGGTCTCCGCGGCCGTGCGCCTGCCGCGGCTCGTCCGGGCGGCCGACCGGAGGTTCTCGGTGGCGGCGTGGTCCTGGTCGACGGCCGTGGCCCGTGCACCCGACGGGGCACCACCTCGGCCATCGGTGCGGCCATCGGTGCGGGCATCGGTGCGGGCACCGGTGGGGGCGCCCGACTGGGCCGAGAAGTGGTCGAACACCTCGACGTCGTCCTCGAGGCCGAGGTGTTCAAGCTCGAGCGCGAGGAGCTCGCGACGCAGCTCGGTGGCGGTGGTCGGCCGGGCGGCCGGGTCGTCGCTGGAGGCGCGCTCGAGGAGCGCGACCAGCCGCTGGGCGACCGGCCGCGGCTCGGGGAGCTCGGCGGGGTCGACCGTGAGCTTGGTGGCGCCGGGACGGCGGGCGGTCAGCATCTCGAGGCCGACGACGCCGACGGCGTACAAGTCCTGGCTCGGGTCGGGGTCGGCGCCCTCCCACTGCTCGGGTGCCATGTAGCCGGGCGTGCCGATCGACATCGTGGCGCGGGTCATCCGCGGCTCGTCGAGCGGCGCGGCGATGCCGAAGTCGGTCAACCGCAGGTGTGGGCGGCTGCGGCCGGTGGGCTCCAGGAGGAGGTTGGCCGGCTTCACGTCGCGGTGGACGATGCCGGCCGCGTGCACGGCCTCCAGGGCGTTCAGGGTCTGGTCGAGGAGGGTGCCGACCCAGCGCAGCGGCAGCGGGCCGAAGTCGCTCAGCAGCGAGCTCACCGAGCCGCCGCGGACCAGCGGCATCGTGAACAGCACCCGGTCGTCCATGCCCGCCCACGACTGAGGCGTGACGACGTGGTCGTGGTCGATCCGCATCGACTGCTCGCGCACGAACCTCAGCAGCGAGGCGGCGTCGGACTGGCGCAGGATCTTCGCGGCCTTGACGCGGTCGTCGCTGCGGTCGAGGACCTCCCAGACCGAGCCCATGCCGCCCTCGGCGACGGGCTCGAGCAGCTCGTAGCGGCCCGCGAAGACTTCACCCATGCCCCGAACCCTAGCGACCGAGGATCGCTAGTGGGCCGCGGCCAGGCCTCCGGTGTTGACCTGGAACGTCTGCCCGGTGATGGCGGCGGCGCCGCTGCTGGCCAGGAAGAGTACGACGCTGGCCACGTCGTTGATCGAGCCGGTGCGCGCGGGGGCCGACGACGAGCGGGTCAGCAGCGGACCGCTGTGGTGGCTGATCTGCACCCGCAGCTGAGAGGGTACGGCGACCGGGAGCGACTCGATCACGGTGTTCACCCGGGCGCCGTGCCGGGCCCAGGTGTCACCGAGCCGGCGGGTCTGCGAGGCGAGCTCGGCCTGGGCGTCGGTCGCGCTCTGGGTGAGCTCCAGCCAGCGTCGCGCGGCGGAGGTGTTGATGACGGCGCCGCCACCGGGGATCTTGCTCTTGGTGAGCCGGTAGCGCATCCGGGTGACCAGCCGGGCCGGGCCGACCAGGCCGAGCCGCGCGGAGTGGGAGATGAGCTCGCGTTCGTGCTGGTCGAGGCCGCCGGGAAGCTTGGCGCCGGCGCAGTTGACCACGACGTCGACGTCGTCGAGGCGGTCGAGGAAGCTGTCGATGGCGTCGCTGCTGGCCAGCTGGAGCTGGGAGTAACGGAAGCGGCTCAGGTCCGCGTCGTACAGCGAGGGCAGGATCTTGGTGCCGGTGACCGAGACGATCGCGCCCGCGCCCATGAATGCCTCGGCGATGGCAAGCCCGACACCACGGGTGCCGCCCGTGATGAGGGCGTGCCGACCCGTGAAGTCGAACGCGAAATCGATCACGTCGTTCCCTCCCGAAACGCCGAGGCCGCTCCCGAGACCTAGCCTTGGATGGAAGTGCGGGTCCCATCCGCTGCAGAGGAGCGACGTGGGAGATCCCTTTTCTATCATCCCTGGGGGCCGATTCCGACATTGGGGGCACACGGGATTTCGAAAATTAGTTGGGCGTCCTAGTGTTTGTCTCATGGGTGACGGGTCCGTGACCGAAAATACGACCGAAGAGACACCCCGCGAACGCTGGCAGCGCAAGTACGACGCCGCCTTCGTGCGCGACTCGGACTTCACCACGCTGTCCGGGATGCGGGTCGAGCCGGCGTACGGCACCGACGACTCGGAGTGGCCCGGCGAGTTCCCCTACACCCGCGGCCTCTACTCGACCGGCTACCGCGGCCGGGCCTGGACGATCCGCCAGTTCGCGGGCTTCGGCAACGCCGAGCAGACCAACGCGCGCTACCAGATGATCCTGGGTCGGGGCGGTGGCGGACTGAGCGTCGCGTTCGACATGCCGACGCTGATGGGTCGCGACTCCGACGACCCGAAGTCGCTCGGCGAGGTCGGCCACTGCGGCGTCGCGGTCGACTCGGCGGCCGACCTGGAGACCCTCTTCGGTGGCATCGACCTGGCCGCCGTGACGACGTCGATGACGATCAGCGGGCCGGCCGTCCCGGTGTTCTGCATGATGATCGTCGCCGCCGAGCGGGCCGGCGTCGACACCGGCAAGCTCAACGGCACCCTGCAGACCGACATCTTCAAGGAGTACATCGCGCAGAAGGAGTGGCTCTTCGCCCCCGAGCCGCACCTGCGCCTGATCGGCGACCTGATGGAGTACTGCGCCGCGGAGATACCGGCGTACAAGCCGCTCTCGGTCTCCGGCTACCACATCCGGGAGGCGGGCTCGACGGCCGCGCAGGAGCTCGCGTTCACGCTCGCCGACGGCTTCGGGTACGTCGAGCTCGGGCTCAGCCGGGGCCTCGACGTCGACGTGTTCGCGCCCGGCCTGTCGTTCTTCTTCGACGCCCACGTCGACTTCTTCGAGGAGATCGCGAAGTTCCGCGCCGCACGGCGGATCTGGGCGCGGTGGCTGCGCGACATCTACGGTGCGAAGACCGAGAAGGGGCAGTGGCTGCGCTTCCACACCCAGACCGCGGGTGTCTCGCTGACCGCTCAGCAGCCGTACAACAACGTCGTCAGGACTGCGATCGAGGCCCTGGCCGGCGTCCTCGGCGGCACCAACTCGCTGCATACCAACGCGCTCGACGAGACCCTCGCCCTGCCGTCCGAGCAGGCCGCCGAGATCGCGCTGCGGACCCAGCAGGTGATCATGGAGGAGACCGGCGTGACCAACGTGGCCGACCCGCTGGGCGGCTCCTGGTACGTCGAGGCGCTCACCGACAGGCTCGAGGCCGAGGCCAACGAGATCTTCGACAAGATCCTGGCCATGGGCGGTTCGACGCTCACCCACGACGACGCCGAGGGCCTGGCGGCGCGGGTCGCCGCGAACGCCGGGAAGGCCGACGGCGGCGACTGGCCGATGACGAAGGGCATCCTGCGGGGCATCGAGGACGGCTGGTTCGTGTCGGAGATCGCCGAGGCGGCCTTCCAGTACCAGGTCTCCCTCGAGAAGGGCGAGAAACGGGTCGTCGGCGTCAACTGCCACGAGGAGTCGGTCACCCACGAGCTGGAGATCCTGCGGGTCTCACACGAGGTCGAGGTGGAGCAGGTCCGGCTGCTGGCCGAGCGGCGGGCGGGTCGCGACGCGGCCGCCGTACACGCGGCGGTGGAGCGGATGGTCGAGGTCTCGCGGACCTCGGAGAACCTGATCCCGGCGATGTTGGAGGCGGTCCGGGCCGAGGCCACGCTGAGCGAGATCTGCGACGCGCTGCGCGCCGAGTGGGGGGAGTATCGGGAGCCCGCACGCTTCTGACACGTAGGGTGACCCGGAACCGACGACTTCCCGGGGTGCCCGATGAGCCTGAGGACCTGGAGCCGCACCGCGGCCGTGGTGGCCGCGTTCGCGGTCGCTCTCCCGCCCGCTCGCGCGTACGCCGACTCCGCGGCCGGTGGGTACGACACCACCGTGGAGCGGACCCGCGCGGTGCCGGCGTACCTCGAGGCGACCGACCCTCATCGGACGGTGCGGATGTTCCGGGTGGCGTTCTGGGCGCGGGCCGGCGAACGCCGCTACGTCTCAGCCACGGTCGTGGCCCGGCAGCCGTCGAGTACGCCGGACTCGCTGCTGATGGCGTCGGTCGCGGTGACCTGCGGCCCGGCCGGCGCCGGGGTGGTCAACTCCGGTGCGACCGAGAACGTCACTCGCGGCGCCGCCACGACCTTCCGCCCCGGGTTCGTCTATACCGCGCCGCGCACCGGGATGGCGGCGTGCACCATGGTCGCGTCTGGGCTGCGGCCGCGGCCGTCGTCGAGTGGGCCGACGTACCGCAACGTCTGGTACGTCGACGCCGGCTCCGGGCTCTCCGTGGGCGTGCCGCTGCCGTTCTGGAACCGCTCGGTCGCGTCGACGCGCCCGTCGCGGGTGCTCGAGAGCGGCGAGGCGTTCACCTCGATCCGCCGGACGGTGACGGTGGGGGAGGTGCCCGCGTTCCGCGTGGTCACCGAGCACAAGGTGACCACCTGTGCCGCGGTCGGCGGCAGCCGCGACGACACCACCCGGGGACGCGAGCTGTGCGCGGGGCTGGTCAGCCGCTCCGGGTCGCGGCTCCGGCTGGTGGTCACCGCCAGCCAGCGGACCCGATCCGGCGGCGCGTGCGGCGCCGAACAGGTGGTTGTGGACCGGAGCGTTCTCGTGCGTCCCGACGTGCACCACCAGATGGTCGAGGGTGTCGGGCGGGTGCGGGTCTGGCACGCCGCGGGGTGCCTGCCGTCGTTCCGGTTGGTCGGTCGGATCACCTCCGTGCGCGGTGCCGCGGTGCTGGTGCACACGCCGTCCGAGCGGCTCTCGGTGCTCGCCTACCCCGAGCCGCAGCCCGCGGTCGTACTCACGGAGAGGGACACGCCCCGCCTGCCCGGGGTCTGGCTGGAAGAATGGGCACCATGACGCAGCAGCCGTTCTCCCGACCCGGTGCCATCGACCTGTCCGCCCTCAAGAAGCCGGCACCTGCCGCGCCCGCCAACGGGGCTGGGGCCTCCGCTCCGGGCGCCGGCGGCGCGTACGTCGTCTCGCTCAACGAGCAGAACTTCCAGTCCACCCTGGAGGCGTCGATGACCGCGCCCGTGCTGCTGGTGTTCTACTCGCCGACCCGGATGCCGGAGAGCGCCCAGCTGGCCGACGACGTGGCGACGCTGTCGGGTGAGTTCGAGGGCCGCTTCCTGGCCGGCCTGGTCGACATCGACGCGGTGCCGGCGATCGCGCAGGCGATGCAGATCCCGTCGGTGCCGCTCGTGGTGATGGTGCTCGACGGCCGGCCGATGCCGCTGCTGCAGGACGTCGTACCGCTGGCGGAGCTGCGGAACGCGCTGACCCAGGTCATGCAGCAGGTCACCGCGCAGGGCGTGACCGGGCGGCACCAGCCGCGTGCCGCGGCCGCCCCGGTGGCCGAGGAGGGCGACGAAGAGGCCATCGACCCGCGCTACGTGCCGGCCCAGGACGCGGTCGGCACCGGAGACTACGAGTCGGCGGTCGCGGAGTACCAGAAGCTCGTCGACGCCAACCCCGCCGACGCCGAGGCGGCCGCCGGGCTCGCGATGGCCAAGGTGCTGCTCCGCACCAAGGACGTCGACCTGGCTACCGCACGCGCCGCCGCCGCGGACAACCCCGACGACGTCGACGCGCAGACGCTGGTCGCCGACCTCGACCTGTACGGCGGCCACGTCGACGACGCCTTCAACCGGCTGGTCGAGCTGGTCCGGCGTACGTCAGGCGACGATCGCGACCGGGCGCGGACGCACCTGCTCGGGCTGTTCGCCGCCGTCGGCAACGAGGACCCGCGGGTGATCCGGGGTCGGCAGAACCTGGCGTCCGCGCTCTTCTGAGTCCGTCGGTTCGGCCGGGGTGCTGGGGCGCCCACCGCGCCGGTGTCGTCCGTCGAGCAGTCGGCCTATGGTGCCGCGCGGCACGTTAGGCCGAGCGGTCAGGAAGTTACCTTCGGCGCCCGGCCGTCGACCTGGCGGTCGGCGGCGAGGCGGGCCGTGGTCAGCGGCGGTGGTCAGTCGTGGCGGTCAGGGCGGGCCGCGCGCAGCCCCTCGAGCACAGCGGCGACAGCGGGGGAGTCGGTCATCGTGCGGCGATGTACGGCGATGACCTCGCGGGTCGGCACCGGATTGCGCGCGGAGATGGCCCGGACGTCGGAGGGGAGGGGCTGTCGACCCATCCGCGGGATGAGCGCGATCCCCAGGCCGGCCCGGACCAGGGCGACGTGCGAGTCGAACTCCATCGACTGGTGGGCTATCCGGGGGAGGCGGCCGGTGCCGTCGTACATCCGGGTGAGCCACTGGCGGCAGATGGTGCCCTCGGGCGTCGCGATCCAGCTCTCGTCGACCAGGTCGCGCGGCGTGACGGTACGACGGTCGGCGAGCCGGTGCTCGCGCGGCACGACCACGTCGGCGACGTCGCGGGTCAGGGGAGTGGTGGCCAGGTGCTCGGGGATGGAGAGGGGTACGTCGCCCCAGCTGTGCACGACGCCCAGGTCGCTCTGGCCCGAGGCGACCAGGTCGATCGTGTCCCAGGGCTCGCGCTCGGCGAGGGTGAGGGTCAGATCGGGATGGGCCGCCCGGAGGTCGCGCACGATGGGCGCGACCAGCCCGCGCATGGCTGTCGAGAACGCAGTCATCCGGAGCGTCCCGGAGACCGTGCCGGCCTGGAGGTGCAGCCCGGACTCGATCCGCTCCAGGTCGCCCAGCAACGTCGCGCCGGAGTCCACCAGGTGTCGTCCGGACGCCGTCAGCATCACGCCCCGACCGACCCGCTCCAGCAGCGGTACGCCGGCCTGTCGCTCCAGCCGTTTCACCTGCTGGGAGACCGCGCTCGGTGTGAAGCCCAGCGCGTCCGCCGCGGCCACGACCGACCCGTGCCGGTTCACGGCCTGGAGCGAGACGAGCGCAGCGAGATCAATCATGTAACGATGCTACCGGATCAGGCGCATGATTATTCGCTGGATCTACATGATCGACTCCCGGACACTTGTCACGTGAACCTTCGCGACTCCGCCCTGGCCGCCCTCGTCGCCACGATCTGGGGCTTCAACTTCGTGGTGATCGACTGGGGCATGCACGGCGTACCCCCGTTGTTGTTCGTGGCGATCCGGTTCACGGCCGTGGTGTTCCCGGCCGTCTTCTTCGTGGCCAGGCCGGACGCGCCCTGGCGCACCATCCTGGCCGTGGGTGCCTTCATGTCGCTGGGCCAGTTCGGTCTCCTGTCCGTCGGCATGGCGGCCGGCATGCCGCCGGGACTGGCCGCGCTGGTGCTCCAGGCCCAGGTGATCTTCACGGTGGTGATCGCCGCCGGCTGGCTGCGTGAGCTGCCGACCCCGGCTCACGTGGGCGGCGTACTCCTGGGCTCCGCCGGCCTCGCGGTAGTCGCCGTCGGACGCGGGGGGCACGTGTCGCTGCTGGCGCTGGCCCTGTGCCTGAGCGCCGCGCTGTCGTGGGGCGTGGGCAACGTGCTGTCCCGCGCGTCGGGGGTGCGCGGCGGCCTGTCGCTGACCGTCTGGTCGGCGCTGGTGGTGCCGGTGCCGATGTTCGCGCTGTCGCTCGCGGTCGACGGCCCGGCGGCGGTGGCTACGGCGCTGAGCGGGTTCGGCTGGCAGTCGGCCGTCTCCACCCTCTACACCGCCGGGCTGGCCTCGCTGGTCGGCTACGGCATCTTCAACACTCTGCTCGGGCGCTACCCGTCGTCGATGGTGGTGCCGTGGGTGCTGCTGGCTCCGGTGGTCGCGATGGTCTCCGCCTGGGCTTTGCTCGACCAGCGGCCGAACGCCGCCGAGTCGCTGGGGGGCTTTCTCCTGCTGGTCGGCGTGCTGGTTGCGCTCCGGCCGTCCGGCCGTGGGCAGGTGCTGCGCGCCGGACCTGCCCGGGCAGCCGGGGCCGGTCCGGCGGGGATGCCGGACGAGCGGGTCGGCGCACGGTGACGCGATGACGAGAGTCTCGGGTGGCGATCAGGACTCGAGCGCGGCCCTCCCCGCCTCGAGCCGGGCGACCGGCACCCGGAACGGCGAGCACGACACGTAGTCGAGCCCGACCCCGTGGAAGAAGTGGATCGAGGCGGGGTCGCCGCCGTGCTCGCCGCAGACGCCGAGGTGCAGGTCGGGGCGAGTACGCCGGCCGCGCTCGACCGCCGTACTCACGAGCTCGCCGACGCCCTCCGTGTCGAGCGACTCGAACGGCGAGACCGGGAAGACGCCGTGCTCGAGGTAGGTGGAGAAGAACGCCGCCTCGACGTCGTCGCGGGAGAAGCCCCAGGTCATCTGGGTCAGGTCGTTGGTGCCGAACGAGAAGAACTCGGCGCTCTCTGCGATGTGGCCGGCGGTCAGCGCGGCTCGGGGCAGCTCGATCATGGTGCCGACGGCGTACTTGATGGTCACGCCGTGCTCTTCCTGCACCGCCGCCGCGACCTCGTCGATGTAGCCGCGCACGATGTCGAGCTCCTTCACGGTCGCCACCAGCGGCACCATGATCTCCGGGTGCGGGTCGCCGCCGGCCGCCGTGCGCTCGGCCGCCGCCTCCAGGATCGCGCGGGTCTGCATCATGAACAGGCCCGGGATCGCGATGCCGAGGCGTACGCCGCGCAGCCCGAGCATGGGGTTCTGCTCGTGCAGCCGGGTGACCTCCTCGAGCAGCCGGTGGTGCGGCGTGCTGGCGTTGCCGCGCTCGTCCTCGAGCGCCACCCGGACCGACAGCTCGGTGAAGTCGGGCAGGAACTCGTGCAGCGGCGGGTCGATCAGCCGGATCGTCACCGGCAGCCCGTCCATCGCCTCGAGGATCCCGCGGAAGTCGTCGCGCTGCAGCGGCAGCAGGGCCGCCAGTGCGGCGTCCTGGCCGGCCTGGTCGTCGGCGACGATGAGGTTCTCGACCAGCTCGCGCCGGTCGCCGAGGAACATGTGCTCGGTCCGGCACAGGCCGATCCCGCCGGCGCCGAAGCGGCGGGCCCGGGCGGCGTCCTCGGGGGTGTCGGCGTTGGCGCGGACCCGCAGCCGGCTGGCCGCGTCGGCGTGCTCCATCAGCATCGTGACGGCGTCGGCGAGCTCGCCGTCGACCGACTTGCCCTCGAAGAGTCGTACGACGTCCGAGTCGACCACGGGGACCGACCCGGCGAACACGTCACCCGTCGTACCGTCGATGGAGAGTACGTCGCCCTCCTCGATCACCCGCCCGTCGCGGAGCCGGGCCTGGCGCCTCTTGGCGTTCACCTCGAGCGCCTCGGCGCCGCACACGCAGGTGCGCCCCATGCCACGGGCCACGACCGCCGCGTGAGAGGTCTTGCCGCCGCGGCTGGTCAGGATCCCGCGCGCGGCCACCATGCCGCGCAGGTCGTCGGGGTTGGTCTCCTTGCGGACCAGGATGACCTCCTCGCCGCGCTCGGCCCACTCCTGGGCGGCCTGGGAGTCGAAGACCGCCTTGCCGACCGCCGCGCCGGGCGACGCGCCCATCCCGGTGGTCAGCAGGTCGCGCTCGGCGGTCTCGTCGAAACGCGGGAACATCAGCTGCGCGAGCTGCGGTCCGGCCACCCGGCGCAGCGCCTCGTCCTTGTCGATCAGCCCCTCGCCGGCCATCTGGGCGGCGATCCGGAACGCCGCCTCCGGCGTCCGCTTGCCGATCCGGGTCTGCAGCATCCAGAGCTTGGCGTCCTCGATGGTGAACTCGATATCGCACATGTCGCGGTAGTGGTGCTCGAGGGTCTGCATGGTCCGCAACAGCTCGTCGTACGACGGCCTGTCGATCTCGGCCAGGTCGGCCAGCGAGACGGTGTTGCGGATGCCGGCGACGACGTCCTCGCCCTGGGCGTTCTGGAGGTAGTCGCCGTAGACGCCCTGGTGGCCGCTCGCGGGGTCGCGGGTGAAGCAGACGCCCGAGCCCGAGCTCATGCCGCGGTTGCCGAAGACCATCGCCTGGACGTTGACCGCGGTGCCGAGATCCTCGGGGATCTGCTCCTCGCGGCGGTAGAACACGGCGCGCTCGGTGTTCCAGGAGTCGAAGACGGCCTTCACGGTCAGGTCGAGCTGCTCCCGGGGGTCCTGGGGGAACTCGCGGCCGGCGTACTCGCTGATGATGGCCTTGAAGGTCTCGACCAGGTCGCTCAGGTCGTCGACGTCGAGGGCCAGGTCGTCGGTGCTGCCGCGTCCGTGCTTGAGCTTGTCGAGTGCCTCTGCGAAGCGCTGGGAGTCGACGCCGAGCACGGTCGAGCCGAACATCTGCAGCAGCCGGCGGTAGGAGTCCTGCGCGAACCGCGGGTCGCCGCTGCGGGCGGCCAGGCCCTGGACGGAGCGGTCGTTGAGGCCGACGTTGAGGACGGTCTCCATCATGCCGGGCATCGAGAACTTCGCCCCCGACCGCACCGAGACCAGCAGCGGGTCGTCGGGGTCGCCGAGCGTGCGGCCGATGGTCTTCTCGAGCGTGCGGAGGTGCTCGGTCACCTCGTCGGCGAGGGCCTCCGGCTCCGCCCCGCGCTCGAGGTAGGCGCGACAGGCGTCGGTGGTGATCGTGAACCCGGGTGGCACGGGCAGCCCGAGCCGGGTCATCTCCGCGAGTCCGGCCCCCTTCCCACCGAGCAGGTCTCGCTGATCCTTGTCGCCGTCCGCGAAGTCGTACACATAGGTGACCATGACTCGATACTGCCGTGCCTGCGCGGTTTGCGGGAGGGACCTAGGTCTCCCCCTGCTCGTCGCGCCGTCCCGATTCTGTGTACGACGGTCCGCTGCCGAGGCTGGCCAGCGCGGCCGTGATCCGTCTCGCCGTGTAGTCCGCACAACGCTCGGCCACCTGCTCCGGCGTACAGAACTCCGCGGCGCGGATCTCTCGCTCCTGTCGCACGATCTTCTCCACGATCTCGACCGGGTGTACGCCGCCGTCGAAGACCAGGCAGACCGCGTCGTCCCAGCCGCCCCAAGGGGGCAGCCAGTCGGTGAGCAGGATCGGACCCGGGTCGATGCTCAGCCCGAGCTCCTCGTCGACCTCGCGACCGACCGCGAGCCGCGGCGACTCTCCGACCTCGACGACGCCGCCCGGGAGGTCCCAGTCGTGCTTGTAGGTGAGCTGGCACAGCAGCACTCGCTGGTCCTGGTCGCGGATGAGCATCTGGCTGATCGCGCGCTTGCGGGGGAGGAACGAGTTGAGCAGGCCGCGGAAGCCGACCGGCTCCGAGATGGGCGGGTCGTCGGCCAGCCGGGCGTAGACGATCCGGTCGCGCGGCGTACCGTCCACGAGCACGGCACCGCGCATCACGCCCTCGCGATGCAGGCCGGACCAGGTGGCGATCCGCTGCGCCGCCTCGTCGTCCGGGTCGACCAGTGCTTCGACGCGACCGTGGCCCGCCAGCGCCTCCTCGACGGCGGCGGTCACGAGCGTGACTGCTTCGACGAACTCGCGGTTGCGCAGGTCTCCGTGCCAGCGGATCCGGGCCACCCCGTCCGCGACTGCGTCGATCTGGATCCGGTCGGCGGTCACGCGGTCAGCGTAGTCACGTCGGTCATGGGCAGATGGATGGTGGGTGGTTTCCACGTCCGGAATGGCCAAGACGTGCACCACGCATGGTTTGGCCATCCGACGGCGCGATCATGCTGGCCAAGTCGTCCATGGTGCACGACTTGGCCACCCGCACGCGACCGACTGATGGCCAGGGTGCCCTGTGGATGGATGGTGACCCAGGTCGGCCCGGTGGCAACGGCGGTCGTCCTCGACAACGCCACCTCGGCGGGGGGTCAGGACCTGCGGAGCCAGAGGGTGGCCAGCGGAGGGACGACGATGTCCGCGTACGCCGGCTGGCCGGACCAGTTGCCCTCGACGGCCTGCACGGCACCGAGGTTGCCGAGGCCGGATCCGGTGTAGGACTCGGCGTCGGTGTTGAGCACCTCGGTCCAGGTTCCGGCGGACGGCAGGCCGAGCCGGTAGCCCTCGTGTGGGACGGCGGCGAAGTTCGCGACGCAGACCAGGTCGGGTGAGCCGGGGGAGCGGCGTACGAACGAGAAGACGCAGTGCTCCGCGTCGTGGGCGTCGATCCACCCGAAGCCGTCGGGCGACCGGTCGAGCTCGAAGAGGGCGGGGGTCTCGCGGTAGACCCGGTTCAGGTCGCGGACCACCGCGTGGATGCCCTGGTGCTCGGGATGTTCGAGCAGCCACCAGTCGAGCTCGCGGGCCTCGGCCCACTCCGACTCCTGGCCGAGCTCGACCCCCATGAAGATCAGCTGCTTGCCGGGGTGCGCCCACATGTAGGCGAGGTAGGCGCGCAGGGTGGCCAGCTCGCGCCACCGGTCGCCGGGCATCTTGCGCAGCAGCGAGCCCTTGCCGTGCACGACCTCGTCGTGCGAGAGCGGCAGCACGTAGTGCTCCGACCACGCGTAGACGATCGGGAACGCCAGCTCGCCGTGGTGGTAGGACCGGTGCACCGGGTCGCGCTGGAGATAGGCCAGCGAGTCGTGCATCCAGCCCATGTTCCACTTCAGGTCGAAGCCGAGACCGCCCTCGGAGGTCGGCTGGGTGACGCCCGGCCAGGCCGTCGACTCCTCGGCGATGGTGAGCGCGCCCGGGAACCGCTTGGCCACCGTCGCGGTCGTCTCCTGGAGGAACTGGACGGCCTCGAGGTTCTCGCGGCCGCCGTGCACGTTGGGGGTCCACTCGCCGGGCTCGCGCGAGTAGTCGAGGTAGAGCATCGACGCGACCGCGTCGACCCGGAGGCCGTCGACGTGGAACTCCTCGAGCCAGTAGAGCGCGTTGGCCACCAGGAAGTTGCGGACCTCGCGCCGGCCGAAGTTGAAGACGTAGGTGCCCCAGTCGGGGTGCTCGCCGCGGTGCGGGTCTGGGTGCTCGTAGAGCGGCGTACCGTCGAAGCGCGCGAGCGCGAAGTCGTCCTTGGGGAAGTGCGCCGGCACCCAGTCCACGAGTACGCCGATCCCGGCCTGGTGCAGCCGGTCGACCAGCAGCCGGAAGCCGTCGGGGTCGCCGAACCGCGCGGTCGGAGCGAAGTACGACGTCACCTGGTAGCCCCACGAACCGCCGTACGGGTGCTCCATCACCGGCAGGAACTCCACGTGCGTGAAGCCCAGGTCGGTGAGGTAGGGGATCAGCTGGTCGGCGAGGTCGGCGTAGGACAGCCCGCGACGCCAGGAGCCCAGATGCAGCTCGTAGACGCTCATCGCCTCGGCGTGCGGTTGCCGGCCGGCGCGGCTGCTCATCCAGTCGCCGTCGCTCCAGGCGTACGACGACTCGAAGACCACCGACGACGTCTGTGGCGGCACC
>DASXRJ010000123.1:0-1834 GCA_036506675.1 Nocardioides sp. | reverse complement strand
TCGCCCGCGTTGGCCGCCGCGGGGTCGTCGTACAAGCGGGCCCGCCGCACGGTCGCGCCGGTCCGGGCGGCGAGCTTGGCCAGCGCGTCGTAGGTGCCGAAGAAGTCGTGCTCGGTGGTCAGCACGTCCTGGCCCGGTCTCAGCTCGAAGCCGGAGCAGAGCAGGCCCATGCCCATCGTGGTGCTGTCGGTCAGCGCGACGTCGCCCGGCCGGGCGCCCGGCCCGAGGTAGCCGGCCGCCGCCTTGCGGACCGCCTCCTCGTGCTCGGTGAACCGCTCGACGTACCCGGCGGTGTCCTTGTCCAGGGCGTCGCGGTGCCGCTGGATCGCCTCGCGCACCGGCGCCGGGTGCGACGCGAAGATGAACGCCGCGAAGTGCGCCAGCCCCGGGTCGAGCGCGAACTGCGACCGCACCGACCCCCAGTCGTGCGGGTCGAACGCCTTGGCCTCGTCGGCCTTCGGGTGGTCGCCGGTGCAGGCCGCCAGCGCCGACCCGGCACCGATCGCCAGTCCCGTCCCGAGCAGGGCTCGTCTTCCGATCTCGGCCATGGTCGATCACCCCTCGCGGACATCTTCGCGAGCCCGCGACGGCGCCGCCAGATAGTTTGGTCGCCGTGGCGACCGTCTCCGAGCTCAGGTACTACCCGGTCAAGGGTCTCGCGGGGGTGAGCGTCCAGGCCGCCGAGGCCGGCGAGACCGGGCTGCGGCACGACCGCTCGTTCATGCTCGTCGACCCCGCCGACGGGTCGTTCCTCAGCCAGCGGGTGCTGCCCGCGATGGCGGCCGTGCGCGTCCAGGTGTACGACGACGGGGCCCGGCTGGTGCTGTCGGCTGACGGCTTCGACGACGCCGAGGTCCCGGTCGCGGTGGACGGGCCACGGCGGGACGTCAGCCTGTTCGGCACGTGGTTCGGATCCGGCGTCGACCAGGGCGACGCGGTCGCGAAGTGGGGCTCGGCCGTGCTCGGCCGGCCGGTCGCGCTGGTCCGGGTGCCGCCGGAGCACGACCGGGACGGCTGGGGGCTGTACCCGGGCAAGGTCGGCTTCGGCGACGCGCACGCGATCCTGATGACCTCGCTGTCGTCGCTCGACGCGCTGAACCAGCGCATCCTGGAGCGTGGCGGCGAGGCCATCCCGGTCGAACGGTTCCGGCCGAACATCGTCGTCACCGGCTGGCCCGGCCCGCACACCGAGGACCGGGTGAAGCTGTTCGGCATCGGAGACGTCGATCTGGCGCACTCCTGCCGGGCGATCCGCTGTGCCGTGCCCACGGTCGACCAGGCCACCGGCCGGCGCGCGGGACCCGAGCCGACGCGCACGCTGGCGTCGTACCGGCGGGAACCCGCCTACGGCGGCGGGGTCAGCTTCGGCGCGAAGGCCGCGGTGCTCAGGCCGGGGCGGATCGCGGTCGGCGACGAGGTGGTGGTGCGCGCCTGGATGACGCCGGAGGACGAGGCCGGCGTCCACGTCAACCGGGCCCGGGCTGCCGCCCGCCGCACCGGCGAGATATCTTGACGTCAAGCAAAATGTCTATCTAGGGGCGACCACTGGACGCCCGAGTCGCAGCTGAGGAGATTCCCGAGGCCATGGCCAAGATCAAGGTGCAGAACCCCGTCGTCGAGCTCGACGGCGACGAGATGACCCGGATCATCTGGCAGTTCATCAAGGACCGCCTGATCCACCCCTATCTCGATGTCGACCTGAAGTACTACGACCTCGGGATCGAGAGCCGCGACGCCACCGACGACCAGATCACCGTCGATGCCGCGCACGCGATCAAGCAGTACGGCGTGGGCGTCAAGTGCGCCACCATCACGCCGGACGAGGCGCGGGTCG
>DASXRJ010000122.1:0-3075 GCA_036506675.1 Nocardioides sp. | reverse complement strand
AAATGTCAGGACCGAACAGCAGAATGCTCGTTAATGCTCATGTCTGCACAGGAACGAGCATCCAGGGACGCTCACTCGCGCAGCGGGTCGGTATCGGCCAGCAGGTCGTGGAAGGGCCCGAACAGTGCAGGTGCCGCCGCGATCGACATCTCCGGCGACACCGGGGCGCCGTTCAGCCCGCCGACGGTCGCGCCGGCCTCGGCCGCGATCAGCACACCCGCTCCGTAGTCCCACGGGTTCAGCCCGCGTTCGTAGACCGCGTCCAGCCGGCCGCAGCCGACGTAGCACAGGTCGATAGCGCCGACCCCGATCCGCCGGATGTCACGAACCTTGGTGATCAACTGCTGGACGACCTCGGCCTGCACCTCCCGGCGGACGGGGTCGTAGCCGAAGCCGGTCCCGACCAGAGCCTTGCTCAGGTCGGTGCAGTCCGACACCTGGATCGGCTTGCCGTCCAGGAACGCGCCACCGCCCTTGGTCGCGGTGAACACCTCGCCCTTCGGTGCGTCGACGACGACCCCGGCGACGGTCTCACCGTCGTACTCGACCGCGATCGAGACGGCGTACGTCGGGATGTCGTACAGATAGTTGACCGTGCCGTCGATCGGATCGACGACCCAGCGGACGCCGCTGGTGCCGAGCACGTCGTCGCCCTCCTCGCCGAGGAAGGAGTCGTCCGGGCGGGCCTGCAGGATCCGGGCCCGGATGAGTTCCTCGGACTCCCGGTCGACCGCGGTGACGACGTCGGTGACGGTGCTCTTGGTGTCGGCGACCGTGATCGTGCCGCGGCGGCGCTCGACGATCAGCCGCGCTGCCTCCTCCGCCACCTCCACAGCCAGCTTGAGCAGGTCCTGGGCGCTTTCGACGGTCATGCTGGTTCCTTCACGGTCGACGGGGCTGGGCGGCGCGGGGGTGGGCAGCAGTCGTGTCGGCAGTCGTCCCAGGCCGGGCCGAGCTTGCCGACGCACGGCCGGGCCGGCTCCTTGCCGCGCTCGGCAGCGGCCCGTTCGACGACCAGGTCCCGCAGCATGTTCACGAACGCCGGGTCGGTGCCGGGTGTCGCAGCCCGGGCGATCGGCAGTCGCAGCTTCTCGGCGGTCTGGGCGGCCTCGGTGTCGAGGTCGTAGATGACCTCCATGTGGTCACTGACGAACCCGATCGGCACGACGGCTACGCCTGGCACACCGTCTGCCGCGAGTACGTCGAGGTGGTCGTTGACGTCCGGCTCCAGCCACGGCACTTGTGGAGGTCCTGAGCGCGAGCAGTAGACGAGGTCGGTACGACGTGCCTGCCCGGTACGACGCTCGATCTCGGCGGTGATCTCGGCCGCCACATCCAGGTGCCAGTCGACGTACGCGTTGCCGTCCGGACCGCTGGTCGCGTTCATCGCGGTCGGGATGGAATGCGTGACGTAGGCGATCGCCGAGCCCGCCGGCAGTTCGCTCAGCGCCTTCGCGGTGGACTCGACGAACGAGCCGACGAAGCCCGGGTGGTTCGCATAGTGCCGGAGCTTGTCGATCCGCGGCGCGTTCGGGACCTGCTTCGCGGCGTCCTCGAGGTTCTCGCGGTACTGCCGGCAGCCCGAGTACGACGGGTAGGCCGACGTCACGATCACCACCGCCCGGCGGATCCCGTCGTCGGCCATCTGCCGCATCGTGTCGGTCAGGTACGGCGCCCAGTTGCGGTTGCCCCAATAGATCGGCACGTCCAGCCCGAGCTGGTCGAACGACTCCCGCAGAGCGGTGAGCAGCGCGCGGTTCTGGTCGTTGATCGGGCTCTTGCCGCCGAAGGCGTAGTAGTGCTCCCCGACCTCCTTCAGCCGCTCGTCCGGGATCCCCCGCCCGCGCGTCACGTTCTGCAAGAACGGCAGCACGTCCTCGGGCTTCTCGGGGCCTCCGAAGGAGAGCAACAACACAGCGTCGTACGGCGACGGATCCACACGCATGCACCAAGTTTCTCAGCTTCGTCGAAACCCGCCCGCACCACCTCGAAATTCCTGCGCGCCGACGGCCGGGCGGCGGATAGGGTGGCGGAGGTTCGCCATGCTCAAGCCCTACGTTCATCTCATGCGCCGACCCGGTGCCGGCGCCTTCTTCGCCGCCGGGATCCTCGGGCGTATGCCGATCTCGATGATCGGCCTCGGCATCGTCATCCTGATCGCCCGGGCGAGCGGCTCCTACGGTCTGGCCGGTGCGGTCTCCGGTGTCGCCGTCATCGCCGGCGCTCTCACCGGACCGATCCAGGGCCGCCTGGTCGACCGCTTCGGTCAGCGGACCCTGATCATCATCGGCTCGGTCGTCTGCACCCTCGCGCTGGCCGGCCTGCTGGTGGCCGTCCGCGCCGAGGCCGCGACCTGGGTGTTGTACGTCGTCTCGTTCGTTGCCGGCGGCACCCGTCCGCAGGTCGGCTCGTTCGTCCGCGCCCGCTGGACCCACCTGCTCGGCCGCGGCCGTGCATTACAGACCGCGTTCGCTCTCGAAGCGGTCGGTGACGAGGTCGTCTTCATCGTCGGCCCGGTCCTGGTCACCACGCTCGCCACGCAGGTCAGCCCGTACGCCGCTCTGGCCGCGGCCGGCATCCTCGGACTGGCCGGTGGCCTCTGGCTCGCCGTACTGCGGGCATCCGACCCGCCCGGCCGCGGCAGGTCCGACGGCATCGAGCAGTCGCCTCTCCCCTGGCTCTCGATCCTGCTGCTCAGCCTGATCGGCCTCGGACTCGGCGCGGCCCTCGGCGCCGCCGAGGTCGTGACCGTCGCCTTCACCACGGAGAAGGGCCAGGCTGGGATGTCAGGCGTCGTACTGGCTATCTGGGCGCTCGGCAGCCTGCTCGCCGGCCTTTGGTACGGCTCGGTCCACTGGCGCGCCCCGGTCGAGCGCCGGCTGCTCGTCGGCACCGTCGCTCTGGCGATCACGATGGCGCCGCTGCCCTGGGTCGGCAGCGTGCCGCTCCTCGGGCTCACGCTGTTCGGGTGCGGTATGACGATCGCGCCGACGATGGTCGCGGTGACGTCCTGCGTCGAGGAGTGGGTGCCCGCGCGGCGGCTGACCGAGGCGATCACCTGGACCGTCACCGGCC
>DASXRJ010000121.1:0-18609 GCA_036506675.1 Nocardioides sp. | reverse complement strand
GTTCGCAGCGCCACTGGCCACGCTCGCCCCATGACCCACGACCTCGACCCGACCGCGCTGAGCTGGTCGCGGGCGCACGCCATGTACGCCGGCGACCGGACCGCCCAGTCGCTCGGGATCGTCCTCGATGACATCGCGCCCGGCTGGGCCCGGCTGCGGATGCGGGTGACCGAGGAGATGGTCAACGGTCACGGCACCACCCACGGCGGCTACCTGTTCCTGCTCGCCGACGCGGCGTTCGCCTACGCCTCCAACAGCCACGGCCCGGTCGCGGTCGCCCAGAGCGCGCAGACGGTCTTCCTGCGGCCGTCGGCACCCGGCGACGCACTAGTGGCGGAGGCCGAGGAACGCGCCCGGATCGGCCTCAACGGCGTGTACGACGTGACCGTACGCCGGCCCGACGACGGGGTGGTCGTGGCGGAGTTCCGCGGGCACAGCGTCGTACTCCCCGGGTGGCGGAAGCAGGCGACCGGCACCCATGACCGGCCCACCCATGAAAGGCCCACCCATGAAAGGCCCAGCCATGAAAGACACTGAGATGACCGAGCTGCGCACCATGTTCTGGGTCTTCCCCGACCGCGAGTCGACCCGCGCCCGAGCCGACTACCAGAGCAAGTTCTGGGGCGACTACGAAGACGTCGCCCGGGACCTCGGCATGGAGTGGGTCCAGGTCCCGATGGACGCCATCGCGGTCGACGGCCTCGACAACGGTCGCCCTCGGATCTTCGTCAACGGCCAGCGCGTGACCGCCGAGGACTCGCTCTTCGTGACCTCGCTCTACTCGCTGCCCTACCAGGCGATGGACGTCTTCAACCAGTACGCCATGTACGCCGTCCTCGAGCAGGCCGGCTGCTACCTCCCGCACCCGCCGTACCTCTCCGCGATCGTCAACGACAAGCTCGCGACCAACCTGTTCTTCGCGGGCTCCCCGATCCCGCCGATCCCGACGGTGCGGATCGGCACCGGCCGCGACCTCGGCTACAAGCACTACGAGCCGGTCCTGGAGAACCTCACCTACCCCGTCATCGTGAAGCCCACCGGCTGGTGCGCCGGCTGGGGCATCTGCCTGGCCCACGACGTCGAGGACCTGCGCGGGCTGCTCAGCCTGGCCCAGGGCGGCGACACCACTGTCGTCGCGCAGCCCTATCTCGGCGACGGCACGGTCGACTACCGGATCTATCTGGTCGACGGCCGGCCGCACTCGGTCCTCAAGCGCGCTCCCCGCGACGGCGGCTACGTCGCCAACAGCGGCCGCGGCGGGACCCGTGAGTACGTCGACCTGCCACCGGAGCTCGACCAGGCGATCGCGTGGTTCGCCGAGCGGCTGCCGCTGCCGTTCCTCTGCGTCGACTTCCTGTACGACGGCGAGCGGTACTGGTTCTCCGAGGTCGAGCCCGACGGCGCCATCGCCGGCTCCGACCCGGCCACCGCCGACGGCACCGCCGTCCAGCTCTCCACGATCGAGGCCCGGTTCCGGGCCTACCGCGACGGTCACGCCCGCTTCCTGGCCGAGCGTGCCGCCACTCAGCTCCGCGACGACCAGAAGGTAGGTGTGTGATGACGCAGTTCTTCACGAGTACGGCGGCCGGGCCGGATGACGCAGGCCTGGTTGACGTGGGCAGGGACTCGATCCGGGCGAACCTGAGCCGGCTCCGCGGCGTACCCACGCTGACTGAGAGGTACGCCGGCGTACCCGACCCGGTCGAGCTGACCGATCTGGACGCCGTACCCACGATGCGCAAGAACGACCTGCAGCTCGCCCTCACCCACGAGCCCCCGCGCGCGGCCGGCGCGACCGGCGCGACCACCTGGCTGTGGCAGAGCGGCGGCAGCACGGGCTCCCCGATGTTCGGCTACGCGCCGACCGGGCTCTACATGGCCGAGGTGCACGAGCACTGGGTACACGAGGGCCGGGCGCCGATCGGCCCCGACGACGTGGTCGTCAACGCGTGGAGCGCCGGCAAGATGTGGGGCGCGCACTACCTGGTCAACGCGCTGCTCGACCGCACCGGCTGCACCGCGATGTGCCTGGGCGCGATCACCGCCGCCGAGTACGACGCGTGGCTGGAGTTCTTCGCGGCCCAGGGCGTGACCGCGATCGGCGGCACCCCGAGCGTGCTCCGACTGCTCTTCGCGCACGCCCGCGAGGCCGGCGCCAAGCTGCCCGACCTGCGCACGGTGATGTGGCTCGGCGAGGCCTGGGACACCCGGCTCGACGACGACCTCGCGGCGGTGGCGCCGGACGCGCGCCGGTGGGGGATGTTCGGCAGCACCGAGACCTGGGTCGTCGGCACCAACACGCCCGACTGCCCGGCCGACACCTGGCACACCCTGCCCTCGACCCTGGTCGGCATCGGCGAGGACGACCTGCTCGACTTCACCGCGCTCGACTCGACCCGGCTCAACCCGGTACTGCGTTACCAGACCGGCGACGCCGGCCGGCTCGTCGAGTGCTCGTGCGGGCGGCCGGGTCCGGCGCTGCAGGTGCTGGGGCGGCGCGACGGGCTGGTGAAGTTCCGCGGTCACCTGGTGGCCGTCGACGACCTGGTCGCCCAGGTGTCGTCGGTCCCCGGAGTGACTCGCGCCCAGCTCGTCGTACACGAGTACGCCGACCGCGGCAGCATGCTGGAGGTGCTCGTGCTGGGCGGGCGCACCGCCGAGCCCGACCTGGCCGACCGGGTGCGGGAGACGATCGTGGCGACGGCGTTCGGGCCGAGCATCGTCTTCCAGCGGATCCCGGACTCGCTGACGGTCACCGTCGTCGACGAGCTGGTCAGCAACCCGCGGACCGGCAAGACCTCCAACCTGGTCGTCCGGGACCACTCATGACGCAGCTCGACGCCGGCTCCGAGGTCGCGGCGCCCCCGCGCGGGTTGGGCCGGGAGTTCAACCTGCTGTGGGCAGGCCAGTCGGTGAGCAATGTGGGCGACCGGGTCACCCTGTTCGTCGTACCGACCGTGCTGATCTTCCTGCTCGGCGCCTCGGCGTTCCAGGTCGGGCTGGTGAGCATGGCGCAGTACCTCGCGATCCCGATCCTGAGCCTGGTCGCGGGCGGGCTGGTGGACCGGATGGAGATCCGCAGCCTGCTGATCGGCTGCGACCTGGTCCGGCTGGTGGCGATCGGGCTGATCCCGCTGGCCTGGTGGCTGGGCTTCCTGTCGATCCCGCTGCTGTTCGGCTGCGTGGCGGCGGTGAGTGCGGCGACGGTCTTCTTCAACATCGGCTACGTGCCGATGGTCAGTGCGATCGTGCCGGCCTCCGAGCTGGTCCGGGGCAACTCGCGGCTGGAGACCAGCCGGACCGTGGCCGAGCTCGGTGGTCCGGCGCTCGCCGGCCTGGCCTACCACCTGCTGGGCGTGGTCGCGCTGGTGGTCGACGCGGCGTCGTACCTGGTCTCGGCGGTGTGCCTGCGGTCGATGCGGACGCGGACGCCGCGGGTGTCCGGCGTCCGGCTCTGGTCGCGGCTCGGCGTCGGCGTACGCCGCAACTGGCAGGACCCGGTGCTGCGCAGGTGTACGGCGGGCACGCTGCTCGCCAACATCGGCGGGCCGATCTTCGTGACCCAGCTGCCGGTGCTGGCCTACCAGGGCCTCGGCCTGTCGGCTGCCACCTTGGGCGCGGTGATGTCGATCGCGGCGGTCGGCGCGGTGGTCGGTGCGCTGGTGGCGTCGCGGGTCGACGTTTGGCTCGGGACCGGCCGGATGCAAGGCCTGGCGATGGTGCTGCACTCGCTGAGCGGACTCGGCATCCTGGCCACCCTGTGGCTGCCGGCGGCGCCGGTGCTGGCGGTGACGCTGGGGCTCTACGGGCTGTTCTTCGCCTGGTACAACATCTGCTCCCAGTCGATCCGGCAGCGGCACATGCCGACCGAGGACCAGGCCGTGATCGTGGGCGCCTATCGCACGGTGACCTGGGGGGTCATCCCGATCTCGGTGTTCGTGGGGGGCTGCCTGGTCACCGCGCTCGACGTACGCCTCGACCTCCTGCACGCCGCCCTCTCCGCGATGGCCGCCGCGACCCTGATCGGGGTCTCGGCCTGGGTACCGCTGTCGCGGCTGCAACCGCTGCTCGATGCGGAGAAGGTGTCGGCGTGAACGGCGTTGGCGGTGGCCCCGTGGTGCTGGTGACCGGCACGTCGTCGGGCATCGGCCTGGCCACCGCGGTGCTGGCGGCCCGGTCGGGCTTCCGGGTGGTGGCGACGGTCCGCGACCGCTACCGCGCGGATGACCGGGCGGACGACCTGCGCGGGGCCGCCGCCGACGCCGGCGTCTCGGTGGACGTACGCCGCCTCGAGCTGACCGACCCCGACTCGATCGCGTCATGCGTGTCGGGCGTGGTGGCGTCGTACGGACGGCTGGACGCGCTGGTCAACAACGCCGGCGTGGCCAACTCCAACCCGACGCTGGAGCTCTCGGACCCGGACGTGCTGCGCGGTGGTTTCGAGACCAACTTCTTCGGCGTGATCGAGGTCTGCCGGCGCGCGATGCCGCACCTGCGGGCGGCCGGCGGCCGGATCGTGACCGTCGGGAGCGTGCGCGGGGTGGTCGGCCAGCCGTTCAACGAGGCCTACTCGGCGGCGAAGTTCGCGCTCGAGGGGTTCATGGAGGCGCTCGCCCCGACCGCTGCCGCCGTCGGGGTCTCGGTGTCGATGGTGGAGCCGGCCGCCGTACTCGACACCCGTTTCGTCGCGAGCTCGGGGCTCGACCCGGTCGCGCTGCTGGCGGCGTCCGGGCCCTACACCGACGCTTTCCTGGCCTACCGCGACTTCGTCGCCTCGGGTGCGGTCGACGGCGCGCAGACCTCCGCCGAGGCGGCCGAGGTGATCGTGGCCGCGCTACAGGCCGAGCGGCCGGCGTTCCGGATCCCGACCAGCCCCACAGCGGAGCGCTACCTGGCCCTCAAGCTCGCCGACGTCGACGGTTCTGTGGTGCAAGAGCGGACTCGCTCCTGGGTCGGCGCTGCCTCGGTCAGTCAGGGAAGTTGAGCGCCGGCTGACCCGATCCAGGCGGCTTCGAGATGATCAGTCCGGAGAGCGCATCGGCGACCTTGAGCTGATCGCGGTCGAGACTGAAGAACCTCTCGCAGCCGGCGAGCTCAGCCGCGGCCAGGTGCAACGCATCTGCGCCCTTCATGTCGAAGTCTCGGGAGATCTCGGCGGCGCGGAGTCCCTCTCTGCGACTGAGGTCCACGTGAGTGAACGACGACTGCCCGAAGAACGCCATCGCCTTGGCCGTCCGCTCCAGTGCGACTGACTTCGGCACGCCCTGCGGGGCACGAAGCACCGGTGCGCCGACCACTTCGGAGACCGCCAGCGCACTGACCACGATCCGGAGCTCTCCGCGCTCCCCGGCTTCCAGCGTCGAGGCACTCACGTCATAGTCGGGTTCGTCCCGGCCCAGTAGGGCCGAGACGAACACGGAGGTGTCGAGATAGACGAGTGGCGCCGCGGTCACTCGCGGTCCTCGAGTACGTCGGCCGCTGTGATGCCGAGAGCGCCTTGGTCGGCGTACAGACCCAAGATGCTGGAGACGGGCAGTGGCACCGTCGCCGGCAGGACTTCGAAATCGATGATCTTGATGCGGAGTCCCTGCCCCGTCACGTTGCGCTCGATCTCACCGGTCAGCTCGACGCGTTCACCGAGAGCCTGATCCCGCACCCGGGTCGCCATCGACTCGGGATAGCTCGCCTTGATCGTGGAACCGCTGTCGAGAGTCAAGCCGACCTGGCGAACCTTCCGCTCCGTCCAAGTGTCCACCTTGCCGACGACCCGCCCGATGGAGGTCTCCTTCGCCTCGATAGCAGCCTCGGCGTTGTTGGTGATCGTCGTGTCGATCGTGCGCAGGTCACCTGTCGTCGTCCCGAGACGGACACCGAGCACGCCGTCGCGCCCAGCCAGTCCCCCGAGACGACGCACCTGCTTGACCATGTCCTGGGTCCACGAGGTCGGCACCGTCGCGGCTCGAGCGAGCGTGTCGATCCCCTCCTCGACCAGCGTGCCAACCCCCCGGGCAGCGGGGTTGCTGATCACGATCGTCGCGGAGCCCAGGGTGAGTTCGGAGACCTTCCAGCTGCCGGCTGTCGACCCGAGTGACTTGGAGGCGTCCTTGGCAAGACTCAGCAGAGCGCCGAGCGCGGTGTGGACGGCCTCAGCGCCGATCTCCTGATGCAGGCCGTCGAGAGTCACGCGAAGCCCGTCGCTCATGTCTTCACCGCCCTCCGCGGGTGTCGGTCAGGTGTCTCTTCCGATCTCCACGGTAGCGCCTACCGCTCTCACTCTGGCAACAGCAGTAACACGCCTGTGGATGAAGGCGGTCACGTCGCGGGCGACTCCGGGAGCACGCAGAGGTAGGAAATCTGCCGGTGGGAAGCCGCGCCGGCCGGACGCGCAGGTCCCAGTGGTTGACCAGCCGGCAGCCAGCTCACAGGCTGGGCGGCATGACTGAATCCAGGACCGCGTGGCTCGCCGGCGGCACCCGCGAGCAGGTGGCGGGGACGGCGTACACGCTGTTCGTGCGTCAGGACGGGCCGGAAGGTGGGCGTCCGGTCACCCTGCTCCACGGCTTCCCGACCTCTTCGCACGACTGGGCCCCGGTGCTGCCGACGCTCGTCGCGGCCGGCCTGCGGGTGACCACCCTCGACTTCCTGGGCTTCGGCGAGAGCGACAAGCCACGCCCGCATGAGTACTCGCTGCTCGAACAGGCCGACCTCGTCGAGGCGATCTGGACCTCACACGGGATCGAGCAGACCGCCCTGGTGGCACACGACTACGGAGTCTCGGTCGCCCAGGAGCTGCTGGCCCGGGACTCGACCCGGATCACCTCGATGAGCTGGCTCAACGGCGGGCTGTTCCCCGACCTGCACCGGCCGACCAGTGGCCAGCGGTTGCTTGCGGGACGGTTCGGGCCGCTGGTGGCCCGGGTGTTCAGTGAGTCGAGGTTCGACGCGGCGATGCGAGAGATCCTGGGCCGTCCCGTCGGCCAGGAGAAGCTGCACGACATGTGGCTCTCCCTGCGGGCGCGTGGCGGCGTTCGGGTCGCCCCGGCGCTGTTGCGCTACATGGCGGAGCGCCGCGAGCACGCGGAGCGTTGGGCGGCCGCCATCGCTGAGTACGCCGGCCGTCAGCAGTTCATCTGGGGGCCGGCCGACCCGGTGAGCGGCGCGCACGTGCTGCCCCGGATTCGCCAGGTCGCGCCCAGGGCTTCGGTCACCGTCCTCGACCAGGCGCCGGCGGTCGGCCACTACCCGCAGCTCGAGGCACCGGAGATCGTCGGGCCTCTCCTCGCCGAGTTCCTGGTGGCCTGAGAGGCGCCCGCCGGAGCGTCAGAACGCCCGGCGCAGCGCGTTCATTGCCGGGCCAGGACCCGGTCGACCAGCTCGTCCGCGGCGCCGACGTACTCGGCGGGGTCGAGGAGCTCGGCCAGCTCGGCTGCGGAGAGTACGCCGGACAGCTCGGGCGCGGCCAGCAGCAGCTCGTCGAACGCCCCCTCGCCCGCGGCCGCGGCCCTCGAGATCCGGGCCAGCAGCGACTTCGCGGCGACCTTGCCGAGCACTGGCGCCAGCGCGACGTTGAGCCGCTCGGAGACGATGGTGCCGCCGGTGGAGCGGAGGTTCGCGGCCAGCCGCTCCGGGAAGACCCGCAGCCCGGACAGCAGCTCGGCCGCCGTCGCCGCGGCCCCCGCCGCAACCTGCAGCCCCGACCGCAGCGGCTCCCACTCGGCCTGCCAGCCGCCGGCGGACCGCTCGTCCTCGGCGAGCAGGCTCTGCCCCAGCATCAGGGAGTACGCCGGCCCCTGCCGCGCCGCCGCCACCAGCAGCGTCGCGAGCACCGGGTTGCGCTTCTGCGGCATCGCCGAGGAGACACCGCTGCGCTCGCCGGCCGGCTCGGCCACCTCGCCGACCTCGGTCCGCGCCGCGCCGAGCACGTCGACCGCGATCTTGCCCAGCGCCCCCGTCACCATCGTGACCACCCAGCCCAGGTCGACCAGGGGAGTGCGCTGGGTGTGCCACGGCACGCCAGGGTCGCGCAGCCCGAGCTCGGCCGCGATCAGCCCCGACAGGTCGCCCGCGTGACCCTCGACCGAGACGCCGGCCAGCCGCGCGTACTCGACGTACGCCGACAGCGTCCCGGCCGCCCCGCCGACCTGCACCGGCAGCGAGTCGAGCGTGGTCCGCAGCCGGTCGCGCGCGTCGAGCACCAATGCCAGCCAGCCGGCCGCCTTGAGCCCGAAGGTCGTCGGTACGGCGTGCTGCGACAGGGTCCGCGCCGCCATCGGCGTACGCCGGTGGGTGTCGGCCAGCGCGGCCAGCGCGGAGACCACCCGCGACAGATCCGCGTCGATCGCCCGCAACGCCCGCGCGGAGACCAGCATGGTCGCGGAGTCGAAGATGTCCTGGCTGGTGGAGCCGCGGTGCACGTACTCCGCGGCCTCCGGGTCGACCGCCGCCACCGCCGCGGTCAGCTCCCGCACGAGCTCGACGACCGGGTTGGCGGAGCCGCGCGAGGCCACGGCGAGTGCGGCGACGTCGATCCGGGTCGACCCCAAGACCTCGACGATCGGCCCGACCGCGGCCTCCGGCACGACGCCGAGCTTGGCCTGGGCGCGGGCGAGCGCGATCTCCACCTCGATCATCGCCTCCACCCAGGCCTCGTCGGAGAGCGTCCGCTCCACCGCGGTCCCGGCCCAGACGGCGCTGAGAAGTCCGGTCATCGCTGTGCTCCATTCACTGCTCTGCTCCTTCGAGATCGCTGGTCAGTGGCGTGTCCACGTCGCGCAGGCAGGCCCTGGCGATCGCGTCGGCGTCGCCGAGGATGACCGAGTCGACGCCCGGTCGGACGCCGGCCGCCGTACCCCAGTGCACCGGCTCGGTCGGCACGCCGAACGCGAACCGCCGCGGGTGCGCCCGCCCGGTCACGCCGACCAGGCGGTAGGGCTTGCGGGTCACGGTCAGCCCGCCGGTCAGGTAGTCACCGCTCGGGTCGGGCATCCGGTAGGTCCGGCACTCGCCGCGGGCGAGCAGGTCGCGCACCAGGGGGTCCGTCGTACGCCGCAGGTCGACGGCCGGCAACCGCGCCTCGACCAGCGCGGTCACCCGCACCTCGGACGCCGGGATCTCCGGTGACGAGACCACCCAGCCGGCGCCGTCGGCGGCGACCCGGAAGTCCGGCCCGCATACCTGGAGTACGCCGGCCTCGACCAGCGCGACCATCTCCTCGACCCGGCTCGGCGGCGGCCCGATCGAGAGGAACGCGTTGAGCGGGGTGTACCAGTCCTCCAGCTCGTCCCGGTACGACGACCCCGCCACCCCGCCGTGGTCGACCACCAGCCGGATCTCGTTGCGGATGTCGCGCAGCACGTCGAGCGCGGCCTTGAGCGGCCCGCGCACGTTGCCGAGCCGGGCCTCCTCGAGGTCGCGGCGCAGGTGGGCGAGCAGCCAGGTGCGGTAGTCGGCCGGTCCCCGGAAGCGCCGCGAGCCCATCGGCCGGGCGATCCGGTCCCAGTCCCAGTGGTCGGCAGGGGCGACGCCGTCGAGGAGGGTCTCGACGGTGTTGGCCAAGGGCAGGCTGGTGATCGCGCGGAGGAGCTCGGCGGCGTACTCCTCGCCGCGGGTGGCCGCGACCAGCGCGTGGTAGTAGACCGCGCGCACCTCCCGGTCGACCAGCGGCCACACGTCGCGCCGGAACCGCACCGGTTCGCCCGCCTCGGCCCGCGCCCGCAACCCCTTGATCACCTCGGTGGTGAGGAAGAGCGGCTGGTGCCGCCCGTCGACGCCCTTCTGGTTGGCACCCCGCGAGTGGTAGGGCACCCCGCGCCGCGACCCCGCGACCAGCGCCGGCTCGCGGCCCGACGGCTCGTAGACCAGCCCGGCCTCAGTGCGCACGAACGCGCCGCCGCGAGCGGTCGTGAACAGCGCCAGGTAGTCGAAGAAGCACAGCCCCATCCCGCGCAGCGCGACGGGCTGCCCGGGCTCGATCGCGCTCAGCGCGGCCTCGGCGGGGTTGCCGACCGGCAGGTAGACCAGGCCGTGCCGCCGCGCATGACGTGTGTACGCCGCCTGGTCCTCGTCGAGCCCTAGGTCGAGGTGGCCCAGCGCCAGCACCACCGCGTCCAGCCCGTCGAGCGTCGAGCCGTCGGCGAGCCGCACAGACTGGAGTCCGTCGGGCTCGTCATACACCGACACGGCGGTGGACGCGTGGGTGCGGATCCGCACCCACGCCGGCGCGAACCGGCTCAGCCGCTCGAACACCCACCGCAGGTAGTGCCCGTAGAACGCCCGGGTCGGGTAGCTGTCCGGCCCGACCAGCTCCGCCTCGGCGTACACCCAGGACGGGTAGGGGCCGAACGGCTCGGTCGGGACGAACAGCTTCGCCCACTCGTAGAGGCTCGGCCCGGTGCGGATCGGCCCGTCGCAGGTCACGCTGTCGTCGGTGAACATCGTGACCTGCGAGGCGACCGTGTTCATCAGCAGTACGCCGGGTTGTGTGGTCCGCCAGACCCGTCCGCCGGTGTCGATCCAGGGATCCACGACGTGCACGGTGACTCTCTCGTCAGTGGCGACCGCGTTGGCGCACAGCCGCTCCAGGACCGAGAGGCCGCGCGGCCCCAGGCCGACCACACAGATCGTGCGCACGGGTCACGCCGTACTCGCGAGGAGGCCGGCGTGCCGGGTGCGCAGCTCGCGCTTGAGCACCTTGCCGGTCGGGCCGAGCGGGAAGTCCGCGGGCTCGCGGGCGATCACGACGGCGGCCAGCTCGGCGAGTCCGGCCGCGGCCAGCTCCTTGTTGGCCCGCTCGAGGATCGTGTCCGGCGCGGCGTCGTACTCATCGGCCTGCAGCTGTACGACGGCCACCGGTGCGAGCCCCCGCCCGTCGGGAGTCGGTACGCCGACCACCGAGCAGTCGCGCACCAGCTCGGCGCAGTCGGCGAGCAGCACCTCCTCCAGCGGCAGGCTGTAGACCGGCCCGGTCGCGGTGTCGATGACGTCGACGGTCCGGTCCAGGTGGTAGAACCGCCCCTCCTCGTCACGCCGCGCCACATCCCCGGTGAGCCACCAGCCGTTCATCCGGAACGACTCGGTCAAGCGCTGGTCGTTCCAGTAGCCCGGCGTCAGCGACGGGCTCTTGACCGCCAGCAGCCCGACGATGCCGTCGGGGACCTCGGCTCCGCTCTGGTCGAGTACGGCGGCCGTCACCACCTCGAGCGGCTGGCCCACGCACCGGTCGTTGCGCTCGGACTCGGGCGTGGTGACCTGCCCGAAGTTCGCCATCCCCATCTCCGAGGAGCCGAGCCCGTCGATGAACTGCGAGCCGGGCAGCGGCGCCTCCTCGGCGGCGTCCCGCGGCAGCAGCCACGGCTTGATCAGCCCGGCCGGCCGCTCGCCGAGCGTTGCGAGCTGGCGGATGTGGCCGTAGTGCGCCGAGTCGCCGGTGTTGAACCACGAGTGCACCTTGGCCGCGCCCTCGACCGGCAGCTCGCCGGTCGCGAGCTCGACGAAGCTGCGCGGGAAGCTCGCGACCATGGTCGGCCGGAACGCCTCCATGACCGGCTCGACCGTCTGCCGACGCCAGTCGGCCATCACCATGATCGGCAGGCCCAGCAGGGTGGCGGTGAGGAAGTAGCTCAGCCCGCCGGCGTGCGTGTGCGGCATCAGGCACATCAGCCGGTCGTAGGACTCGGCCGGGAAACGCACCATCCGCGGCTGCTTGCCGTCCCAGAACTGCCGGTGCGCCAGGATCGTCGACTTCGGGATCCCGGTCGTGCCGGAGGAGTGGATCAGCGCGACCACGTCGTCGGCCTTGTGCTGGTAGGGGTAGGCCTCGGGGAGGCAGAGGCCGGTCGTGTCGGCGGCGCGAACCTCCGAGGTCAACGCCACGAACCGCGGCCGGCGCTGCTCGCCGCTCCGGTAGGCCTGCGCCAGCAGCGTCGTGTCGTCGGCCACCACGCCCACGACGCCGACGTGGTCGAGGTAGCGGGCCATGATGTCGGGCCGCATCGCGTCGTTGACCAGCGCCGGGATCGCGCCGAGCGCGGACAGCGCGAGGAAGTGGATCAGCGGGTCGAGTCCCTCGGCGGTCACCACCCCGACCGGCTCGCCGGCGCGGACGCCGTTGGCGGCGTACCACTTGGCGTAGCGGTCGCGCAGGCGGGCGAGGTCCTCGAGGCTGTGCCCGCGGAGTACGACGTCGCCGCGGTGGTCGAGGTGGTGGCTGTAGGCGTACGGCACGGCCCGGTTCGGGTTGTGCGCGAGCGCGTGGTCGAGGAAGTTGCCGGCACCGAGGCCGGGGTCGGCCATGAAGCGCTCGCGGACCTCGAGCGGGGCGAGGGGGGATGTGGCGTCACTCATCGCGATCTCCTGTGGGGTGGGTGGTGTGCAGGACTTCGTCGGCGGCCCGGTGGCCGGAGCGGATCGCGCCCTCCATCAGGCCGAAGAACGCAGGACTCGTCTCGGTGCCGGCCCAGTGCACGCGGCCGTGCGGCCGCGTGAGGTGTGGGCCGAGGGCCAGCCAGTCGCCGGGGCCGAAGAGCGCGGCGTAGCAGCCCCGGGAGTACTCCTCGTTGACCCAGTCGGTGACGTGGAAGGCGAGTGGCTCGGGGAGGTCCGGGAACACCAGCTGGGCCTGGTGGATCGCGGCCGCGCGCTGGTCGTCGTACGAAAGGGTCGCGAAGCGGTGCGCCTCGGCGCCGGTGACGAAACCGGTGAGTACGCCGGCCCCACCCTCGTGTGGCGAGTCGTCGACCGTCGAGAGCAGCGGGCCGGCCTCGTTGACCGACCAGCCGGAGAGCCCGTGCCGCCGCCAGAGCGGTTCGGGGTAGACCAGGTGCAGCTTGACCGCGCAGCCGCGGCCGGTGACCCCGGTCGCGCGTGGCGTCGGGCGGGGCCGGATGTCGATCGTGCTCGCGAGGAGCGGGGGCAGGGCCACGATGACGGCGTCTGCGTCATACGTTGCGGTCGCGGTGGCGACCGTGACGCCGGCCCCGCTGTCGCGGATCGCGGTCACCGCCTCGCCGAGGTGTACGCCGGACAGCCCCGCCGCGAGCAGCTCGCAGACCTGGTGCGCCCCACCCGCTACCCGGCGGTCCTGGGCGCCGCCCTCGAAGGCGTTGAGGTAGCGGATCCCGCCGCCCGAGCGCAGGTAGAAGGCCACATGCAGCATCGAGACCGCGGCCGGGTCGGCGGCCATCATCTCGCCGAGGAAGAGCGGGAAGAACAGCCGCGCGTCCGGGTGGGTCAGGTTGCTCTCGGCCCACTCGGCCGCGGTGAGGTGGTCGAGCCGAGGGGCGTCCGGCGTACGCCACGGAGCCGCCACGTCGACGCTGCGGGTGAGGTCGTCGAGCAGCTCGAACATCTCCCCGAGCGCGACCGCGTTGAGCGGCGGGAAGCGCCCGCTCCGGGTCGCGTCGGACGCGCCGAGCAGGAACCGGCTGTCACCCTCCATGTCGGTCGGCAGCGCCTTGAGGCCGAGGTCGGCGAGCAGGTCGACCAGGGCGGTATGACGGTCGCCGAGGTACGCCGCTCCCGCGTCGACCCAGCGCCCCGGCGCGACCTCGATGCCGTGCAAGCGTCCACCGACCCGGTAGCGGGCCTCGAGGACGGTGACCTCGACGCCGTTGTCGGCGAGCCGGTTGGCGGCGGTGAGGCCGGCCAGGCCCGCGCCGACGACCACCACGCGCGACGGCGTACTCACGGTCGGGCCCCTGCAACCGGCCGGGCGACCAGCCGACCGAGCGCGGCCGGGGTCGCGGCCAGCACGAACTCGTCGAAGGTCAGCTCGACGCCGTACTCCCGGGCGATCGCGCTCAGCACCCGGGTCGCCAGCAGCGAGTCGCCGCCGAGCGCGAAGAACTCGTCGTCGGTGCCGACGTCGTCGATCTCGAGCACCCGGCGGAAGGTCGCGGTGATGCTGGCGGTGATGTTCGCGATGAGGCAGGTGCTGATTCGGTCGGTGGTGGGGATGCTCATGAGTGCGTCTCCTCTGGGCTGTCTGGGCGGACGGGAGTACTCGGGCTGCTCGGGCGCGGAGGAGTCCCGAAGCGTGCGTGCGTGGCGCGGCGGTCGACCTTGCCGCTGGCGGTCAGCGCCAGTTCCGGCACGACCGTGATCCGCGCTGGATGCAGGTGCGCGGCAACCTCGGCGCGCAGGAAGGCGCGCAGGTCGGCAGTCGGGTCGGGGGTCGGGTCGGGAGTCGGGTCGGGGGTCGGGTCGGGGTGGCCGGCGCTCGGCACGACGTACGCCGCCAGCACGGTCCGGTCCGCGACGGTGACCCCGACGACCGCGGCCGCCGCGACCGCGGGGTGGCGGGTCAGGTTGGCCTCGACCTCGCCCGGGTCGACCCGGATGCCGCGCACCTTGACCTGGCCGTCGAGCCGGCCGCGGTGGCGCAGCAGCCCGTCGGCGGGCCTCTCGACGCGATCGCCGGTGCGGTACCAGCGCCGGCCCCCGAGGGTGCCGCCCTCCACGAACCGCTCCGCGGTCGCCTCGGGCAGCCCCGGGTAGCCCAGCGCCAGCCCCGGTCCGCCGATCAGCAGCTCGCCGTCGGGAGTGATCCGCTCGCAGACGTGCGCGAGCGGTCGCCCGAGCGGTACGCCGGCCGCCGGGTCCCAGCCGGGCGCGTCCGGGCCGTGCAGGTCGACCGCGTGCGTGATCAGGGCGGTCTCGGTGGCGCCGTACGTGTTGAGCAGCCTGATGCCGGCCGTCTCGAGCGTCTGCCACTGCGCCAGCCGCCGCGGGTTGACCGCCTCGCCGCCGATGACGACCAGCCGCAGGCACTCCGGCAGCCGCGCCTCCGGGCCGGCCTCGCCCCTGGATTCGGCCCTGGATTCGGCCCTGGATTCGGCCCTCGATTCGGCCCTCGATTCGGCAAGGTGCAGCACCAGCTCGTGCCAGAAGGCCGTCGGCAGGTCCAGCACGGTCACGCCGCGACGCTCGACCATCCGCAGGAACCGCGGCAGCGAGCCCGCGTGCGCGTCCGGCTCGAAGACCAGCGTCGCCCCAGCCGCCAGCGTCGGCAGGATCTCCTCGAAGCAGGTGTCCCAGTTGAGCGACGCGAACTGCAGCACCCGGTCGTCCGCGCTCAGCCCGAACAGGTCGACGAGCGCCGGCACCACCGCGTCCAGCGCCCGATGGGGTACGGCGACCGGCTTCGGCCGGCCAGTCGACCCCGACGTGAAGAGCACGTACGCCGACTCGTCCGGCACCAACCGACCGGGCTGCCCGACGCCGACCGCGGCCAGCATCGCCTGCACGCGCTCGGCCGGGAAGGCCGGGTCGACCGGAAGATAGGTCCCGCCCGCGGCCCAGGCGCCGAGCAGCTCGACCACGGTCCCCGGGTCGTGCCGCGCCTCGACGGTGACGACCCCCGGCCGGTCACCCCACCCAGCACCGAGCCCAGCACCGAGCCCAGCACCCGGCCCAGCACCCGGCTCGCCACCCAGCTCGGCGGCCCGGGCACGGACCCGCGACCAGAGCTCGGCGTAGGTCAGCTGCTCGTCGGTCCCGGCGAGCGCGGGCCGGTCCGGAGTGACCTGGGCGGCGGTGGAGATGGCCGAGAGCAGACCGGTGAGCGAGCCGGCGTACCCGGGCTGCAGGACGGCGGTGCCAGACATCCGCAGGACCCCCTAGGTCGTCGGTGACGGACGACAGGAGCCTCGCGTCGGCGGCTACAGATCCACTGCGGATCCGGTCGAAAACGACCACGGAGACCCAAACCCCGCCGAAGTGGCGAAAATTGCCCTTCGAGGTGGCGAAAGTGGCCCTCCCAGCGCAGCCCAGTGCGACCCAAAATGCGACGAGGCCACGACCCCCGAGGGGTCGCGGCCTCGTGAGCGGGTCGGGTCAGACGTTGACCCCGAAGTCGGCGGCGATGCCGCGCAGACCGGAGGCGTAGCCCTGGCCGACGGCCTTGAACTTCCACTCGGCCCCGGCCCGGTAGACCTCGCCGAAGACCATCGCGGTCTCGACCGAGGCGTCCTCGGTCAGGTCGTAGCGGGCGATCTCGGTGTTGTCGGCCTGGTTGACCACGCGGATGAAGGCGTTGCGGACCGCGCCGAAGTTCTGCTTGCGGCTGTCGGCGTCGTAGATCGACACCGCGAAGACGACCCGATCACCCTCGGCCGGCACCCCGGCGAGGTTGATCTTGATGACCTCGTCGTCGCCCTCGCCCTCACCGGTGAGGTTGTCGCCGGTGTGCTCGACGGAGCCGTCGGCCGAGCGCAGGTTGTTGAAGAAGACGAAGTGACCGTCGGAGAGCGCCTTGCCGGCGCCGTTCACGACGATGGCCGACGCGTCGAGGTCGAACTCACCGCCGGAGAAGGTGTTGACGTCCCAGCCAAGACCGACATTGACGGCGGTCAGGCCCGGGGCCTCCTTCGAGAGCGAGACGTTGCCGCCCTTGCTGAGTGAGACTCCCAT
Organism: Nocardioides sp.; assembly: GCA_036506675.1. Lineage (GTDB taxonomy): Bacteria > Actinomycetota > Actinomycetes > Propionibacteriales > Nocardioidaceae > Nocardioides. The sequence goes on along the minus strand of DASXRJ010000121.1, from coordinate 2,202 downwards.
GAGCTTTCCCTTCGATGAATGGTTGCTTAGTTTCAGTTCTACGACATAGGTGGTTGTTACTGCTGCTGGGCGCGCGCGATCAGCTTGTGCCCGAGCGTCGCCGCCGAGTTGGCGTCGAGCAGGTTGGTGTGCGACTCCACGATCCGCATCATCGCCGAGTCGACCCGCAGCTTCTCCGAGGACTGCATCAGGATGGTTCCGGAGCCGGTGAAGTCGTACTGGCGCTCTTCGCCCGACTCCCGCCCGAACATGCCCTGGATGCCGCTCATGAACGACTGCGCCATCCAGTTGTAGTCGAAGTGCTGGCTCGGCGACGGGCAGTCGGCCCAGCCCAGCAGCGCGTCGGGGTCGGCCCGGAACGGCGGCTCCACGAAGATCACCGGCCCGTTGGACGACGCGAGGAACTTGCCGGTGCCGATCAGTACGACGAACCCCGGCACGATCGACTGCTTCAGCTCCAGCGACGGCTGGAAGGCCAGCAGGTTGACGGCCTTGATGGTGAGGTTGCCGTCCTCGAGGTCGTAGGAGTTGATGTCGTTGCCGCGGTCGCCGATGACGAGCTTGCCCTGGCCGGCGGCGACCACCCAGTCCTGGGTGTAGAGCGGCGACGAGAACCGCGCGGCCACCCACGCGGCCCGCGACGCGAACGCCGCGACGCCGGAGAACTCGATGTTGCCGTAGTAGGCGATCATCGCGCCCTTGGAGGTGAACCACTCGCCGTTCAGGTCGATCGAGAACGCATAGGGGTTGACGTTGTCGTCCACCGGCAGGGTCTGCGGGTTGTAGGTGCTCATGGACAGTCCCTTGATCATCAGAACTTCTTCTCCGAGGCCTGGACGTAGACCGTGCCGTGACCCGAGACGTGCAGCTGGAACGCCTCGCCCGAGCCGCGCCCGATCAGGTCGCGCATGCCGACGCTCGCCTTGAGGTCGACGGTGAGGGCACCGACGTGGCCGACGTACGCCTGCGGGTCGACGCCGACGGTCTCGCCGGTGAGCTGCAGCGGGAACGTCCCGCCATGGCTGAGTACGGCGACCGCACCCTGGCCGGCCACCCGTGTGGTGAAGAGTCCCTGGCCCGTCATCGCACCCCGGACCGCGGAGCGTACGCCGCCCTGCGCCAGCATCTCCACGCTCGTCTGCAGGTTGGCGTGGTGGGCCAGCAGCCGGCTGGCCTCGATCGTGAGGGAGTCGCCGGTCAGCTCGATGATCGAGACGTGCAGCCCCTGGAAGCCGTAGAGGACCGACCCGGTGCCCTCGGCGACCATCATCTTGCTCGACTCGCCGGACATCACCGCGCCGACCATGCCGCCGACGCCCTGGCCCTGGCCGGCGACCGGCCGGAACGTCACCTGGCCCTGGTAGCCGAGCATCGCGCCGCGGCGGGCCAGGATCTCCTGTCCGGGCGCCACCTGCACCCGGACGACCTTGTTGTTGACCTGCTCGAAAGACACGCCGCTCACCGCTCCGCCGGCTGGATGTAGACGGTGCCCTGGCCCTCGAACCGCAACGAGAACGGCTCGCCGCCGCCCTCGCCGACGAGGCTGCGCCAGCTCACACCGGAGACCAGCGACATCTGGATCTGACCGGTGCCGGCGACGTACGCGTCGGGGTCGACGACCAGCGGCACTCCGGGTGCGACCTCGAGCCCGATCAGCGGGCCGTCGGAGGTGATCGCGCACTGTCCGGTGCCGACCACCTTGGTGGTGGCCAGGCCCTGACCGGACGTCATCCCGCGCAGGCCCGCGAACTGTACGTCGAGCTTGAGCCCCTCGGTCACCGCCAGGATGTGCTCCGACTCGACGGTCAGGGTGTCGTTGTCGAGGTCGACCACGGTGACGTCGAGGGCGTCCTCGGCGAGGTAGACCCGCCCGGCGCCGGTGCACTCCATCAGGTTGATGGACTCGCCGGCCACGCGCTGGCGGACCGCGGCCCGGAAGCCGCCACCGCCGCCCATGCCGGCGTTCTTGAACTGCACGTTGCCCTCGTAGGCCACCATCGAGCCGGCCGAGGCCCGCACCGTGTCGCCGTTGAGGTCGGCGTGCAGCACTCTCTTGGCTGCGGTCAGTGTCGCCACGTGCGCCCCCGTTGCTGTCCGATCACTGTCGCGCGGAAGCCTAGCGGCAGCCGGTGACGCCCGCCCGGCACCTCACCCAGGAACTGGGGTCAGGCGCGCCGCAGCACCCATGGTTCGAGCCGCGAG
>DASXRJ010000120.1:0-25735 GCA_036506675.1 Nocardioides sp. | reverse complement strand
CGCTACGCCCACGCCGCGCCGTTCCTGTCCTCGCTGGTGAGCCATCCCGGGACCTCAGGGGTCCCGTCGACCACGGCCACCTCCCTCACCTCCTTCGGTACGGCGCTGCTCCCCGGTCAGCACGGGCTGGTCGGCTTCACCAGCCGGGTGCCCGGCACCGGGGCGCTGCTCAACCACCTGCTCTGGGACCAACCGGTCGACCCGCTGGAGTGGCAGCCGCACCAGACCGGCTTCGGTCGGCTCGCCGCGGCCGGCGTACACGTGACGACGGTGAACAAGCGGGAGTTCAAGAACTCCGGCCTCACCGTCGCGGCCCAACGCGGCGGCGAGTTCGTGGGCGCCGACAGGGTCGGCGAACGCATCGCGGCCGCGCTCACGGCGGCGGCCCCGCGCCCCTCCCTGACCTACCTGTACGACGGCGACCTCGACTGGACCGGCCACCGGCACGGCGTCGCCTCGACCGCCTGGCTGCAGCAGCTGTCGATGATCGACGCTGAGGCCGAACAGCTCCGGGAGGCGCTGCCCTCGTCGACCCGGCTCGTGGTGGTCGCCGACCACGGCATGGTGGACTGCCCGACCGGGTCCCGGGTCGATGTCGACGACCATCTGGCGATGCGCGACGGGGTCACCCTGCTAGGGGGCGAGGCGAGGTTCCGGCACCTCTACTGCCGGCCCGGCGCGGTCGACGACGTAGTGGCCACTTGGCGCGCGGCGCTGGGGGAGCGGGCCGACGTACTCACCCGCGACCAGCTCGTCGACCACGGCTGGCTCGGCCCGATCGACCCGCGGGTGCGGTCGCGGGTCGGCGACGTCATCGTTGCCTGCCACGGCGACACCGCGATCGTCTCGACGGCCGACTTCCCCTACGAGAACACCCTGATCGGCCTGCACGGCTCGCTGACCGCCGACGAGATGCTGATCCCGATCCTGGTCGCCTGAGCGGGTCGCCAGTCAGGCGAACGGCAGCGGCTCGGCGATCCGGGAGATCGCGGAGGCGCGTGCGGCGGTGAGCCGGCGGCGGTGGTGCTGGCGGCAGAGCACCTCGTAGGCCACGTGCGGGGCCGGCTCGTCCCCGGCCTGGTTCTCGTTCTCGACGTCGCCGACGACCACCACCTCGCCCTCGGTCACCATCACGCCGTCCTCGGTGCGGGCGTTGTGGGTGGCGCGCTTGCCGCACCAGCACAGGGCCTCGACCTGGAGCACGTTCATCCGGTCGGCCAGCTCGACCAGCCGGGCGCTGCCCGGGAAGAGCACCGAGCGGAAGTCGGTGAGGATCCCGAAAGTGAACACGTCGATCTGCAGCTCGTCGACCACCTTGGCGAGCTGGTCGATCTGAGCGGGAGCGTAGAACTGCGCCTCGTCGCAGATCAGGTAGTCGATCCGGCCGCCCTGGGTGAGGGTCGTGACGACGTACTTCCAGAAGTCGAACGCCGGCTCGACCTCGATCGCCTCGTGGATCAGGCCGAGCCGCGACGAGAGGGTGTTCTCGCCGGCCCGGTCGTGGGCGGTGAAGATGCGTCCCTCGCGTCCTCGCGCGGCGTGGTTGTGGTTGGTCTGCAGGGCGAGCGTGCTCTTGCCAGAGTCCATGGTGCCGGTGAAGAAATGAAGTTCAGCCACGGGGCGGAATGATGCCACCCCAGCGCGCCCGCGGGTCACGGCACGTCGGGACGTGGCCGCCGGCGTACGACGAGAGCTCGGGCATGGTGCGCGACCACTCGTCAGGGAGGATCGACCTCGGGCTCGGTCGGGCACCGGGGGGACGAGACCAGCGTCAAGGCCCGACCGTGACCACCAGCTGCGCTGGCGACGCGCCCTCCTTGCTCGAGTAGTAGGCACCGTCGGACGACGTCGAGTCGAACTCGATCGTGTACGTGCCGTCACCGGTGATCAGCGGGGCGACGTTGACGGAGTACGTCGTCCCCGCGCTGACCTGGGCGAGCGACGCGAGCGTCGCCGAGTCGGCGGCAGGTTGGTTGTTCCAGGTCACGCCGCCTTCGGTCCAGCCGTTGTCGGCGACCCGGTGGAAGGCACCACCATTCGGGGACCCGTCCACGCAGGCAAGACGCAGCACGGCACTCTTGATCGGCTGCCCACCCGTCCCAGTCACGGTGAACTTGAGCAGCGCTCGCCGCAGCGGGCTCGCGTCGGCGACGACCTGGACCGCGGATCCGTAGTTCGTCGCAGCCGTGTCGCCCTGCACGTAGGAGTCGGCGACCGGCGTGAACGTGAACACCGTCGGCCCGCTCGGTGTGGTGACCGTCGCTGGAGCGGACGGGTCGGACGCATTGCCGGCGGCGTCAAGCGCGACCACCGTGTAGGTGTAGGACGTGTTCTGCACCACGGCGGTGTCGGCGTACGCCGTCGTCGTCGACGTCCCGACGACGGTCCCGCCGCGCAGGATCTGGTAGCCGGTGACCCCGACATTGTCGGTGCTGGCCGTCCAGGCCAGGTCCACCCGGCTGGGGCTTGACGCAGTCGCACTCAGCGCGGTCGGCGCCGACGGTTTCGTGGTGTCGCCCGCCGTGGTGACCACCAGCTTCGGCGCCGTCGCGCCCTCCTTGCTGGAGTAGTAGGCGCCGTCGGCGAGGGTCGAGTCGAACTCGACCGTGTAGGTGCCGTCCCCGGTGATCATCGACGAGATGTCGACCGAGTACGTGCTGCCCGCACTGACCTGGCCGAGAGACGCGACCACGGTCGATCCGATGGCCGGCTGGTTGTTCCAGGTGACTCCGCCCTCTGACCAGCTCGAGTCGGCGACGGGGTGGAAGTCGCCGCCGACCGTCGAGCCGTTCTCGCACGCGAGGACGAGCGTGGCGCTCGTGATGTTCTCGCCCGCGGTCCCGGCCACGGTGAACTTCATCAGACCGTGTCGGTCCGGGAGCCCGCCTCCGCCGATCTGGGTCGCGAAGCCGAAGTTGGTCGTCGCTGCATCGGACTCCACGTAGGAGTCGGCGACCGGGGTGAACGACCGGATCGAGGACGATCCGGTCGGCGTCGTCACCGACAGGGGCGCGGACGGGTTCGACGGGTTCCCCGCGGCGTCGCGGGCCACCACCGTGTAGGTGTAGGACGTGGCCGACGCCACGGTGGTGTCGGCGTACGTCGTGGTGGTGGACGTGCCCACGGCCACTCCGTTGCGGAGCACCTGGTAGCTCGCGACACCCAGGTTGTCGCTGCTGGCGGTCCACGCGAGGTTCACCCGGCTGGACGTCACCAGGGGCGCGGTGAGCCCGGTCGGCGTGGTCGGCGGTGAGGTGTCGGCCGGCCCCGAGGTGGTGACCACCAGCCGTGGCGCCGTCGCCCCCTCTTTGCTGGAGTAGTACGCACCGTCACCCGAGGTGGAGTCGATGGCGATCGTGTAGGTGCCGTCTGCGGTGATCAGCGACTTCAGGTCGACCGAGTAGGTGTTGCCTGCCGCCACCGTGCCGAGCGAGGCGAGCACCGCCGTGTCGGCGGCGGGCTGGTTGTTCCAGTTGACCGTGGCCTCGCTCCAGCTGGAGCTCGCCACGCGGTGGAAGTTCCCACCGACGCCCGAGCCGTCGACGTTGGCCAGCTTCACGAGGGCGGACGTGACCGTCCTGCCCCGCACCCCGGTGACCGTGAACTTCAGCAGCGTCCGGCGCACCGGGCTGGCGTCTACCACGATCTGGGTGGCCGACCCGAAGTTGGTGGTCGCCACGTCGGACTGCACATAGGCGTCATCGGACGGTGTGAAGGTGAGCACCGTCGGGGCTGCCGGCGTGGTGACGCTCGCCGGTGCCGACGCCACGGACGGGTTGCCGGCCAGGTCCCGCGCCACCAGCGTGTAGGTGTAGGCGGTGCTGGCGTCGACGCTGGCGTCGGCGTACGTCGTGCCCGTCGTCGAGGCGAGGTAGGCGCCGTTCCGCCACACGTCGTACCCCGCGATTCCGACGTCGTCGGTGCTGGCGGTCCAGGCCAGGTTGACGAGGTAGCCGTTGGCTGCGGTGGCCGTGAGGCCGGTCGGCGCGCTCGGCGCGGAAGTGTCGGCGGGAGTGGTGGCGGTCACCGTGTTCGAGGCCGGCGAGACGTTGCCGCCGGCGTCCACGGCGACCACGTAGTAGCTGTGCGTGCTGCTCGGTGCCACGGAGCCGTCGACGTAGCCGGTGCCGGTGACGGTCGTCAGGAGCGAGCCGTCCCGAAACACCCGGTAGGCGGCGATGCCCTGGTTGTCAGTGGCCGCCGTCCAGGCGAGGCTGACCTGGCTCGGTGCCGTGGCCGAGGCGGTCAGGTTGGTCGGTGGCGTCGGCGGCGTCGTGTCGGTCGCCACCCCGTGGCACTGCGTCGTACCCGAGTCGGTGAACGTGGCCCCCGCTTCGTGCTGGAACTCCCAGTCATAGCTCGTCGGGTGCAGGGCTAGCTTGAGGACGCCGTAGGTGGTGTCGTTGCGGACCTGGCTGTTGGCGAAGATCGTGTTGGTGAACGACGTGTGGTTGGCCCCGCCGCTGCCGACGACGAACTCGCGGATGCCGCGCGTCGGATCCGCCGTCGCGTCGGGACGTTGCGGGGCGAAACGCTCGTAGAGGTGGTCGTGACCCGCCAGCACCACGTCGGCGTCCGCCGCGTAGAGCGCGTCCCAGAACGTCTTGTACGTCGAGTCGGCGCGGCCGCCGGAGCTGAACAACGGCACGTGCCAGTAGGCCAGTGTGCAGTAGTTCGGGTGGGCCGCGAGGTCCGCACGCAGCCACTGGCCCTGGGGTGAGGTGGCGCTGCACCCTCCGGCGCCGCCGCAGTTCGAGTTCAGGACGATCAGGTGCCAAGTGCCGATGTCGTAGCTGTAGTACCCCTTGGTCGGGTCCCCGGCCGCGGCACCGAAGTACTTGAAGTACCCGGCGGCCATCGTGTTCGCCGCGTTGCAGTCCGTGCCCCCGGAGGTGAGGTACTCGTGGTTGCCGACGGCAGGCTTGGTGATGTCCTTCACCCGACCCCAGCTGAGGTCGTACGACTGCAGGAACGCCTGGTAGCCGCCGCAGTAGTACTGGTTGTCGCCGAGGACCAGTACCGCCGCGGCGCCGGAACCGACGGCCAGGTCGGACGTGTACTTCTGCCGGCAGTTCTGCGACGTGCCGAGCCCACCGTTGAAGCTGGCGTTCGTCGGGTCGCAGGCGATGTCGCCGACGGCGAGCACGAACGGGTCTGCGGGCGCGAGCGGCGGCGCGCTGGCGGCCGCGGCGGGGTCCGTCGCGTGATGGCCCAGGGCCGCAAGTCCGGCCGCGGCCAGCAGGAACGCGGCCACCCATCCCAGCGTCGAGTGGTTCCGCCTCATCGGCCAGCCTCCGAACATCCGGAATGAACCTGTCCCGGAGCCAGGCGTCGTGCTTTGCACGCTAGGCGTCACCGTGGGGCCAAGGAATGCCCTGCGCGTGTCATCCACCCCCGGTTCCCTACCCCCGTTCACCCCAGTGCCACTCCCGGGTTCCATGCGGTTCGGGCCAATGAAGATCAGGTGGCTGCGCGGGCGGACGACCTCCTACGGCGGAGCCGGTCACGTCCCACGTGGTTCCTAGCGCAGGGCCGAGACCGTAGCGTGTGCCCGTGACCTCATCTTTGATCTCCGCCGCCGAGCTGGCGGCCCGCCTCTCCGACGTGACCGTCCTCGACGTCCGATATCGCACGGGTGGGCTCGGAGGGTCCGAGGAGTTCGAGCTGGGCCACGTGCCCGGGGCGGCGTACGTCGACCTCGACGCCGACCTCGCCGCACCGCCCGGCGCCGGCGGCCGGCACCCGCTGCCCGAGACGGCGACGTTCGAGGAGGCGATGCGCCGGGCCGGCGTCTCCGACGCCCGCCCCGTCGTCGTGTACGACGACTGGCTCGGTCACGCCGCGGCCCGGGCCTGGTGGCTGCTGCGCTACCACGGCCACCGCGACGTGCGGCTCCTCGACGGCGCGTGGCCGGCCTGGCTGGCCCTGCCTCCAGGGGGCGGAGCGGTCGAGACCGGCGAGAACCGGCCGGAGCGAGGCGACTTCACGGCCAGCCCCGGCCAGCTCCCGGTGGTGGAGGCGGACGGAGTGCTCGAGGTCGGGGTGCTGGTCGACGCGCGGGCGGCGGAGCGCTACCGCGGGGAAGTGGAGCCGATCGACCCGGTGGCGGGCCGCATTCCCGGCGCGGTCAACGTGCCGACCGCCAGCAACCTCGACGAGAGCGGCCGGTTCCGCAGCCCCCACGAGCTGCGCGAGATCTACGCCGCGGTCGGGGCGGTCGCGGGCGCCGACGTGGCGGCGTACTGCGGATCGGGCGTGACCGCGGCCCACGACGTGCTCGCCCTGGAGCTGGCCGGGGTGCCGGCCGCGCTCTATCCCGGAAGCTGGAGCGGCTGGATCAGCGATCCGAGCCGTCCGGTGGAGCAGTGGGTCGCTAGCGTCTCTCCATGACCTCTCGGCACCAGATCCAGACGCTGGCAGGCCGCTGGTAGGCCATTGGTAGGCGGGCTACCAGTGCACGCCCTTGAACAGCCGGGCCAGCATGATCTGCTCGCTCTCGCGCTTGCCGTCGGCGTCGCCGCGGGCGGCGGCGGAGTCGGGGAAGACGTGGTAGGCCAGGTTCAGCACCCGGAACGCCGCCTTGGGCGCCACCGTGTGCGCGATCGCGCCGGCGTTGCCGAGCATGGTGTTGAGCTCGTGCGGCCGGTCGACCATCGCCTTGATGACCACGTCGGCCGCCTGCGCCGGTGAGATCGTCGGGAACTTGTCGTAGATCTTGGTCGGCGCGATCATCGGCGTCTTCACCAGCGGCATGTGGATGTTGGTGAACGTCACCCCGTCGCCCACCACCTCGGAGGCGACCACGTTGCTCCACGCGTCGAGGGCGGCCTTCGAGGCGACGTACGCCGAGAACCGCGGCGGGTTCGTCTGTACGCCGATCGAGCTGATGTTGACGATGTGTGCGCGCTTCTGCTCCCGCATCTTCGGCATCAGCCCGATGATCAGCCGGATCGCGCCGAAGTAGTTGAGCTGCATGGTCCGCTCGAAGTCGTGGAAGCGGTCCTGGCTCAGCTTGAGCGACCGGCGGATCGACCGGCCGGCGTTGTTGACCAGGTAGTCGACCGACGGCAGCTCGGTGACCAGCCGCTCGCAGAGCCCGTCGATGGCCTCGAGGTCGGACAGGTCGCACGGGAAGACATGGGCGGTGCCGCCGCGCAGCTCGATGGTCAGCCGGGTCTCCTCCAGCTTGTCCTTGCCGCGGGCGACGAGCACCGGGATGCCGCCGGCCTGCGCGACCTTGAGGGCGGTGACCTGACCGATCCCGGACGAGGCTCCGGTGATGACGACGTACTTGCCGGAGAGCGCCTTGCGCGCGCCGGCGTCACGGGCGGTGGAGCGGTCGAGGTTCTCCTCCCAGTAGGTCCACAGCGAGCGGCTGTAGCTCTCCAGGGTCGGCACCGAGATGCCGGAGCCGGCCAGCGCGCGCTCGGTCAGCCGGGAGTCGAAGACGGCGGTGAAGTTGGTGTGCGAGAGCACCTCCGGCGGGATGCCCAGCCGGCCGACGGTCTGGCCGAGCGCCACCTGGCCGGCCGCGCTGCGGATCGCGCCGGTGACCAGCGTCGAGGGCCGTACCGCTCGCGGCACCCGGCTCAGCGACTTCGTCATCCGGCGGTCGATCGGGGTGGCGAACTGCGGTGCCCCGGCGGCCGAGCAGAAGCCGTTGATCATCTCCACCACCGACTGTGGCTCGGGGTTGACCAGGTGGAACGCCTCGCCGTCGTGGTCGGGGAGGTGCGCCAGATGGTCCATCGCCTTGGCGACGTAGTCGACCGGCACCACGTTGGTGTCGCCGAGGTCGATGCCGACCAGCGGCAGCCAGGACGGCAGGCGGTCGCGCAGCCGCTTGATGACCGGGAAGAAGTAGTAGGGCCCGTCGATCTTGTCCATCGTGCCGAGCTCGGAGTCGCCGACCACGATCGCCGGCCGGTAGACCCGCCAGGGCACCGCGCACTCCTCGCGGACGACCTTCTCCGACTCGAACTTCGTCCGGTGGTACGGCGACGGCAGGTGCTGGCCCTCGTCGAACATCGTCTCGTCGAACCGCCCCCGGAACTCTCCGGCGGCCGCCACCGACGAGACCTGGTGGAAGCAGCCCGCGTCCAGCGCGGTCGCCAGCTCGACGGCGTGGCGGGTGCCGTCGACGTTCAGCACCTGGTTGGTCGCGTCGTCCGCGGTCATGTCGTAGATGGCCGCGAGGTGGAAGAAGTGGTCGATGCTGCCGCGCAGCCGCGCCACGGTCTCCTCGTCGACGCCGAGCGCGGGGGAGCCGAGGTCGCCCACCACCGGTACGACGCGGTCGGTGGCCCAGCCGCGGATCATCGCCTCCATGCGTGAGAGCGAGCCCGCGCGGACCAGGACGTAGATCGGCCCCTCGCGATGGTCTAGCAGCTCCTCGACGAGGTAACGCCCGATGAAACCTGTCGCGCCGGTGACAAAGTAGGCCATGGCCGGAGAGTACTCGGAAGTAACCCGTTCGATAAGGACCGACTGCTCTGCGGGCAGTCGCCGGCTGATCCTTCTTGGCTGATCCTTCCTGGCTGAGCCGGGTCTACTCCTTGTTGCCGCCGCCGAACATGATCTCGTCCCAGCTCGGCACCGACGCGCGCTTGCGGCGCGCCGGCCGGCGTACGGGGGACTCGTCCTCGGTGCCGGACGCGGCGGCGACACTCGCGGCGGCCGCCGGCACGTCGGGGACGACGGGGGCGGCGTCGGTGCGGTCAGCGCGGTCGTGGTGGCGCGCCACCGGCTCGTCGGCGAGCGGCTCGGGCGTGGGGGCGAGCTCGGGGTCTGGCTCGTGATCGGGCTGGGCCGCGCGGACCTGGGCCACCGTGTGGGTGAGGTCGGTGGTGTCGTCGTCCGGACCGGTCGCGGCGGCGTCGACGCTGGAGCGACCGCCGACCAGGTCGAGCGCGTCGTCACCCAGGGGCAGCGGGTCCTCGCCCGCGGCCCGGGCGCGCCGCTGGCGGGCCTGCTGCAGGTCGTCACGGGGTACGGCGGGCTCGCCCTTGGCCGATGCGTCCCCGACCAGCCAGCGGGCGTCGTCGTTGTCGAGCGTGACGTAGTTGCCGGGCATGTCGAAGGTGTACTTGGCCTGCCCGCGGCGTTTCCCGGCGGCGTACTGGCCGGTGAGCACCCAGCGGCCGTCCTCGCGCCGCCAGGCGTCCCACTCGACGGTCTCGGGGTCGACGTTGTGGCTGCGCATGGTCTCGGCAACGGCGTCGCCGAGCGTGCGGGCGCCGCCTGGCTCGCCGGACCGGCGGCGTACCGACGACCGCTGGGCGCGCTCGGCCACGTGGGCACGCTCCGCCAGCACGGGGTTGGCGAACGGCATGATCTTCTCGATCGTGGTCTGCGCCGCCTGCGCCACCGCCTCGGGGGTCTCGCCGGCCCGGATCCGGGCCTGGATGTCTCGGGGGCGGAGTGCGCTGTTCATGTGTATCTCCAACTGGCCGATGCGTGCGTGCTCGCCGCGTAGGGCGGCCCGAAGTTTCGCGTCGAGGGCCAACGTGAACCGCTGGCCGTCGTCGCTGACCAGCAGCAGACGCTTGTTGTCCTCACTCAGCCCTGCGAGCGTGAGGTGCAACATGGTCGTCCCGTCTGGTCATAGAGGTTCCGGTTTTCGTCGAGACTACGCCAGCGGCCTGGCCCGGTGGCGGAGCCTGACGGCGCGCCAGGGGAGTTCCGCGCGGCACTAGTCTGCTGCCCATGCCATCGGTGCTCGTCGTCCTCGACCTCGTCGGCATCTTCGTGTTCGCCACCTCGGGTGCGCTGGTTGCCGTCCGCAAGGAGTACGACGTGTTCGGGGTGCTCGTCCTCGCCGGCACCACCGGGCTGGGCGGCGGGTTCCTCCGCGACGTACTCATCGCGGCGACGCCGCCGGCCGCGCTGGCCGACTGGAGGTACCTGCTGGTGCCGGTCGCGGCCGGACTGGTGACGTTCGTGTTCCACCCGACGATCGGCCGCCAGGAGCGGATGGTCAACATCTTCGACGCGTTCGGGCTCGCCCTGTTCTGCGTGACGGGGGCGCTGAAGGCCGACGAGTTCGGCCTCGGCCAGGTGCCCGCCGCGCTGATGGGCATGGTCACCGGCATCGGCGGCGGCATGGTCCGCGACCTGCTGGCCGGTCGGGCGCCGGTGGTCTTCCGCAGCGAGCTGTACGCCACGCCGGCCCTGGCCGGTGGCGCGATCGCGGTGCTCGGCCGCGATGCCGGGCTGCCGCTCTACGCGGTGGCGGGCGCCGGCGCCTGCACCTGTCTGGTGCTCCGGCTGCTGGCCATGTGGCGCGACTGGCACGCGCCGCTGCCGACCGGTCCCGCATCGGTCTGACCCCGGCGTTGACCCTCGGTTGAGACTGCGGTCCGTGCCGGCTCCGGTCAGCCGTGGGCGGCGCGCAGCACGGCGGCGTACGCCGCGTCGACCGCGCCGGTGACCGTCTCGACGACCACGACGTCCGGCCGCTCCGCGAGCAGCTCGGTCAACCCGGCCCGATAACCGTGCAGTACGTCGTCACCGCCGGCCTCGGCGACGACCTGGCGGGTTCGCCCCCGCCACGGGTCGTCCGCGTCGGGGCGGTCGTGGAACCTCGCGACCACCGCGTCCGGCGCGGCCGTCAGCAGCACGTGGCGGAAGTCCGCGCAGGCGGCAGCCGCGGCCGCCTCGAACCTGACCAGCTCGCCGACCCGCGAGAACAGCTGCGGGAGTACGACGTCGTGCCCGCCGGCCAGGTAGGCACCCACCATCGCGAGCGCGGCCGGCCGGATCAGCTCACCGGAGGCGACGATGTCGCCGCCGACCAGCGTGCGGAGTACGTCGATGTCGCAGTTCAGCACGCCCGGGTGCGCAGCGGCGTACCTCCTCGCGAGGGTCGACTTCCCGATGCCGGGAGGCCCGTTGAGGAGCAGCAGCGTCGCCATGATCACGACCGTAGTGGGAGATCCGACCGACGACCTGTCCCGCGGGTTCGGTGGGCTTCCTAGGATGAACCCATGCAGGACCGGCACACCGACCCTCGCCCCTACGACGCGCTGCTGCTGGTCTCCTTCGGGGGGCCGGAGAAGCCGGACGACGTGGTGCCGTTCCTCGAGAACGTCACCCGCGGCCGCGGCATCCCCCGCGAACGGCTCGAGGCGGTGGGTGAGCACTACTTCCTCCTCGGCGGCCGGTCGCCGATCAACGACCTCAACCGGGAGTTCCTCGACGAGCTGCGCGAGGACCTCAAGGGTGCGGGCGTCGACATCCCGGTCTACTGGGGCAACCGCAACTGGGACCCCTACCTGGCCGACACGGTCCGGCAGATGCGCGACGACGGGATCACCCGGGCGGCCTGCTTCGTGACCAGCGCGTACTCGTCGTACTCGTCGTGTCGGCAGTACCGCGAGAACCTGTACGACGCCACCATGGCCGTCTCCGCCGAAGGGCAGGCGGACGGGCAGGGCGACGCTCCCCGGCTCGACCGGCTGCGCAGCTACTTCAACCACCCCGGTTTCGTCGAGCCGATGGTCGACGCGACCCTGACCGCGCTGGCCGAGCTGCCCGACGCCGTACGCGAAGAGGCGCACCTGACCTTCGTCACCCACTCGATCCCGACCTCGATGAACGACGGCAGCGGCCCCCACGGCGGCGCCTACGTCGCCCAGCACCGCAGCGTGATGGCCGAGATCATCGAACGGGTCCGCCAGGAGACCGGCCGGCGCTACCCGCACGAGCTCGTCTACTGCTCGCGCTCGGGAGCGCCGCACGTGCCGTGGCTGGAGCCGGACGTCAACCACCACCTGCGCCGGCTGGACGCACCGGCGGTGGTGCTGGTGCCGATCGGGTTCGTCTCCGACCATATGGAGGTCGTCTACGACCTCGACACCGAGGCCGCCCAGACCGCGCGCGAGCTCGACCTGCCGTTCGTGCGCGCCGCCACGGCGGGGATCGACCCGCGCTTCGTGGCCACCGTGCGCGACCTGCTGCTCGAACGCGCCGCGGTCGAGCGCGGCGAGATCGCGCGACGTGCGGCCGAGGGCACGCTGGGGGCCTGCTGGGACGTCTGCCCGGCGGGGTGCTGCCCCAACCCGCGGGCGACCAGGCCGGCCCTGGGTGGGCTGGACGGGCCGCCCGGGTGAGCGCCGAGCTGCGTGACCTGGCGCTGGAGGCGGCCCGGGCGGCCGCCGTACTCGTGGGGGAGCGGCGGGCCGTGGGCGTCGAGGTCGCGGCCACCAAGTCCTCCGACGTCGACGTGGTCACCGAGGCCGACCGGGCCAGCGAGCGGCTGATCCGCGAGTTCGTGCTCGGACGCCGCCCCGACGACGCCTTCCTCGGCGAGGAGGGCGACGACGTGGCCGGTACGACGGGGGTCCGCTGGGTGGTCGACCCGATCGACGGCACCGTCAACTTCCTCTACGGCATCCCCGCGTACGCCGTGTCGGTGGCCGCCGAGGTCGACGGCCGGGTCGAGGCGGGCGTCGTACTCAACGTCGCCACCGGTGCCGAGTACGCCGCCGCACGAGGCCTCGGCGCGACCCGCGACGGCAACCCCATCCAGACCAGGCCGGCCGCCCCGATGAGCCGGCGCCTGCTGGCCACCGGCTTCGGCTACGCCGAGGAGGCGCGCCGCCTGCAGGCGGACGGGCTGACCCGGCTGCTGCCCCGGGTCCGCGACATCCGCCGGTTCGGCTCGTGCGCGCTGGACCTCTGCGCGGTGGCCGAGGGCACCGTCGACGGCTACCTGGAGGAGGGCGTCCATCTCTGGGACTACGCGGCCGGAGCGTTGGTGGCGCAGGAGGCCGGGGCGGCGTACCGTCTGGGCACCGGCAGGTGGGGAGGGCAGTCGGTGGTCTGCGGCCCGGCCGAAGGCTTTGCCGAGCTGCTCGAACTGGTGGACGAAATCGGGTACTTCGGGGAATAGCGGGACCCCGCTTTTGGTTGACGGCGACACGTCGTGTGGAATGCCCGTGCACAATCTCGGGTGATGGGGCACAATCGCGGCGCCGTTACGACGCGGATGAACATCGAGGGACCGGGAACGCCCCGTGAAGGAGAACAATGGCGACTGACTACGACGCACCCCGCAAGACGGACGAGGACCAGAGCGAAGAGAGCATCGAGGAGCTCAAGGCCCGGCGTCACGACAAGAACTCGGGCAAGGTAGACGAGGACGAGGCCGAGGCGGCTGAGTCGTTCGAGCTTCCGGGTGCGGACCTGTCGCACGAGGAGCTCGCCGTCGAGGTCAAGCCTCGGCAGGATGACGAGTTCACCTGCATGAGCTGCTTCCTCGTGCACCACCGCAGCCAGCTTGCCGACCCCGACAAGCTGATCTGCAAGGACTGCGCATAGCGAGGACTGGGCACAGCAAGGACTGGGCACAGCAAGGACTGGGCAACGCCGCTTCAGACGAAGAGAGACCGCGACCCGAGGGTCGCGGTCTCTTCGGATTTGTGGCCCGTCAGCCGACCGGGCTGGCCTCCTTGGCCTTCTTCTTCTTGGCCCTGGTCGACTGCCTGGTCGACTGCTTGGTCGGCTTCTTGCTCGGCTCCTTGGTCAGCGAGGGCTTCTCGGCCGCGTCGGCGCCGAGACCCGGCGGCAGGTGGCCGGTCGACCGGGCGTAGTAGCTGGCCGCCCGGCGGGTGGCCAGCATCCGGGCGAGCGCGACGAACGTGCCGCTCGCCGCGGCCCAGGTGACCGCCTCCCACAGGGCGACGTCCGGGTCGGCCGGGTTGGCGGGAGGCTGCTTGCCGGTCGCCGCCTTCCAGGAGGTGTTGAGCACCTTCTTCGCGACGGCGGCGCCCAGCAGGGCCGAGCCGAGCGAGAAGACCGACCAGACCTTCGACGAATCCGAAGCCATGACTCTCCTTCTAGGGGTTACTCAAACCCTACCCAGCCGAGGCGGAGTGCGTCGCCGCCTGCAGCGCCGCGGCGAGCCGGTCGGGATGCCGCGTCGAGACCAGCCAGTACGGCGCCGGGTCGGCCGGGTCGGTGATCGTCACCCGGACCGCCCGCTTGAGGTAGGGGCGCAGCAGCAGGAAGGCGCGCGCATCGGCGTCGACGCCCGCGGTCCGTCGGGTGGCGTCGGCGTCGAGTGCGTGCGCCGGCCCGACCAGACCGGTGGCGATGTGGGCCGGGCCGGCCCGGAACTCCGAGTCCGAGACCGTGATCCGGGCGCCGCCGTACGACAGGAAGACGGCGGCCATCAGGCCGAAGGCGAACAGGGTGACCACCGCTGCGACCAGCGCCGCGGCGGCCACCGCGACCGCCAGCCACAGCGTCGCGACGAGCATCGTCCCCTGCACCCACCAGCGCAGTGGGACGGTGAGCCGTTCGGAGTAGTGCACGCGCACAGCCTGTCACCCCGTCGGCGAGACGGGCCGGGTAGGGTCGCGGGTCGTGTCCCTCGAGATTCTGATCCGGCGACTGGACCCCGGCCTCCCGCTGCCGTCGTACGCCCACCCCGGCGACGCCGGAGTCGACCTGATGACCACGGTCGACGTCACCCTGGCCCCCTTCGAGCGTGCGCTGGTCCCGACCGGCGTGGCCATCGCCCTCCCCGAGGGGTACGTCGGTCTGGTGCACCCACGTTCCGGCCTCGCCGCGCGGCACGGTCTGTCGATCGTCAACGCGCCCGGCACCATAGACGCCGGCTACCGGGGCGAGATCAAGGTCTGCCTGGTCAACCTCGATCCGACGACCCCGGTCGAGCTCAGCCGCGGCGACCGGATCGCGCAGCTGGTGTTCCAGCGCTACGAGCATGCCGACTTCACCGAGGTCGAGACCCTTCCCGAGTCGGTGCGTGGCTCCGGGGGTTACGGTTCTACTGGAGGCTTCGGCACGACGCCGCAGGCGCCCACCATTGTCGAGGAGAGATGACAGCGATGTTCCGTCGCAAGCAGTCCAGCGCCGCCCAGGAAGCGGCCGACGCCGCCGAAGAGGCCGGTGCCGAGTTCGACCCCACCGGGGGGCCGTACGACGTCGATGACGTGGACCTCGACGACGGCGTGGAGCGGGTCGACCTCGGTGGCCTGCTGCTGGTCCCCACCCCTGGCCGCGAGCTGCGGCTGCAGGTCGACGAGGCTACCCAGGCGGTCCAGGCCGTGCTGATCGCCGGCCCCGAGGGCGCCCTCGAGCTCAAGCCGTTCGCCGCTCCGCGCGGCGGCACTCTCTGGGACGAGATCCGGCCGCAGATCGCCGCCGACATGGCCCGCCGCGGCGGAGAGGTCTCCGAGCGCGAGGGCAAGCACGGACCCGAGCTGATCGGCTCGGTGCCGGTGCAGGTCGCGCCCGACCAGACCGCCCACCAGCCGTCCCGCATCGTGGGGGTGAGCGGTCCGCGCTGGCTGCTGCGCGCGACCTTCCTCGGCATGCCCGCGATCAAGCCGGAAGACGCCGGCGACTGGGACGACGTACTCGCCGCCGTGATCGTACGACGCGGCACGCAGGCCATGCCGGCGGGCGACGCGATCCCGCTGACCCTGCCTCCACAGGCACGTCCGCAGGGCTGACCCATGGGTGACTCGAGGAGCGGCCTGCGTCGCACGATCAGCAAGTGGGCCAACACCGCCCACCAGGACGCGCGCGACATGCGGCGTACCCACGGCGACCAGACCTGCGTGCCGATCGCCGAGGCGCCCGACCGCGAGCGGGTCCGGCTCCGCGGCACCCTGCGCACGGTCACGCTCGCCCCGCGCGGCGGAGCGCCCGCGCTGGAGGCCGAGCTCTTCGACGGCACCGGGGTGCTGACCGTGATCTGGCTGGGCCGCCGCCGGATCGCCGGGATCTCGCCGGGCAGCTCGATCCAGGTCGAGGGCCGGATCGGCGTCAGCGACAACAAGCGGGTTCTCTACAACCCGAAGTACGAGCTGCGGCCATGACGACGGAGTCCGCCCCCGCGTCCCTGGAGACGGTCGAGGCCGTCGTACGCAAGCAGCTGACCGACGCGCTCGGCGGCCGCCGCGGCATGCTCGAGGCGGCCGTGCCGACGGTGCTGTTCACGGCGCTCTTCCTGACCACCAGGGACCTCAGGATCGCGCTGGTGGCCAGCGTGGTGGCGGCCGTGATCCTGCTGGTGGTCCGGCTGGTCCAGCGCTCGACGCCGCAGTTCGTGGTCAACGCGCTCGTCGGCATCGCGATCGGCTGGTTCTTCGTGCACCTGTCGCAGCGCTCCGGCGGCAATGCCGATGACCAGGCGCTGGCCTACTTCCTGCCCGGCATCATCTACAGCGCGGGCTACAGCGTGGTGGTCGGCTTCAGCTGCCTGGTCCGCTGGCCGTTGGTCGGCTTCATGATCGGCAGCGTGACCGGCGACCCGACGGCCTGGCACCACGATCGGCAGATCGTGAAGCTGTGCACCCGGCTGACCTGGCTGCTGGTGCTGCCCGGGATGATCGGCGTCCTCCTGCAGGGACCGGTCTGGCTGGCCGGTCACACCGAGGCGCTCGACCCCAAGACGGCCGTCGTCGTGCTGGCCGGGCTGCGGCTGGGCCTCGGCTGGCCGCTGCGGATCGGCGCGCTGAGCGCGATGGTGTGGTTGCTTGCTCGCAACCACACCCCGGTCGAACAGACCGCCTGAGGCGCAGAAGGGCTCAGGCCTCCTCGGCGTACTCGTAGACCTGGGCGCCCTTGATGAACACCGTCAGTGCCCGCTGCATGACGTCGAGCGGGTCGCCCGACCACAGCACCAGGTCACCCAGCTTGCCCACCTCGATCGAGCCGACCTCGTCGGCGAGCCCGAGCACCTTCGCCGGGTTGATCGTGATCGCGCGCAGGGCGGTGTCGCGGTCGAGGCCGTCCTTGACCGCCAGCGCCGCCTGGTACACCAGGAAGTGGATGGGTACGACGGGGTGGTCGGTGATGATCGAGATCTCCACCCCCGCGCGAGCCAGCCGGCCCGGGTTGGCGATCGACCGGTTGCGCACCTCGACCTTCGACCTGCTGGTGAACAGCGGGCCGATCAGCACCGGGATCCCGCGGTCGGCGAGCAGGTCGGCGATCAGGTGCGCCTCCGTGCCGTGGTCGATGACCAGCTGGTAGCCGAACTCCTCCGCCACCCGGACGGCGGTCGCGATGTCGTCGGCGCGGTGGGAGTGCTGCCGCCAGGGGATCTCGCGGTCGAGCACCGACGCGAGCGCCTCCAGCTTGAGGTCGCGGCTGTCGAACGCCTTGTCCTCGGCGGCGGCGTTGGCCCGCTTGACCTGGTAGTTCTGGGCGGCCACGAACGACTCGCGGAGCACGGCCGCCGTACCGAGTCGGGTGGAGGGCGTCTTGCCCTTGTCGCCGTACACCCGCTTGGGGTTCTCGCCGAGTGCCGACTTCAGGCCGGCGGGGGAGCGGAGCACCATCTCGTCGACGGTGCGGCCGTGGGTGTGCAGGGCCACGCAGAGCCCGCCGATCACGTTGCCCGAGCCGGGGTTGACCCCGACCGTCGTGATGCCGCCGGACAGCGCGTCGGTGAAGCCCGTCTCCGCCGGGTTGATCGCGTCGAGTGCGCGTACCTGCGCGGTGACCGGGTCGGTCATCTCGTTGGTGTCCTGACCGGCCCAGCCCTCGGCCTCCTCGTGTACGCCGAGGTGGGTGTGCGCGTCCAGGAAGCCGGGCAGCAGCCACCGGCCGGCCGCGTCGACGACCTCGGCGCTCTCGGGCGCGGTGACGTCGGGTCCGAGGGCGGAGATCAGGCCGTCGGTGACGACGACGGTGCCGTCGAAGGGATCGCCTTCGACGGGTACGACGTGGGCGTTGGTGATCGCGAGCTGGGTCATGCCCGCCACCGTAACCGGGGGCTCAGCCTCCGTGAGCGGAGGGGGCGAGGGTGCGCTCGAGCGCTTTCTCGACCTCTGCCTGGGCGACGAACAGCAGCTCGTCACCGGCCTCGATCGGCTGCTCCGCGTCGGGCGTGTAGACCTGTCCGTCGCGGAGGATGGCCACCAGTGCGCAGTTCTCCGGGAACGGGATCAGGCCCGCCGGCTTCCCGACGTACGGCGAGTCGTCGGGCAGCGTGAGCTCGACCAGGTTGGCGTTGCCCTTGCGGAACGTGAACAGCCGCACGAGATCGCCGACCGTCACTGCCTCCTCGACCAGCGCCGACATGATCCGCGGGGTCGAGACGTTGACGTCGACGCCCCAGGCCTCGGTGAAGAGCCACTCGTTGTTGGGGTGGTTGACCCGGCCGACCGTGCGCGGCACGCCGAACTCGGTCTTGGCCAGCAGCGACGTGACCAGGTTGGCCTTGTCGTCGCCGGTCGAGGCGATCACGACGTCGCAGTCCTCGAGGTGCGCCTCCTCGAGCGAGGAAAGCTCGCACGAGTCGGCCAGCAGCCACTCGGCGTCCGGGACCCGCTCGGGCCGGATCGCGTTGGGCTCCTTGTCGATGAGCAGGACCTGGTGACCGTTGTCGATCAGCTCGCGAGCGATCGAGCGGCCGACCGCTCCGGCTCCGGCGATGGCGACCCTCATCAGTCCTCCTCGGGTCCGGAGTCGAACCGGGCGTAGGCGTGGGCGGCGTTCTCTTCGCGCACCACGAGATGGATCCGGTCGCCCTCCTGGAGGACGGACTCCCGGTTGGGCAGCATGCCCTCGCCGAGCCGGTCGATCCACGCGATCCGACTACGGGTCTGCTCCTGGAACTGGACGGTGCGGTGACCGATCCAGATCTCCGGCACCGGGAGCTGGTCGAGGCGGATCGTGCCGGACGGGTCGCGGTAGTCGGGCTCGGCGCCGGCCGGGAGCAGGCGGCGCAGCACCTGGTCGGCGGTCCACTTGACCGTGGCCACGGTGGTGATGCCGAGCCGCTGGTAGACCTCGGCGCGGCCGGGGTCGTAGATCCGGGCCACGACCTGTTGGATGCCGAACGTCTCGCGGGCGACCCGCGCGGCGATGATGTTGGAGTTGTCGCCACTCGACACCGCGGCGAACGCGTCCGCGCGACCGATGCCCGCGGTGGCGAGCACCGCCTGGTCGAAGCCGTAGCCGGTCACCTTGTCGCCGTTGAACGACGGCCCGAGACGACGGAAGGCGTCGGGGTTGGCGTCGATGATGGAGACGGTGTGGTTGCGGTCCTCGAGGCTGCGGGCGAGCGTCGAGCCGACGCGGCCACAGCCCATGATCACGACATGCACGAGGACGACGCTACATCAGCGAGTACGCCGCGAGTACGCCGCCTGACGACCCGTGCGGTGACCGCGTGCGAACGGTGGTAGATCGGTCAACCCGAGCGTGGTCTAGCCTGTTCGCTCGTGGGCGTGCGCGACGTATCCAAGCGGATCCTGCTGGGGCGCAAACTGCGCAGTTCCCAGCTGGGGGAGACCTTGCTCCCCAAGCGGATCGCCCTGCCCGTCTTCGCCAGTGACGCACTCTCGTCGGTCGCCTACGCCCCCGACGAGGTCTTCATCATGCTGTCGCTGGCCGGCGCGTCGGCGTACGTCTGGTCCTGGAAGATCGGCATCGCGGTGGCGCTGGTCATGACCGCGGTCGTGATGTCCTACCGCCAGACCGTGCACGCCTACCCGAGCGGCGGCGGCGACTACGAGGTGGCGACCGTCAACCTCGGCCGCACCGCCGGCGTCACCGTCGCCAGCGCGCTGCTCGTCGACTACGTCCTGACCGTCGCCGTGTCGATCTCGTCCGGGGCCCAGTACGCCGCCTCTGCCATTCCCGTGCTGAGCGGCCACGAGGCCAGCCTGGCCAGCGTGATGGTGCTGCTGCTGATGGCGATGAACCTGCGCGGCATCCGCGAGTCCGGCACGTTCTTCGCGATCCCGACGTACTGCTTCATGGCCGCGATCCTCGGCATGAGTGCCGTCGGCATGGCCCAGCTGGTGACCGGAGACCTGCCGCTCGTAGAGAGCGCCGACCTCCACATCGAGGCCACTGCACAGTACGGCGGCTCGATGACCACGCTCGCGCTGATGTTCCTGCTGGCCCGGGCGTTCTCGTCGGGCTGTGCGGCGCTGACCGGCGTCGAGGCGATCTCGAACGGCGTACCAGCGTTCCGCAAGCCCAAGAGCCGCAACGCCGCCACCACGCTGCTGCTGCTCGGCATGATCGCGATCACGATGATGCTGAGCGTGATCGTGCTGGCCAAGCAGATGGGCCTGAAGTACGTCGACCCGCACGATCTGGACCGGCTGACCAGGAACGGCCAGCCGCTCCCCGACGACTACGACCAGCACGCCGTGATCGCCCAGATGGCGCGCGCGATCTTCGAGGGCTTCTCGCCCGGCTTCTACTTCGTGGTAGCGATGACCGGCATCATCTTGGTGCTGGCCGCCAACACGGCGTTCAACGGCTTCCCGGTGCTGGGCTCGATCCTGGCCCAGGACGGCTACGCGCCGCGGGCCCTGGGATCGCGCGGCGACCGGCTCGCGTACAGCAACGGCATCGTCTTCCTCGCGGTGATGGCGATCGTGCTGATCCAGCTCTTCAACGCCGAGACCACGCGGCTGATCCAGCTGTACATCGTCGGTGTGTTCGTGTCGTTCAACCTCAGCCAGCTCGGCATGATCCGGCACTGGACCCGGCATCTGCGCACCGAGGACGACCCCGCTGCCCGCCGGCGGATGTACCAGTCCCGGGTCATCAACGCCACCGGCCTGGTCTTCACCAGCGTGGTGCTCGTGATCGTGCTGATCACCAAGTTCCTGGCGGGCGCGTGGATCACGATCCTCGCGATGACGGTCTTCTTCGTGCTGATGAAGGGCATCCGCAGCCACTACGACCACGTCGCCGACGAGCTCGCGGCCGACGACCAGGACAAGGTGCTGCCGACCCGGGTGCACGCGATCGTGCTCGCCTCCAAGCTGCACAAGCCGACGCTGCGGGCGCTCGCCTACGCCAAGGCGACGCGGCCCAACATCCTCGAGGCGGTCTACGTCAGCACGGACCCGCGGGCCACCGACGCGCTGCTGGAGGAGTGGGACGCCCGGCACATCGACGTACCGCTCAAGGTGCTGCACTCGCCCTACCGCGAGCTGATCAAGCCGATCGTCGACTACGCGGTCTCGATCCGGGAGGCCAACCCGCGCGGCGTGGTCGCGGTCTACATCCCCGAGTACGTCGTCGGGCGCTGGTGGGAGCAGCTGCTCCACAACCAGACCGCGCTGCGGCTCAAGGGCCGGCTGCTGTTCACTCCGGGCGTGATGGTGACCTCGGTGCCCTACCAGCTGCGGTCCTCCGAGCTGGTCCGCGAGCGCGAGGACTGGGAGCTGACACGGTTGCGGCCCGGCGACGTACGCCTGGGCCGGACCCGGCGCAACCCCTCCGGCGCCGGTCGTCGGGGCGGTCCCTGATGGCCCGTCGCCCGGCCCGCCAGACTCGCGAGCGCCAGGCCCGCGGCCGCTCACGCGTCGGCGAGCGCTTCACCGCCGTCGTCGGCCCGGTCGCGCACGGCGGGCACTTCGTGGTCCGGCTGCCCGGACCTCCCGAGAACCCTGGGGAGAGCCGGGTGGTCTTCACCCGGCACGCCCTGCCCGGCGAGGAGGTGGTCGTCGAGATCACCGAGGGGACCGAGGGAGACCGGTTCTGGCGCGGCGACGCCGTACAGGTGCTGACCGCGTCGCCCGACCGGGTGACCCCACCGTGCCCGTACGCCGGCCCCGGCCTCTGTGGCGGCTGCGACTTCCAGCACGTCGCGCTGCCGGCCCAGCGCGAGCTCAAGGCGAGCGTGGTCCGCGAGCAGCTGGTCCGGCTCGGTGGCTTCTCTGCCGACGACCCGCTCGTGAGCGGGCTGACCGTGGCGCCGGTGCCGGGCGACGTGGACGGGCTCGGGTGGCGCACCCGGGTCGAGTTCGCGACGACCAGCGACGGTCGACGCGGGATGCGGCGGCACCGTTCGCATGACGTCATCCCCGTCGACCGGTGCCTGATCGCCGCCGACGACGCCCGCGACGTCACGGCCGCGGACCCGAGCGAGACGGTGGTCGAGACCGTCGACGAGCGGTCGTTCGCGCTGTCGGCCACCGGCTTCTGGCAGGTGCATCCCGGTGCCGCGCCCACCCTGGTCGGCACGGTGATGGAGATGCTCGCGCCGCGGCCGGGGGAGTCGGCCATGGACCTGTACGCCGGCGTCGGCCTGTTCGCCCGCTTCCTGGCCGAGGCGGTGGGCCCGACCGGCTCGGTGCTGGCCGTGGAGGCCGACCGGCAGGCCTGCGAGTACGCCGAGGAGAACCTGGCCGGCCTGACCGCCACCCGGGTCGAGTGTGGACCGGTGGAGCGGGTGCTCGGCGTACTCGACAGCCCGCCGGCGGACCTCGTCGTACTCGACCCGCCGCGCGAGGGTGCCCGCCGCAAGGTCGTGGAGCAGATCGTCTCGAGCGCTCCGCGCGCGGTGGCGTACGTCGCCTGCGACCCGGCCGCGCTGGCCCGCGACCTCAAGATCTTCGCCGAGCACGGCTACCGCACCACCGCCGTGCGGGCCTTCGACCTCTTCCCGATGACCAGCCATGTGGAGTGCGTCGCGCTGCTGGGGAAGACCGGCGCTGACCTGCGGTGACGCGATTTTGCGATGAAGTCGCTGACCTCCTCAACCCGCCTTATGGCGCACTTTGGGCGCACTTTGGGCACGGAGCGCCCGCGTCACTGAGGAGGTCGCGCGCCTCAGGCGCAGGGAGGCGTGAATGCCCACAGAATCGCCTGTAGGCGGTCGCGGAGCGCGTCGGTGGACTTCCTGGGCCGGGAGTGGTCCCGGAGGGGCCGCGGCTATGCGATGCAGCTGCTCGCCGGAGCAGGATGGACCAGCCTGCCGGCTCTGCCGTTGATCCGTCAGCCGGTCCTGATCTTGGCTGGTAGCGACGACCCGATCATCCCGTTGGTTAACGCCCGGATCATGCGCCGGCTGCTTCCGCACAGCGTGCTGCATGTGTACGACGACGGCCATCTCGGCCTGGTCACCACGGCCGACGAGCTCGGCCCACTGGTCTCCGACTTCGTGATGCGGCCCCGCTTGGTTCACTGACTCGGGCGTGACGTGGCTTTCAGGACGACACCGGCGGCGCCTGCGTAGGTCAGCTCGACGACAAGCACAGCCGTGAGCAGCGGGTGGGGCCAGCCGTCAGCCACGACACTGACGAGTCGTCCGACCGCGAGTCCCCCCATGAAGGTCAGCAAGGCCAGCTGCACCGTTCGTGAATGGTGCGTTTCGAGAGCGCCGAGCGCGAACAGGATCGCAAATGCCAGGAAGAGTCCGCCGTAGCCGCTTCTGTAGAGGTTCGTCTCGGATGCCGACCGGAGGTCGATCCCGTAGACGCTGAGCAGCGTCTGCGGCGCGAAGAGATAGATGACGCCGATGGCAGCCACGCCAAGGGCTGCGGACCCGAGGAGCAGCCCGTTCCACAGCGCCGGGTCCCGCCATCCCGTCTCGGTGCTCATCGCAGGAACTCCAGCACGTGCGGCACGAACTGCTCGTGGTGCTGGAAGACTCCGCCGTGACCGGAGTCGGGGTAGATCCGCAGTGACGCGTTCGGGAGCCGGTGAGCCAGGTCGAACGACGCCCGTGTCGGGAGCATCCGGTCGTCCTCACCGTTGGCCACCAGCACTGGGTGCTGGATCGCGGTCAGGTCCATCGGAGCTCGCCGGCCCCATCTCTGGATCGCAATCAGCTGCGCTGCGACCCCTTGGAGCGGGGTTGGCCGGACGCGGTCGGTCGTTCGTTCCTTCAGACGCTGCATGTACGCCGCGGCCGCGGCCTTGCCGTTGGCCGTCCTGGTGAAGAACAGGTAGGGCTTGGGGTTGCTCAAGGTGAGGGCGCCGTGGAGCGTGTCGGAGACGAGCCTGCGGGTGATTCGCCCGGTGCCCGCGCTCCCGGCACCGCCCGTGCCGGCGAGGACGATCCGTCGGACGAGTCCGGGTTCCTTCGTCGCGATCAGCTGCGAGATGAAGCCGCCCAGGGAGAAGCCCAGCACGTCGACCTGCTCGAGTCCGAGGGCTCGGATGAAGGAGATGGCGTCGTCGGCCATGGCATCGACCGATGTCGGCACGTGCCCACCGGTTCCGCCCACGCCACGGTTGTCGAAGGTGATGACGCGACGCTCTGCGGAGATCCCGTCGATGACCCGCGGGTCCCAGTCGTCGATCACCGCGGTGAAGTGATGGAGGAAGACCACGGGAACACCGGTGCTCGGGCCGAACTCGCGGTACGCGAACTTGTTCCCGTCCACGTCGATGTACGACGTAGGGGAGTCGATCGCACCACGTGGCTGGATCGTCTTGCTGTTCATCGGGAAGCTTCGTCCATGGTGATGACGACTTTGCCGCGAGCCTTGCCTTCTTCGACGTACGTGAGAGCTTCGACCGTCTGGTCGAACGGGAAGGTCCGCTCGTCGAGAACAGGGCGGAGGTGGCCCGCGTCGTACAGGGAAGCGAGCTCCCGCAGCTGTGCGCCGTTGGCCTGCATGAAGAAGAAGGAGTAGCGCACGCCGAGCTCCCGTGCGCGGCGGCGGATCTTCCGGCTCAGGATCGCCATGACGGGGCGCAGCATTGGCTGGTGCAGCTGGTGGGCGAACGCCGGATCGGGCGGCCCGACCACGCTGATCGCCAGGCCACCGGGCTTGAGGACGGTGAGCGACTTCTCGAGGTTGGAGCCGCCGAGGGAGTCGAGAACGACGTCGTAGCCCGAGAGCACGTCAGCGAAATCGGTCTTGGTGAAGTCGATGACCTCGTCGGCGCCGAGCCCACGCACTCGCTCCACGTCGTCGGTGTGCGCCGTCGTCGCGACGTAGGCGCCCAGGTGCTTGGCGAGCTGGACCAGCGTCGAGCCGAGGCCCCCGGCTCCCGCGTGGACGAGCACCTTCTGGCCGGGCTTGACCTCGGCGAGGTCGACGAGGGTCTGCCAGGCGGCGAGGGCAACCAGCGGGACAGCCGCGGCCTCGACGAGCGAGAGGGAACCCGGCTTGTGGGCCACGTCATCCTGGTGGATCGAGACGAATTCCGCGAACGTCCCGATCCGGAGGTCGCGAGGGCGTGAGTAGACCTCGTCACCGACGTGGAACTCGCGAACGGCCGAACCGACTTGGGTCACCACCCCGGCCACGTCGTGACCCAGCACGAACGGTCGCTTGTACTTGATCAGCTGCTTGAACTCACCGTTGCGGACCATCTTGTCCAGCGGGTTGATGCTTGCCGCGCGCACCTTCACCAGGACGTCATCGGCGCCGACGGTGGGGTGGGGTACGTCGGCGGCGCGGAGCCCGTCCTTGGCGTACTTCTCGACGACGAATGCCTTCATGTCGGCCTGCTCTCTCGGCGATCTGGTTGGGGGTGAACTGGAACTATAACTTTGTTATATGGCGAAGGCAAGCGGCAGCTTGGCGGAGAAGATAGGCCTCTTGCGCGAGCACGATAACCAAGTTATGGTCTGCCCATGAAACAGGATCTCGCTGGTAAGCGGCTCGTGGTGACAGGTGCGGCGCGTGGCATCGGCGCGGCGGTCGCGCGTCTCGCGGTTTCTCGAGGCGCCCGGGTCGCCCTGGTCGGCCTGGAGGCCGCCAGGCTCGAGGAGCTCGCTGACGACCTGGGTCCTGCCGCCACGTGGTTCGAGGCCGATGTTCGCGACGGCGCGTCGCTCGAGTCTGCGATCGACCGGAGTGCGCAGGCCATGGGAGGCATGGACCTGATCGTGGCGAACGCTGGCGTGGTGGCCTACGGGACCGTGCGCCAGGCCGACGAGGCGGTGTTCGAGCGAGTGATCGACGTCAACCTCACGGGGACGTTCCGGACGCTGAAGTACGCCACGCCGCATCTCGAGCGGACCCGGGGCCATGCAGTGGTGGTG
>DASXRJ010000119.1:0-12777 GCA_036506675.1 Nocardioides sp. | reverse complement strand
GCCATGTTCGCCGGCGTGTACGGCGGTCTCGACAAGCTCAACGTGATGCGGCTCGACAGCCCGGAGTCGGCGATCCTCTCGGCGGTAGTCTTCAACGCGCTGATCATCATCGGGCTGATCCCGCTGGCACTGCGCGGGGTGGGCTACAAACCGTCGTCCGCCGCCTCGATGCTGCGCCGCAACCTGGCCATCTACGGCCTCGGCGGCATCGTGGCTCCCTTCCTCGGCATCAAGGTCATCGACCTGCTGGTGTCCCAGATTCCCGGCATCGGCTGAAAGGCAACACCGTGTCCACTCCCCTGTTCCGCCCCTCGGTGCGCCAGCTGTCGCCCGCCGTACGCATCATGGTCGTGCTGACGGTCCTGGTCGGCCTGGCCTACCCGCTCGCGGTGACCGGGTTCGCACAGGTCGTCTTCCCCGGCCGGGCCGACGGGTCGTTGGTCTCCCGCGACGGCAAGGTGGTCGGGTCCGCCCTGATCGGCCAGTCGTTCGAGGGGCACCCGGAGTACTTCCAGAGCCGGCCGTCGGCGGGCAACTACGACCCGCTCGCCTCCGGCGCCTCCAACCTGGGTCCCGAGAACCCCGACCTGGTCTCCGCGATCGAGGACCGCCGGGCCGCCGCCGCGAAGCTCGACGGCACCGCGCCGGCCGACGTGGCCCCCGACGCGCTGCTGGCCAGTGGCTCGGGCCTCGACCCCGACATCAGCCCGGAGTACGCCGCCCAGCAGGTCGCTCGCGTCGCCCGGGTCCGTGGCCTCGACCCCGCGCAGGTACGGGAGCTGGTGGCGTCGTACACCTCCGGACGCTCGCTCGGGTTCCTCGGTGAGCCGCACGTGAACGTGCTCGAGCTCAACCTGGCCCTCGATCGGCCGCGTTGAGCGGCACACTGGGCACATGAACACGCGGGGCAAGCTGCGCGTCTACCTCGGTGCCGCGCCCGGAGTCGGCAAGACCTACGCCATGCTCGGCGAAGGTCATCGCCGCTTCGAGCGCGGCACCGACGTCGTCGTCGGCTTCGTCGAGACCCACGGCCGCGAGCACACCGCCGAGCTGATCGAGGGGCTGGAGGTCGTCCCTCGCAGGAAGATGACCTACCGAGGCGCCCGCTTCGAGGAGATGGACGTCGACGCCGTGCTGCGCCGACACCCCCGCGTGGCGCTGGTCGACGAGCTCGCGCACACGAACGTCCCGGGGTCGCGCAACGCCAAGCGCTGGCAGGACATCGAGGAGCTGCTCGCCGCCGGGATCGAGGTGATCACGACCGTCAACATCCAGCACCTCGAGTCGGTCAACGACGTCGTCGAGAAGATCACCGGGGTCCCACAGCGCGAGACTGTGCCCGACGCCGTGGTGCGGGCAGCCGATCAGATCGAGCTGCGCGACATGACGGCCGAGGCGCTACGGCGGCGGCTCGCACACGGCAACGTCTACGCTCCGGAGAAGGTCGACGCGGCGCTGTCCAACTACTTCCGGGCCGGCAACCTCAACGCGCTGCGGGAGCTCGCCCTGCTCTGGACGGCGGACCGGGTCGATGCAGCGCTGCAGCAGTACCGCGAGCAGCACGACATCACCGGCACCTGGGAGGCCCGGGAGCGGGTCGTGGTGGCGCTCACCGGCGGGCCCGAGGGCGACACCCTGATCCGGCGGGCGGCCCGGATCGCCGCGCGCTCCAGCGGCGGCGACCTGCTCGCCGTACATGTGGCGCGCTCCGACGGTCTGGCCGGCGCCAGCGAGGCGTCGCTGGCCACCCAGCGGCTGCTGGTGGAGTCGCTCGGCGGCACGTACCACCAGGTCCTCGGGGACGACGTGCCGGCGGCCCTGCTGGCGTTCGCCCGGGCGGAGAACGCCACCCAGCTGGTGCTGGGTGACAGCCGGCGGTCGGCGCCGGCGCGGCTCTTCTCACGGGGTACGTCGGCCGCCACGATCCGCGACTCCGGCGACATCGACGTCCACATCGTCACGCACAGCCACACCGGCGTCGGACTCTCGCTGCCGCACGGCCGAGGCAGCCTGAGCCGGCGTCGCCGGCTGCGCGGCTTCGCGCTCGCGCTGCTGCTGCCACCCCTGTTGACCTTGCTGCTGGTGCCGGTGCGCGGCCAGCTCAACCTGGTCAGCGACATGCTGCTGTTCCTGCTGCTCATCGTGGTGGTGTCGCTGGTCGGCGGGCTGGCGCCGGCGCTGATCGCGGCGGTGGCGGGGACGGCGCTGCTCAACTTCTTCTTCACCCCGCCGTTCCACACCTTCACGATCGCGGAGACGAACAACTCGCTGGCGCTGGTGGTGTTCGTGCTGGTGGCGGCGCTGGTCAGCTCGGTGGTCGACCTGGCCGCGCGTCGTACCCGACAGGCGGCGCGAGCCGCGGCCGAGGCGCGCACGCTGGCCAACCTGGCGGGCAGCGTCCTCGGCGGCGACCACGTGCTCGACGAGATGCTGGAACGGCTGCGGGAGACCTTCGGGCTGACGTCCGCGACCCTCCTGGAGCGCACCGACAACGGCTGGCGGACGGTGGCCGGCGCCGGGCCGCCGACCGCGGGAGCCACCGGCGAGACGACCGACGTACCCGCCGGCGACGGTTTCCGGCTGGCCCTGCGCGGCCCGTTGCTGGAGGCCGAGGACCAGCGGCTGGTCGGCGCGTTCGCGGCCCAGGTCGCGGTCGTCGTGGACCGGATCCGGCTCAGCGAGGCGGCCGCCGCGGCGGCGCCCCTGGCCGAGGCCAACAAGATGCGTACGGCGCTGCTCGCCGCCGTCGGCCACGACCTGCGTACGCCGCTCGCCGCGGCCAAGGCGTCGGTGTCGAGCCTGCTCAGCCGCGACGTCGACCTGCCGGCCGACGACCGCCACGAGCTGTTGCTGGCCGCCGACGAGTCCCTCGACCGGCTGGCCCGGCTGGTCGACAACCTGCTCGACATGAGCCGGCTCAACGCCGGAGCGCTCAGCATCGACGCGCAGCCGACCGCGGTCGACGAGGTCATCGCCCGCAGCCTCGACGACCTCGGGCCCGACGGCCGGCGGGTCGTGGTCGACGCCCCCGACGGCCTGCCGCCGGTCCTGGCCGACCCGGGGCTGCTGGAGCGGGTGCTGGCCAACCTGCTGGCCAACGCGCTGCGCCACTCCCCGGCCGCCACGCCACCGCACGTGACCTCCAGCCGGCTCGGCGAGCGGGTCGAGGTGCGGGTGGTCGACCAGGGACCGGGCATCCCGCCGGACGACTGGGAGCGGGTCTTCCTGCCGTTCCAGCGGCTCGGAGACACCGACAACACCGTCGGCGTGGGGCTCGGCCTGGCCCTCTCGCGGGGGCTCACCGAGGTGATGGGCGGCTCCCTGAGTCCCGAGGAGACCCCCGGCGGCGGCCTGACCATGGTGGTGTCGCTGCGGGCCGCCCCCGACGACGAGTCGGCCGCTCCCGGCCGGCGCGAGCGCCAGGAGTCCGCGACATGACCCGCATCCTCGTCGTCGACGACGAGCCGCAGCTGCTGCGCGCGCTCGGCATCAACCTGCGCGCCCGCAAGTACGACGTCCGCACCGCATCGACCGGGACCGAGGCACTCGAGATCGCCGCCACCGAGCCCCCCGATCTGGTCGTGCTCGACCTCGGGCTGCCGGACATGGACGGCACCGAGGTCGTGGCCGGCCTGCGCGGATGGACGAACGTGCCGATCCTGGTGCTCTCCGGCCGCTCGGACAGCAGCGACAAGGTGGAGGCGCTCGACGCCGGCGCCGACGACTATGTGACCAAGCCTTTCGGCATGGAGGAGCTGCTGGCCCGGCTGCGGGCGATGTCGCGACGCGGCGGCGTACCGACGGACCTGCCGGTGGTCCAGGTCGGCGAGGCCACGGTCGACCTGGCGGCCCGGCGGGTGACCCTCGCGGGGACCGACGTACGGCTCACGCCGACCGAGTGGCACCTGCTCGAGGTCCTGGTCCGCAGCCCCGGCAAGCTGCTCAGCCAGCGCCAGCTGCTGAGCGAGGTGTGGGGACCCGGCTACGAGACCGCGCAGGGCAACCTGCGCCTCTACATGGCCCAGCTGCGCAAGAAGCTCGAGCCCGATCCGGCGCACCCGCGCCATCTGCTCAACGAGCCTGGGATGGGCTACCGCTTCGAGCCGTAGGCCGGACATCCCGCCCGAGCCCGAAAGCACCTACCGAAGTCGGGTCCAAAGACCCTGCTCGGACTTCGGTCGCTGTGCCTAGGTTAAACGTGCACGGGGGTGCATTCGCGGCCAGCTGGGGCTGCTTACGCAGTCGGCCCCACCTGGCTGCCGCGCCACAGGCCCGGGCCACCACGGCCCGGGCCTGTCACCTGCGGCGACCGTCAACCTTCCGCGGGGTCGTGGCCTAAGTGCTCGACGAACGCATCCGGGCCTGGGAACACGAGGGCCTCGTGACCCGTGTCCGACCAGCGCACCACGTACGGCGGGCTGCCGTCCGGGTGCCTCACCTCAAGGATCTCGGCGTCCCGCACGGGACCGTCGACATGATGGCTCGGCACGACGAGCCGGTCCCCCACAGCGGCGAACACGCCCGCCTCAGCTCTCGGTCCGCTGCACCGGGATCCGGTGCGCCTCGGGCGGCTCGGTACGGTACGGCACCCGGACCTCGAGTACGCCGTCGGCGTACTTGGCCACGATGTCGTCGGCCGTGGTGCCGGGGGGCAGCTGGATGCTGCGCTCGAACGAGCCGTAGTGGAACTCGTGCCGGTTGCGGTCCTTCTCCTCCTGGCGCCGCTCGCCACGGATCGTGAGAACGTCGTCGCGGAGGTTCAGCTCCACGTCCTTGTCGGGGTCGACGCCAGGCATCTCGGCACGCAGGACGTAGGTGTCACCCTCGACGTAGTCCTCGATCCGGACGTACGGGGCGAGGCCGAAGGCCCGCAGCTCGGACGCCGCGTCCCCTCCGAACCAGTCAAGTACGTCGGCGACCGGGTTGTGCCTGCGACGCACGATGGTGTTCATGTCTCTCTTCCTCTCGGGTTGACGGGGCATCCGGGGCGGACGTCCCTCAACCCCAGCCTTCGCCGCGCGCGCCGATACGCCGAGGGTCCTTGGTCACTCCCGTGGGGGCCGTCAGGCCATCCTCGTGGCGAGCGGGTTCGGGCCAGTAGTCAGGCCTGGTCGGCGGCGGCGTACCCGCGCACGTCGGCCAGATAGCCGAGCGACCGACCGAGGTCCTCGAGGGACCGGCGGGCCGCCTGGGTGTACCTCGCCTCGAGGTCGCCCAGGTCGTCGCAGGGCGCCGACCCGAGGCCGATGGCCGCGTCCGGGCCGTCCTGCAGCCGGGCCAGCGCCGTGATCCGGTCCCCCGCGTCGGCGAGCGTGATCACCACGTTCCAGATCTCGCGGTCGGGCGAGTCGGCTCTTTCGTCGACTGTCTCCATTGGTCGCTCCTCTCGGATCCGGGTCGGTCGGTCCGGGAGGGACCTGGCCGCGCTAGACGACTAGTCGTCTAGACGACGAGAACCCGGTGCCGTTTGACACGGTGTGGGAGTCATGGCGGGGCATCTCGTCCTGCTTACCTCCGCCGCATCCAATGCCGGGCTTCTCGTCGTCTGGTCTCCATGCAACCCCCGGCGGCGCCGGCATCACAGGGCCGTCCGGCCCGGCTTGCCCGGGACCCGTGGTCCGACCCGATCGGGCCGTACGCCTCAGAGCTGCAGCACCGCCGCGCCGGTGAGCGCTCCCCGCGCCAGGTCGTCGAGCGCGCGGTCCGCGCCGTCGAAGGGGTACGCCGTCACGTGGGCCCGCACCCCGACTGCCACCGCCAACCGGAGCAGCTCCTCGCCGTCCATCCGGGTGTTGGCGGTGACGCTGGTCAGCGTGCGCTCGCGGAAGAGGTGCCGCTGGTAGTCGAGCCGAGGGATGTCGGTGAGGTGGATGCCGGCGACGGCCAGCGTGCCGCCCTGCTCGAGGGCCGCGAGCGCCACGGGCACCAGGTCGCCGACGGGTGCGAACAGGATCGCGGCGTCGAGCGGGACCGGCGGCGTGCCGTCGGCCGGGCCGGCGGAGCGAGCGCCCAGCTCGAGGGCCAGCCGCCGCGCGGA
This sequence comes from Nocardioides sp., assembly GCA_036506675.1. Lineage (GTDB taxonomy): Bacteria > Actinomycetota > Actinomycetes > Propionibacteriales > Nocardioidaceae > Nocardioides. The sequence goes on along the minus strand of DASXRJ010000119.1, from coordinate 6,740 downwards.
CTCGTCCCTGGTCAGGACGTGCACCTCGGCACCCTGCGCGATGGCCAGCTGGGCGGTGAGGTGCGCGCTCGCGCCGTACCCGTAGATGCCGAGGCGGCCGCCGGGTGGCAGCCCGGCCCGGCGCAGGGCCCGGTAGCCGATGATCCCCGAGCACAGCAGTGGGGCCACCTCGACGTCGGTCAGGCCGGTGGGCAGGCGGTAGGCGAACGCCTCGGGTACGACGGCGTACTCCGCGAAGCCTCCGTCGGCGTCCCAGCCGGTGTACTCCGACCCACGGCAGAGGTTCTCCCGTCCCGAACGGCACGGACCGCACCGCCCACACGTACGCCGCAGCCAGGCGATCCCGACCCGGTCGCCGAGCTCGAACCGGGTGGCGGCCGGGCCCCTCGCGACGACCGTCCCGACCACCTCGTGTCCCGGCACCACGAGCGGCCGGCGCGGCGTGAGGTCGCCGTCGGTGAGGTGCAGGTCCGTCCGGCACACGCCGCAGGCGGCGACCTCGAGCAGCACCTCGTCGGGGGCCGGCTCCGGGATCTCGCGTTCGACCGGCACCAGCCGGCCGGGAGCGCCGCCGTGCCCGCTCGCCGCCCAGGCGCGCATCGTGCTCGGCAGACCTTCGACCATCGCGGACCCTCCTCCTCGACCGGACCCCACCACGACACCACTCCCCCGGCGCCCCTGGCAATCGGTCGCGGCTCCTGACCGTCGACAACCACGCATGGCGATGGACCCGCGGCGTCGAGACCTCCGGCCCATGCCGATCGGCCCGGCGAGGCGAAGACTGGTGGTGCGAGAGGAGACCGCCATGACACACGCGACCGCATCCCACGCCGCAGCCGCTGACCCCTCGCCGGCCGGCCCGCCGAGGGTCTCCGGATCCGATCTCGACGCCCTGGTCGACGGCTGGGTCAACGCGCGCATCATCTCGCCCACCCAGGCCCGGCTGATCAAGGCGAGCGGCGCCCCGGTGCCGCCACCGCCGCATCCACACACGTCGATGGTGGTCGAAGCCCTGGCGTACGTCGGCGGCGTGATCGTCGCGGCCGGCTGCTTCCTGATCGCCGCCCAGTACTGGCACGACCTGGGGACCACCTCCCGGCTGCTGATCCTGGGTGCGGTGGTCTGCGCCCTCCTGGCGGGTGGGTTCGCCGTACCGCAGCGGCTGGGTGAGGCCGGGTCCCGACTCCGTTCGGTGGTCTGGCTGGCCGGCTGCGCCACCGTCGCCGGCTTCCTGGGCGTACTGGCGACCGAGGGCTTCGATCTCGACGACGCGGACGTCGGCGTCCTGGTCGCGACGGGCACGGCGGCGGTCGCGACGGTGCTGTGGACGCTGCACCGGGTCCTCGTGCAACAGCTGGTGATGATGCTGACGGTCATGATGGCCACCGCATCGGCGATCGGCGACTTCGTCCAAGGAGACGCCCTCCCCGGCGTCGGGGTCTGGGCCGTCGCGGCCTGCTGGCTGCTCCTGGGCTGGGGAGGACTGCTCCGGCCGCGCCGGGCCGTCGTACCCGTGGCGGCGGCGGGGATGGTCTTCGGCGCGATGACCACGTCGTCGTACGACGCCGGCATCGCGTTCGCACTGGTCAACGCCACGGCCGTCGTGGTCGCGGCCGTGGCGCTCCGTGACCTGATCCTCCTGGCCGTGGGCGCGCTCGGCACCCTGATGATCCTGCCCAGGGCGGCCAACGAGTGGTTCCCGGGACGGCTGGCCGCGCCGCTCACCTTGGTGGTCGTGGGCTGCGGCCTGGTCGCGGCCGCGGTCTGGATCGCCGTACGCCGTCCGACCGGCGCCACCGAGACGGCCGGGCATCGGGACTGGAGCGAGGGAACGCCCCGCAGCGCCCTCACCGCGGCGGCTACGGTGGCTGGTGCGGCCGCGCTGTTCGTCCTGGTCGCGGCGATCGCCTGACCATGTGTACGACGTCGATGGGAGCCCGACGATGACCAGCTTCGACCTCGGTGCCGAGACCTTCCAGGCCGCGATCGCCGAGCACGAGATCCTGCTGGTCGACTTCTGGGCGGCGTGGTGCGGCCCGTGTCGGCAGTTCGCACCGACGTACGAGAACGCGGCGGAGGCCAACCCCGACCTCGCGTTCGGCAGCGTCGACACCCAGACCGAGCCGGCCCTGGCGCAGGCGCTGGGCATCACCTCGATCCCGACGCTGATGGCGTTCAAGCAGGGCAACCTGGTGTTCGCGCGACCCGGCGCCCTGACGCCGGCCCAGCTCGCCGAGCTGATCGGCGGCCTCCGAGCGCTCGACGTCAGCGCGATGGCTAGGCAGCCGGGTGCGCGATGACGGTCCAGCTCTCCTGGCACGAACGCCGGGCCAGGAGCTCCCTGCGGAGGGCCTGGGTCAGCGTCGGCATCACGCCGGTGGCGGTGGTGGGTGCGATGGTGCTGGGCGAGTGGCTACTGACCCGTCAGGGCTACGACAGCGGCGACTCCGACATCCCGCGGCTGGTCATGCTGACCGCCGGTGGTCCCGCCGTACTCCTGCTGCTGGCGCCGTGCCTGACGGCGGTGGGGTTCGGGCTGCAGGCGCGGCGGAGGGGTGCGGTCAACTGGTTGATCCCGACGCTGATCGGCGGCGTACTGGCCGCGGCGTTCCTGGTCCAGAACTCGCTCGGCGTCCTCTTCGCATGAGCGGACCCGAGTCCGAGTCCGCCGCAGGCTCGTCCTCAGAGCCAGTCCCGGGCCGTCCGCGCCGGCCGGCCGATGCGCGAGCAGCCACAGCGCAGGCAGTTCCGCCTGTGCGGGACACACGACGAACTTCCGGAGATGACCACTAGGTCCAGAGGACCGCGCACACGCCGAGCCGGGTTAGCCTGTCGCGGTGACCGCCTTCCGGATCGGGTTCGTGCCCGGCGTGAGCCCCGACAAGTGGGCGGAGACCTGGAGGCGACGCTCGCTGGGTCCGCTCGAGCTGGTGCCGGTCGAGGAGCCCGACCAGCGCGCGGCCCTCACCGACGGCCGGGTCGCGATGTGCTTCGTGCGGCTCCCCGTCGAGCGCGACGGGCTGCACTGCATCCCGCTGTGGCACGAGCGGCCGGTCGTCGTGGTGCCGCTCGAGCACGTGGTGACGGCGTACGACGAGATCGACGTCGCGGAGCTGGCCGGCGAACAGCTCGTGTACGGCGCCCCGGCGGAGCTGGAGCCGACCGTGGAGCAGCTGCCGTTCCCGGAGATGAGTGCCAAGGACGCGGTCGAGGTGGTGGCCAGCGGCACCGGCGTCGCGGTGATGCCGATGTCGCTGGCGCGGCTGCACCATCGCAAGGACGTCGACTACCGGTTCCTGCTGGGCGTGCCCGAGACCCGCATCGGCCTGGCCTGGCGGGTGGACGATGCCGACCCGCAGCTGGAGACCTTCGTGGGCATCGTCCGCGGCCGCACCGAGAACAGCTCCCGCGACCGTCAGGCCCCGCCCAAGAAGAGCCGGAAGAAGCGGCGCTAGGCCGCGCCGGTCCCTGGCCGGCAACGGGTTGAGCTGGGGCTGGTCTCGACCGCCGGATGCCTGCGGTCGCCGGTGTCGTCGGTTCAAACAGGCAGTAACGCGAGATCCCCCGTGAAAACCGCCGCTTTGGTGCGTGCCGTCGGCGAGTCGCCTCTTACTGCACGTTTGAACCGACGGCTCCCGCCCGCCCGGCGAGCAGGGGTGGAGGCCGTTCGGCGGACAGGTCTGGTTCGGCCGGGGCGTCGGCGCAGACGCCTTCCCCACCGTCAGGTCCCACCTGTCGACCGCCCGAAAGCCGCAACGCGCGGCGGTCGACGTACTCTCCGACCCCTTCATCGACGACGCCTAGAATCCCCAGCGCCAGCTCACTGAGCACCTGAACAGTCACACTTCAGGGGCAATTCTTGCCACTTCGCGGGGCCAATTTCGCCACTTCGGCGGTTAGAAGCGGCCAGCCGCGATCGAGACCCTGACCGAAACTCGAGCCCGGCCCCGGTCCGGTCCCGCCGCGCGCGCAGGCCCCGCCCAAGAAGAGCCGGAAGGGGCGGCGCTAGAGGTTGTCGCGCAGCCAGCCGCCCAGCGCCTTCGCGCTCGCCTCGACCAGGGCCGGCCAGTCGAGGGCGGACTCGTCCGCGTTGTCGGAGACGTGCTTGACCAGCCGCACCCGTACGCCGAGCTGAAGGGCCGCCCAAGCGACGGCGTACCCCTCCATGTCGACGAGCTGCGCCCGCTCCGCGAGCCGGGCCCGGACCACCGGGTCGGTGACGAAGACGTCGCCGGTGGCCAGCACGGTCGGGTCGTCGTGGAGCACCAGGCGTTCCTGCGGGTCGTAGCCCAGCGCCCGGATGATGTCGGCGCTCAGGTCGTGGTTGAGTACGACGCCGGGCGTGTGCAGGCCTTCGAGACCGTCGTGCAGGGCACCCGCGGTGCCGATGTTGACCACCGTGAGCCGGTCGAGGTCGTCGCGACCGCAGAGCGCCCGGGTGGTGGCTGCAGCCGCCGCGGTCTTGCCCATGCCGGTGATCACCACGGGCAGCCCGGCCGGCACGTGCGCCGCCTCGGCCGCGGTCGCGGCGACCACCAGGTAGCTGTTCACCAGGAGGTGCTCAACGGTCGGCCCTCGTGGAAGCCGGCGCTCGACTGCACGCCGACCACCGCGCGCTCGTGGAACTCCTCGAGGGTGGCGGCACCGGCGTACGTGCAGGCGGAGCGGAGCCCGGCACAGATCTGGTCGACCAGATCCTCGACGCCTGGGCGGACCGGGTCGAGGTACATCCGCGACGAGGAGATGCCCTCCTCGTAGAGCCCCTTACGGGCCCGGTCGTACGCCGACTCGGTGCTGGTCCGGTTGGCGACCGCACGCGCCGAGGCCATGCCGAAGGAGACCTTGAAAGGCCGGCCGTCCGCGTCGGTGAGCAGGTCGCCCGGCGACTCGTGGGTGCCGGCGAACCAGGACCCGATCATCACGCTCGAGGCGCCCGCGGCCAGCGCCAGCGCGACGTCGCGCGGGTGCCGCACTCCCCCGTCCGCCCAGACGTGCTTGCCGAGCTCGCGCGCAGCGGCCGCGCACTCGAGCACCGCGGAGAACTGGGGTCGCCCGACGCCGGTCATCATCCGCGTCGTACACATGGCGCCAGGGCCGACGCCGACCTTGACGATGTCGGCACCGGCCTCGATCAGCTCGCGGGTGCCCTCGGCCGACACGATGTTGCCGGCCGCGACCGGCACCTCCGGGTCCAGGGCGCGGACGGCGCGGAGCGCCTCCACCATGCGTTCCTGGTGGCCGTGGGCGGTGTCGATGACCAGGCAGTCGACCCCGGCCTCGAGCAGCGCCTCCGCCTTGGCCGCGACATCGCCGTTCACGCCGATCGCCGCCGCGACCCGCAGGCCACCGTCGTGGTCGATGGCCGGCGTGTAGAGCGTGGCGCGCAGCGCGCCGGTGCGGGTCAGCAGCCCGGCCAGGTGGCCGGCGCCGGTGATGGCGACGGCAACCCGTTCCCGCGCCTCGTCGAGCGCCTCGAAGGCGTCGCGAGGGTCGGCGTCGTCGGAGATCGTGAGCATCCGCGGCGACATCACGTCGCGCACCTGGGCGAACCGGTCGACCTCGGTGCAGTCCTCCTCGGTGACGATCCCGATCGGCTTGCCGTCCTCGACCACCACGGCCGCCCGGTGAGCCCGCTTGGGGATCAGCGCCAGCGCCTCGGCCACGGTCTGGTGGGGGGCCAGCTCGATCGGGGTGTCGAAGACGTGGTGGCGAGTCTTCACCCAACGCACCACGTCGGTGACCACGGGGATCGGGATGTCCTGTGGGATCGCGGCCAGCCCACCACGGCGGGCCATCGTCTCGGCCATCCGCTTGCCGGCGATCGCGGTCATGTTGGCCACGACCAGCGGCAGGGTTGCGCCGGTGCCGTCGGAGGTGGCCAGGTCGACGTCGTAGCGGGAGGCCACGTCGGAGTGCTGCGGCACCATGAAGACGTCGTCGTACGTCAGGTCGAACGGGGCCGGTTGGTCGTTGAGGAATCGCACCGTCGGAATCTACCCGTCTGGTTCAGCCGGCGAGGCGGCGCGCGGCCGCGAGCGCATCGGTGGCGTGGATGTCGCCGTTGAACTCGCTGCTGATCGCCTCGCGGATCTGCCGCGACTCGTCGATCACGAACGTGACCCGCTTGGCGACGCCGACCAGGCCGCGGCGGACGCCGTACGCCTTGGTGACCGCGCCGTCCGCGTCGGCCAGCAGCGGGTAGTCGAAGCCGAACTTCTGGGAGAAGCCGCTCTGCTTCTCCACGGAGTCGGTGCTGATACCGACCCGCTGGACGCCCGCCTCGGCGTACTCGCTCGCGAGATCGCGGAAGGTGCAGGCCTCCTTGGTGCAGGTCGGCGTGTTGGCCGCCGGATAGAAGAACAGGACCACCGGGCCCTTCCGCACCAGCTCGCTGAGCTGCACGCGCTCCCCGTCCTGGTCGGGGAGGTCGAAGTCGGGGGCGTCGGCACCTGCGGTCAGGGTCTTCACACCCTCAGCCTAGGCTGCGCGGCATGACGGACGGAATCAACGCCGCGGCGGGCTTTCGTGAGGCGTACGGCGTGGACCCCAGCGCCGTGGGCCGGGCCCCCGGACGGGTGAACCTGATCGGCGAGCACACCGACTACAACGCGGGCCTGTGCCTGCCGATCGCGCTGCCCGCCTCTGCCTGGGCCGCGGTCGCACCCACCGGCGACGACCGGCTCTCCGTGGTGAGCGCCCAGGTCGGTCGCTGGGACGGCACTCTCGACGACCTGGTGCCC